>DASZWJ010000019.1 GCA_035546635.1 Gammaproteobacteria bacterium
TCAATCAAGCTCACAAAATCAGACGCAAAGAAGTAGAACCCACCTCTCTCCTGCCGCAGTTTATCAATAAGTCCTTATTTATATAAAGAAAACATTCGCTAGAAAAATTCAAATATGGGATGGAATTATTAGGGGCTTACAGTAAAATCCGGAAGTTCATCCATTAATTCTGAAAAAACTACACTTTTTGCACTATTTTACAACTTTGTTCTCATCATATTTCATTGTATTTATTTTGGTGTCTTTACGCTTGGATTGGTATAGTTTGATTAACTTGTAGTGAGAAAATGAATTGCAATCAATAATGATAAATTTTCGGCGATGCACGTGAATAACCGGGTAGTGTGTGATAAATGTAGTAAAACATGATATAAATAAATTAATTTCTCTTTGCCAGCCCTACTGCGACGGCGGGAAAACTGGGCACCTTCACCTGGCTGGTGCTGGCAATCTTTTTTGAAGGCACACGCTGGAAGGAGCGGGCAATGAAAAATAAGGATAAGCCTGACTATAAATTGTGGGCAAAAAAAGAAACTTGGTCGTTGAAAGAAGGGGTATTATTGCTGCATGGACTTGATCCGCTAAAGCATCGATCATTGCGGCCTTATGATCGTGAGGTACCTCCAGAATTTGAAGAAGTGCAGAAAACTTATTTATTAATGCGCTCTGTTCCTTGGCGAGAGCGGTATCCAGAATTTTATTCTTATAGTGAAGGTTTGCATCCTATTGTTATGATTCGCGAGGCAATGCGAAAGGAAATACGTGTGCCTAAACTTTTATTGAAGATGGTAAATGAGCGTTTTAAACGTGAAGAAGCTGAACGGAAAGAACAGCCAGCAACTTCAAAAGAGTTAGAGTCTGTACTCAGAGAACCAATTTATCCTTACAAAGAAATACAAAAAAATAAAACCACTTCTGAATCTCCGCTAACCAGCCGCGAGCGTCGTAATTTATTAAAAACTATCGCCATTCTGGTGCAAATGCATTTTGCAGAAGGTCAGAATTCTTCACCTCGTTATAATCGTGGCAATAAACTAAATGCCTATCAAGTAGCTCAATCCATTCTTGAAAAAGCGCAAGCCATGGGTATAGAAATAGAGGGCATGAAAAGTTTGGATCGTAAAATTACTGATGCTCTCGAATTGCTGGAAGAAGAAATCACTGCTTAGTTTTTTATCATCACTTTTTGCAATTGCAAATGGAATTTTGTAATTGCAACATTTCTTAAAAATCTTAAGGCATGCTTTGGCTTGTTATTAACAAGTTGGAGTAAGCCTTATGAAATCTAAAATAACCCGTTTAGCTCTTATCAGCCAATATGAATTAGCTCCTGAGGCAGCATTATTTTCGCAGGATACTATCGCTGCCATCCGTGATTGTTAATTTATGGTGAAACTGATCTGTTTGAGAATACGGTGTTAAAGGATATTGCTATTAATGCTATTTTATTAAACCGTGAAGTTTTAGGTTGAGCCGGCCAACCTTTAACCGTTCAAACTAGCTCTATTTCCTGCGGCGGCTGCTTCTTGTTTGCACGCATAAGACCCATGCTTGGTATTCCCGTACCATCGTCCATTTCTACTATGCCAAATTCCACTATTGGTGTTAAGCCAAACAACTTCATCATCAGGACAATGTTTCTGGGCAGCTTGTTCGGTAGTATATAAAGTTAAACTTGCAGTGTCTTGGGGGAGTGAGGCATAGCTAGCCGGTAACAAGCTAACTAACAGGAAAAAAGTTAAAGCGAATATACGCATTTCAGTCCTCCTTGACTGTTTTAATAATTTGGCTGGTTTTTTTATTTAAACCTTCGACACATATTCGACACGTTTCTGATATTTTTTAAGCTGCTTACTTTAACTCTTTGATTCTATGGTGGGCCCACTAGGACTCGAACCTAGGACCAAGGGATTATGAGTAATTGTTTAAATTTTTCTGTAATTACCCATTTTGTTCTAATATATTGATTTTATTGCTGTTTGGTATTTGCTGAAGTTCTTTAATATACTCTAAAAATACCCTGAATTCTCCATTTTTCTTTGCACGATTACACAGGAATTACACAGACTTAGCCATAAGATGTGTGTCAAAACTTGCACAAAATAACGGAAAACAATATATAGCGCAAGTATTGGCCCAATCTTAATCGGAAGCTAAAAATCTCTGTACAAATGTAGAAGGCTTTAGTACCTCAATTTCCCTCAGGCCAGTTACAGTTAGTAAATCTTTATCGCCACTGACAATAATCTTAACTTTTGCTGCTAAGGCGCATGCAATAAACATGTCATCTGCAGGATCTCTGGATATCTGTTCTTTTAGTTTAACAGGGGTATGTAGTTCAGCATGTATTGTCAAAAGCTCCATAAAGGGAGCTAAATCTATCGCAGGGTATTTTTTTGCAAGCTCATTAGCAACGAAGTCATATTCTTTTAAAATTTCTTCGGAAAGAACTAATTTAATTTTCTTGTTCTGCCAAGCTTTGAGAATCTTATAAGGAGGACCAGACCAAAAAATACCTGAAATTAACACATTGGTGTCTAGTACAATTTTCATGTGTTCGAGCGGGCTTTTTTAATGATTTTGGCAACGTCAGATTTCTTGAAGCCAGCTTTTTTCGCTTGCTTGCGGGCAGTCTGTATAAGCTCATCAAATTCAGTTAAAGAGGGCGGTGTAACAGTTTTTAGGATGATAACGTCCTTTTCACCTAAAACTACAAATTGCTCGCCTGGATTTAGCTTCATCGACGTTCTAATTTCTTCTGGTATAACAACTTGGCCTTTTGAAGACATGCGGGTGGTTGCAATTGATGTCATGATTATGACCCTTTGGAAGTATGTGGGTGTAAGAATACTTACTATTAGTAAGTATTCTTACTGGTAAGATAGCAGGTCTTTATGTTTAAAGCAATTATGCGCTAAGCGTCTGCTAAATTGGTTGGAAATGGCCGTACTGGCTGTGCAATTAATATCCCATCGGTCATGAGTAAGCAATTCATTAATAGCGTAGTTAGGCTCATAACGGTTTAAACCTGTTAAAACATACAAAAATGTATACTTTGAAGGTTTGTAACCGTTGTAATCTTGATGTGCTGTTTCTAGAACGAAAAATAATTTTTAATTTTAACGCTCGCCGCTGGGCAGGGGTTGCAGAGAAAAGATTCTGCAACCCTGGTGATAGCGTGGGGTCGCCTCCAAAATGTCAAGGTCAAGCCCTGCGGGTGCGCTGCGCGCAACCTTGACATTTCTCCGGCTCCTGCACACCCGTTAATTGAGTGCTCCAATATAGGCACTGGCAATTGCTGGTCTACTATGGCCCGCAACTTCAGCTATTTCTTGGCGCGCTACCTGGTCCAGTTGTGGGTTTGCATGGTTGCTACTATTTTTTATTGGACTTTCCTGGCCGGTAATATCCAAATAAAGCTCATTTAGCCTTTCATGGCGTAATCCGTGGCTGGTTATGCCGTCTTTGCGACTGATGCCATGCTGCCTGCAGATATAGTAATAGTGGTTACGCCATTGTTTATAGTTGTATTGAGTCGGAACCATCGAATGGGCAGGATTAGCTATCAAAGCTTTTGCCTGCGCTAATACGGTGCGTTGGTATTCCGTGGTAATGGGGATAATACGATCCCGTCCGCCTTTAGTGCCCCAATTGACTGCAAGATAATTCACTTTATCTGCTCCGTGCGGTTTTAGCAAAGCAGCTTCTTTCATGCGTAAACCAAAGGCACGTTGCAATTCTAGCTGTAGGGCAATAAATTTATCCTGCGCTTGGATGATATCAAGTTTATGTTTTAAATCCTGTTGCTGACTGCTCCAGGTTTTATCTATTTGAGCAGCCAAATGACGTGTTACGCTTTCAGGGTGTTTAACATAATTTTCTGAACTACGGATCATCCCGGGCTTGCCTATCCACTCTGCAAATACTCGGAATGTGCTAATGCGGTTTTGAATGGTCGAGGCGGATAGTTTCTTGGCTTCCCAAGCATGACCCAAAGCAATGATATGCCGTTCTTTAAAACCACGAACATCATCGAGTTTATAACCTAATTCGCGCAACTCTTTAAACCCGCGCCATAAAATTTCCTGGCGGGCATCCTGGGTGGCAAAGCTTACCGCTTTGCCACCGACAGCAGCGGTTTTATTATTCGCCTTCAACACTGCTTGTAAAGTTGATTTCCAGCTCATGCTAAATTCCTTAATTCAATTTTATTTGGCAATACGTAAGTGTTTTACCGACACTGCCCTACAACGTTTCCGCCATAGTTACAGTTCTGTTACCAGATGATGCATTGCGCATCAGTCAACCCCACTTTAGGACTGCAGGGGAGCTCAGATTAGAAAGGGGATTTACCCGCTGCCAACGAGGGAGCTTTCTACCACATGCGGTTACGGTTCTGCCAAGTGTTGTAAACACACAGCAAAACAGCAGGCAACAATGCCTGATTCATGCAGATGATTTTAGAAGAGCCGAAAATCATGCTATATCGGCTTGAGTATAGTAGAACCACTGAACCTTTTGTGGTGCAGATATTAAAATCAATACCTAACGCCAGGCCAGCAGATGATACGTAAATTACAGAAAATATAATCTGTGGTATTTACGCTCATGGATAAAGTAGAAAATAGTGCTAAACAAAACACTATTTGAGTTGTAAAGTAGAATTCTCACCAACTGCGTGAGGAGTGTGATGAATATCTTTCTCACAAAAGATACCAGCATTCATCACGGTTGTTTTGCTGGGTTTTTACTGCCATTTTGAGTCGGGCAGATACGACGCATACCGATTAATTTATCAGAATTTTAATGACAAACAAATACCAAAACGTTCTGAGTTATTCTGATTTGATTTTTTCAACTTTTTATTCAGGGTACTATTCACTGTTGAAAATCAGAATAAAGTAATTTTGTTTCAACAGCTTATCAGTAGCGTGATCGCACTCTCTGTTGACAGAGCTAACGCTCTTCAACAGAGAGTGCTTTAATTTTCAGTGTCGCAAAAAATGGAAGCTAAAAAAAATCCCTATAAATACACCCATACCGGCTAGGAAGAAAAGACAAAGATCATGTTTAAATTGAGATGTAATTTTATGCCAAAATTCCAGTTCATCTAAAATTTCATTAGCGTATATTTTTAAGCTGGATAATTTCGATCGCAGAGTTGAAAGTTGTTGTTGCCCAGAATTGTAATCACGAAAGCTTAATTCAGTGAGTTGATTAATTTCACTAATAAGTTTAGCCATTTCTTGAGCGCATTCCCGTAGATTGCTTATGCTCATCGCGGTTCTCCTTGTAGATGAGGAATATTACTTTTTATTAAGCTGGATAGAATAGATTCGCTCAAAAGAGAAGCTTCGAGAAGGAAATCGCTGATGGCTGCAAAATAGTAATACATTAGCGTTGCAGGACAATCCAGCAGCTCTTTCACGATCACTAAATCTATTAATGTTTTAGCTTTAAGAATGTTTTCGTTCAGGGATTCTTGAATTTGGGTTTGTAAAATCATGGAATGGTTAGTGCCATTACTCATTGTTAGACTCCTGAAATTGATATGATGGTTATGCGAGATGCCTAAGTGATCCAGTGAATTAGGATTGGAGCAAACGGGCGCCGCGCATTTAGTAATATATTAGTTACTATAATATCTAAAAAGTTACCAAAAATCAATCATCTTTGACCCTGCAAAACTTTATGCTAAGTTGCATAAAAGGATTAGTGTAATTAGGGGTTACTATGCCAAATAAGAAAACGTTCTGGGCTAAAGCGGCATCAAACTTGCTTAGAGTTGAACTTGCCAAGCGGGGCATGAGCTATGGTGATTTAAAAATAAAACTTGCGAATATTGGGGTGGTGGAAAGTGAAGCAAATATAAAAAATAAGTTTTCCCGAGGCACATTCAGTACGATTTTTTTTCTGCAGTGTTTGCGAGCTTTAGAGGTAAAAAAACTGGAATTAGATGAAACTATTTTCACTGATGCGAAAGCTGCGAAGTGATAAGATTTAAAATCGTTAACAAGCAATCCCCCTGAAAAAGTGAAAAATGTGAAAATTGTTATTGCTGAGAACACTTTTTTCACAATTTTCACTTTTTCAGGCACCTCTGAAGTTTTAAAAATATTTTTTAATGTTAAGAAAATAATTGCGGATTGATATAGTATAAAGTAGTTGGTTTACGCGTTGGCAGTTTAATCGCTTGACTAATAATATTGCGCTGCTGCAATACTCGTAATCCCTTCAATAACCGCTCGGCTTTGCCTAACTTCCTACCGCGCATGGCTAAAGTAATCTCCGACTGAGTGAAATTAGGATTAGTCCGCTCCCGCAACCAATGAAAAATAGCTTTGGCATCTTCCATATCTTGATCTACTCCCATCAGGCTGAATGCAGCAACGGCGTGCTCGGTGAGTAAAGCCGCAATTTCAAGCGCATTGTTCATGATGTTTTCTGAAATGCAGTTGATCTCCCGTTCCTGTTGTGCCACCTTCAATAAGCCAGCAATGCGTAAAGCATAACCGCAAATTTTCCCTCCCCAGCCTTGGCAATTGCTCAGTTTCCCTTCAGGTCTTAGTTGAATTTCAATGTGGGATTGAAACGCGCGCCATAATTGAAGGGCTGCATCAGATAAAGTCAGTGCAGCAACGGAATTGTTTTGAGCATCTAGGGCGTATTTGTTTAGCAAACCAGTCACTTCGGCATGATATGCATTTTGTATGGATGGTGGGATAGGTGGTTTATCATGCGTTCGGTATCCCAGCTTGCTTTTGGGCAGCACATACAAAAACCGTTCCAGCACCCCGTTACCGAAATAAGCGCGCTTTTCACTCATGCTTTGGATGATGCTGGGCTGAACAGTCAGCACTACCGTTAAAAACGGATTAAGCGCAATGCTAGAATCTTTGCGCCTGATGCGTACTTCACCGCCGTCAATCCCTTTCAGTAGAATATCGACATTAGCTAGACCATTGCTATAAAGTCCAGCTAATGTTTCCAGAATGCCGCCTTCATCGGAAAAAATTGCCAGTCGCCCGCCTTGTTCATGCACCAAATATGCCAGAGATTCAGGAGTGACATCGTTGATAAATAGAGTAGGCAAGGGCGGCACTGCGGTGAGTGTCGCTTCTTTGGCGGAAATCTCTGCAATCAACAATTGCTGCTCAGCGATATCATTGGCTTTGGCGGCTTTCAAACGCAGTCCTTCAATAATCTTTTCCTGAGTTTTACGTTCTGAAGACAGACGCTTGATATTCCCTTCCAAGAGAAGGCGTTGTGCATTTTCCCAATCGATTAAAGGCTTGGTGCATTGCGCCAGCACCAGCGATTTATGATTGGCTGGGGGCAGGGCGATCAGTGTATAAAGATTTATTGGCTCCTGCCAACCTGGAATCGGGGAAACAACGAAGCGTTTGCTTAAACAGGCCGATAAGACCCCAAGAATGACCATCACGGATAAGGCTTCTGGAGTTTCAGTAGTGCAAGCTAAAGCGGAGGCAAATTCACCAAAAACGCCAGGTAAAAGGTTCGCTGGAATTTTGGGTGTTTCGAGTTCATTAAAAAGTATTGGTTCATCCCAGGCGCTAGATTCA
This sequence comes from Gammaproteobacteria bacterium, assembly GCA_035546635.1. NCBI lineage: Bacteria > Pseudomonadati > Pseudomonadota > Gammaproteobacteria > Gammaproteobacteria bacterium. Next base: position 7,584 of record DASZWJ010000019.1, read on the forward strand.
GTTATTGCCGGGAGTTCTATTACGGGTGGATGAGTCATCATATTTTTTTTCCATCCTATATTGCAATTAGTACTAAAAGAATTTTACCGGCGCCACTGGCTTGAACAGCTTGGGCGAGCGCCATAGCTTCATTGAATTGACAAGGCTTTGAATACATTACCCAGACTTCTCGTTGGTAGCAAAAGCTCAAGTTATAACGACTGGGATGTTCTTTGCAAAATAAGCACTGTCCTTTTAGGCGATGCGTAAAGCGCAAGCTATGGATATCAGCTGTGATAGATAGTGGGTTTACTTTGGGAAAGTGCAAAAGCTCTTGATAATAGCTGGGATAGGGCAAGGTTTGGTAAGTCTGGTAATATAGGTGCCTGAGTCTATTAATCTCAAAATTATTATTAACCATAGTGATTTTTCCGTAAGTTATTCATCTCGCGATATTTTTTTGCTGCAAACTTTGGGCGGTACTTAAAAGCCGACCACGTTCATTAAGCCATTGGTCTAAATCTTCTTTGTAATAAAAAACACGTCCCCGCTTGATAAAGCGTGGTCCTGTGCCTTCGCTGCGCATCATGGCCAGGGTTTTTTCTGTATACCCTAAATAGAGTGCAGCATTTTTGGTATTAAAGCGGCCATCTGGGAACATCATGATGCTGGGAGAAGCAAGGGAAGGGGTTTGCATGATTATATGCTCCTGTATTTAGGAAATAGTTATGATAAAATAGATTAATAGATTATAATGTAATTTACAACATTACATTTATGGGTCGGATAAAAGTAGATATTTTTAGAACAGAGTAGAACTCTTAAAGAGGAGAATAATATGGCTAGAAAGAAAGGTGCAGGTGGGAAGCTGAATCGTACTGAAATCCTGCAAGCACGCCTGAACTCAAAACTTCGTTTTGCCGCTGAAATTTTATCTCGGCTTGAACGTCGCACTGTATCTAGTCTGGTCGAGGGTTTAATTGAAAAAGCAGCTAAGGAAACTACAGTGGAAATGGTGCCATTATATCCATCTCCTGACGCAGTGTTCTTTGTTGAAGATCATGAGGTGCAAAAAATTACTCTGGATAAAGCGCTGCTACAAATTTGGAGTGAAGAAGAGTCAGATCGGTTTGTCGCTTTTGCAATGTGTTTCCCTGACTTGCTCAATGATTATGAGTATCGTTTGTGGGAAATTATCAAGCTCACACAGTATTTTTGGAAGTATTTTCGGGTTGAGGTAAAAGATGAGAAAGGGCAAGTGACAGGTGAACGCTGGTGGCCAATGCTAGAATATTCTGGCGTTATACGAGAGCATTTGCGTCAACATTGGAAAATATTGAATGAGGTTGTTTCGCGTCGTAGACCTTTCAGTGATATACGCGAGCTAGTAGAGACAATGGGTGAAAAAGTGGAGAAACCTGAGAATTACCCAGAACTATCGGAAGTGATGAGGGATTTATGGCAATCAAATTCGAAAAAATAACCCGCTTGAAACAGCGTAAATTAAGCGTAAAGCAAAAATTGGAAGAACACGGTATTACTTTTGAGCGTTTAGCTAATGGTGATGGCCGCTATACGGTTAATATCATGGTGGATGGTCAGCGCATCCATCGTGTGGTAGGCAAAGAATCTGAAGGTGTCACTCGAGTACAGGTGGAGGAACTGATTGCTAAATTACGCACTGATGCCCGACATGGCCGGTTGAGTCTTCCTAAAGGTCGTAAGAATAGTTTGGTATTCAAAGAGGCGGCGGAAAAATATTTGGCTAAATTGAAACAGGAAGCTGGAAAAGATTTAGAAAAAAAGAATTATCGTTTGAATTTACATCTGATTCCATTTTTTAACGAAAAGCCTTTATCACAGATTGATAGTTCTGATGTAGAACTGTATAAAAAACAGCGGTTGGCAAATAGTGCAAAGCCAGGCACAGTAAATCGTGAATTGGCTACACTTTCGCATTTGCTAAATAAGGCATTGGAGTGGAAATGGCTGCAACATTCACCATGTCGTATTAAAAGACTGCCTGAAGGTCAGGGGCGTATTACTTACCTAACCACTGAACAAATTAAGCGCCTGTTGGAGGTAGCTAAGCGAGACCCGTCACCACATATTTATCTATTTACCATGATTGGCCTTGAAACCTCTATGCGTAAGACGGAAATTTTGTCGATTAAATTGCAGAATATAGATTTAGGGCGAAAAATGATTTATATCCCTAAAGCTAAAGCAGGTGCTAGGGAGCAGCCGATTACTCAGCGTTTGGCGAATGCCCTAAAGCTTTATCTGGAAGGGGTTGGAGAAGAGCAAGAATGGCTGTTCCCTTCCAAACGTTCTGTAACTGGCTATTGCGTGAATATCGAAAAGCCTTTCCGCCGCGTGGTTGCAGAGGCAGGGCTCGATGTCAAACAGATAGTGAGGCATACTTTGCGGCATACTGCGATTACCCATTTGGTGCAAGCTGGGGTTGATTTGCCAACGGTGCAACGGATTTCAGGGCATAAGACTCTACAGATGGTGGTGCGGTATAGCCATCAGAATGGCCAGCATATTCAAGAGGCAATGGATGCTTTGGAGCGGCGATATAATAATGCTGGGGAAGGAGCATAAATGAAACCGAGCGTAATTATGATTGCAGGTCCGAACGGCGCTGGTAAAACCACTGCCGCCATGACGCTGTTACCTGATTTTCTGCATATGCGTGAATTTGTTAATGCGGATGAGATAGCCAGAGGTTTATCACCACTAAATGCTTCCTCTGTTGCTATTGAGGCCGGACGCTTAATGTTAAAACGATTACACACTCTGATTGAACAGCGCAAACATTTTGCTTTTGAAACGACGAGCGCTGGTCAAGGACATATTCGCACTTTAGAACGGTGTCGTGATGCAGGTTACGAGATTAGTCTGGCTTTTCTGTATTTACTATCAGCTGAAGTCGCTATTGACCGAGTCAAACTCGTTTCTCAAGGTGGGCATGATGTGTCGCAGCCTGATATAATTCGTCGCTACAATAAAGGGATAAAGATGTTCTTTACCCGTTATGCTCCATTGGCTGATAAGGTAGAGGTTTATGACAATAGCTATGGAGATACAAGATTAGTAGCTGATAACTGCCTGGATAAATCATGGAGAGTATACCAACCGGCAGTTTGGAAAGAAATTCAGGAAAAAATCAATGAAAGATAATCAAGAACCAATTCCTTCAATACATGATGTTTTAGGTCCAGCCCTACATAAGGCATTTCTCCGGGCAGCTGAACTTGCGAAACAAACTCGCACTTATCTTGTTGTGCAAGAGGGAGATAGAATAAGGCATGTTTCCTATGAAGAAATTGATGCTTTTGTGGCAGAACGTAATATTTTTAAGGAAAGAAAATAAAATCTATCATTGAGGCTTGAAAATACAACGCTAGGATTATAACTAAAAATCTATGAATAATTTTTTCTCTCATATTATTTCATTTGGGCTTTCATTAGGTCTTATTTTTCAGATCTGGTTGTATTGGAAAAACTCAGTCTATAAAAAATCTGAAGCTTTTCTAAATGAAATAAAAAACAGTTTTGATAATGCGACCAATCTTATATCTAGTCAAGATAATACTAGTTCAAAATGGCATGCCGCAACAAATTCGTTGAGGCAATGTATTGCTCTCGGGGAAAATTTAAAAATTAAAGAGCATAAAATAATATATGTAGTAAAATATTTGGATGTAATATATAAGATAACCTGCCAGATTATGGCGATTGATTCTCCTGAATTTTTTTCTGGAGTTAGAGCCTATCAAGTTGGAAGTGTTATTAAACAGCTTGTACTCATGACTGAACCCAAATTATTGACTCTGTCTTACACCAATCCAACTCCAGAGCTTATTGAAATAGGTAGGAATCGTGTGCTCATCTCTTGTGCACAGCTTTCTTTTTTATTACGTTTTCTAGGGAAAGCACAATATTTTCATAAAGAAAATTTTGGAAACACAGAGAAAGAGTATAAAAAAGTCTTTGTATTTCTTACCAATAAAATAGAGGAAGAGGTGCTAACCCATAATGAGATTAGTGATTACTGTATGCTCTACCCTGTAGTGGTAGAGTACATAAAGATTTATGTCAAATATTTCTCGGATATAGAAAAAGGCGGAAAACCTTGTTAGAAATATTAAAAGTGATTATTTCAGAATCAGCTGTTTCATTTCCTTTGGAATTCTGGTTGAAACCGCTCACTTCTGTTTCAAATTGAATAAGTTATCAATGTTCAGATTTGACGTATTAGAGGGTAAATTACTATTATTGAGGATTGAAACTCCAGGGGTTGGAATTGTTAGAGGATTAGGCGAAGAATTTAAGTCGAATAAGTTATTGTTATATATTGAATGATATTTGTTACGTGATAATTCTTCCTGAAGATTTACAATCTCGTTCTTTAATCTGGAAATTTCACAGTGATGCTCTGAGCTAGATTTATCAGCTTCTGAACTGAGTTTTTTAAGATCAGCTTCGTGCCCTTCAATCTTTTTCTTTAGCTTCGTTATAATACCCAGCTTTAAATCCTCATCCTCTTTATTGAGTGCATCTTTTGGGATGATATTTTTCCAGTTTTGAATAGAATTTACAGCTTCCTCTTCTAACATGCCGCATAAGTTTATAATTTCGCTATAATTTCTGTTTGTTTCAATATCTTGAGATTTTTCTCGCAAAAAAGTGATAACACGATCCTCTAAAGCGGAAATATTGCTCAATAACAATTTAAGTGCATCAATGGAAACTCTTCCAATTTTAATAACTATGGTGTCGCTAGTAATTTCTTCATACCGCTTATATATTCGAGCTCCTATGATCCCAGAAGACAGACTACTTAAAATATTTAGCGCTGATGAAATCCATACAGTTTTCTCCACCAGAGGAGATATTGAAAAATATAGTAAAGCTATGGTTACAAGAATAAGGATAAAAGTCCATGGGTCCAAAATAACCTGACAAAAATCAATCCAGCGTTCTTTAAGTTTTTCCATTATAATTTCCAATTACTTAAGAAATGACCTCTTCCTTATCTTGGTTACACAGAAATTACACAGGCTTTAAGGCGGAGGAGAATGCGATATTATGAAAAATGGTTTATATTCAATCTATTATATGGTGGGCCCACTAGGACTCGAACCTAGGACCAAGGGATTATGAGTCCCCTGCTCTAACCAACTGAGCTATGGGCCCACGAGGGGAGAAGTATAGCTTAATAACAGCTAATGTAAATAACCCAATATAAGGAAAAGCTTTTATTCTTTCATGAAAAACTTCTCTTAGACTATTCCTTTTCTAAATCCGTAAAGCTAATCAATTTCTCAGCGCGGCTGGGATGGCGGAGTTTCCTTAATGCTTTGGCTTCGATCTGTCGGATACGCTCACGTGTCACATCAAACTGCTTACCCACTTCCTCTAACGTATGGTCGGTGTTCATTTCAATACCGAAGCGCATGCGCAATACCTTGGCCTCTCGGGAGGTTAGGCTGCCGAGGACATCATTGATGGCTTGTTGCAGGCCGGCGATGGTGGCGGCGTCGATGGGGGATTCTTGGTACATGTCTTCGATAAAATCGCCCAGGTGTGAGTCTTCGTCGTCGCCAATGGGGGTTTCCATGGAGATGGGTTCTTTGGCGATTTTTAGTACTTTGCGAATCTTATCTTCGCTCATTTCCATGAGTTTGCTGAGTTCTTCCGGGGTGGGCTCTTGGCCGGTTTCCTGGAGGATTTGCCGGGAGATGCGATTTAATTTGTTGATGGTCTCGATCATGTGCACGGGGATACGGATGGTGCGAGCTTGATCGGCGATGGAGCGGGTGATGGCTTGGCGAATCCACCAGGTGGCATAAGTAGAGAATTTGTAGCCGCGGCGGTATTCGAATTTATCTACAGCTTTCATTAGGCCAATGTTGCCTTCCTGGATCAGATCGAGGAACTGTAGGCCGCGGTTGGTGTATTTTTTAGCAATGGAGATCACTAGCCTTAAGTTGGCTTCGATCATCTCCTTTTTGGCGCGGCGTGCTTTGGCTTCGCCTATGGACATGCGGCGGTTGATTTCTTTGATTTCAGGAATAGACAGATCGGTTTCTGTTTCTATCACCTGGAGTTTTTTCTGGGCGCGCAAGACATCTTCAGCAACGAGTTTAAGTGCGGCGCTTTTGGCTTTGTGGCTTTTGATGTATTCGTTTAACCATTCATGGTTGGTCTCATTATTGGGGAATGAGGCGATGAAGGATTTACGTGGGGTGTTAGCACGGTTGACGCAAAGATCGAGGATGATGCGCTCTTGTTCGCGTACTTGTTCTAGCATTTCGCGCACGCGGCGAATTTGGCGGTTAAACTGCTTAGGTGATAATTTGAAGGCGGAAAATACATCTTGCAGGTTTTTCAAGTGTTTATCGGTGGTGCGGTGTTTTTTGCCGTGTTTGGCTTTAGCATTGAGATAGTTCTCTTGCATTTTAGCTAATTCGGCAAAACGCTCTTTGGCCAATTCGGGGTCGGGGCCGGTGTCGAGGATGCTGCCTTCTTCACCCCCTTCGCCACCTTCTTCCTCTTCGGCGACTAAGGCTTCTACATCGAGGTCGGCAACAGCCGGTAGAGGCGCGGGAGTGGTTTCACTTTCGTCTAAGAAGCCGGTGATGACATCGCTTAAGCGTTTTTCGTCATTCATAGCTTTTTTGTATTCAGCTATGACGGAATCGATGATGCGAGGATAGTGCGCCAGGGCAAACATGACGTTTTTGGTGCCTTCTTCTATGCGTTGCGCAATGGCGATTTCGCCTTGACGGGTGAGTAGCTCGACGCTGCCCATTTCACGCATATACATGCGTACTGGGTCGGTGGTGCGGCCAAATTCTGAATCGACGGGCACTAGGGCGGCAGCTAGTTCTTCAACGACGACTTCTTCGTCGGCTTCTTGGTCTTCGCCGGCTTCGGTGAGGAGTAAGGTTTCAACGTCGGGCTGTTGTTCGAAGACTTCAATACCCATATTATTAAAAACGCTAATGATGTCCTCAATACGTTCCGGGTCTATAAACTCGGGCGGGAGTCCGTCATTCAGGTCGGCGGTCGTAAGGTAGCCTTGGCTCTTGCCTTTAATTATGAGGGCTTTTATTTCAGACTTTTCGGTTTCGAAACTCATAGGGAAGGTGCATCCAGAATAGGGGGAAGGTTAAAATAGTACATGGTAACTTTTTTTTGAATTTCAAGCTAGTAGGGCAACTTTTTTTAGCTATTACTAATGGTTGGTTGGAGGCTTTACCTGGGGGTAAGGAATTTTGTATTTTGGTGGCTCCTTCCGCCTTTACAAGAACATAGTAAGTGAGGGAGCGTAAAAGGTTGTACTGATTTTTAATATAGCAGTCAGCAATTTTTTGATGTAGATTTTAATAGTTTTTAATTACTTTGATTGAGGGAAATTACAATGGAAGACAATCCAGAAATGGGTGTTGGGCTTAAGGTTACTAAACGGTCAATGTTGAGCTCTTCTAATTTAATGGCTCCAAGGCCTCTATCAATATCACAGGCGCCACAAAGTCATGAGAATAGAGAATTTAAAGGTATAACAACTGCTCCAATAGTTGCAAAAATATTAATGCAGCTTAAAGAAGTTCAAATGTTAATAGCTCAGGATAAGGCTGAGGAGGGGATCGACTATTTTTTGTGTAAACTAATTTTTGATAACATTGCTAATTATCTTGAAGAGCTGGGTGATAACGAATTAACGAATATAGAAAAAAAGGCTATTCAAAAATTTTTTTCGCCAAAGTTCTGCAAGGATTTAGATAAAAATATAGGTAAATTTAATGATGATTATAGACCTTGGGGTAGTTATGACTTTGAAAAAATCATTAAAAAGCTTGATTTAAAAACTAATAATATGCTGTCATGGAAGAGAAAAGCTGATTATATAGTTTATGAGCTAAAAAATATTTTAACTTTTTTGGATGTAGCGAATAAAAAATATGTTCCAGGGCAAATTTACGATTTTTTGTTTCTAGCGAATTTTCAGGAAATTGAGGTATCTTTACGCTCAATTAGAGCAACTGATATGAGTAGAGAATATGTTAAAGCCATTAAACAGGGGATGCGGGATATCTTATTAAAATTACAAAAATATGAAAGATTTAATTTTTTTATTTACAGAGATTTTTTTAAAAATATTGATAATTTATTGGCTACACATGAAAAAACAAATGGAGAAATAAAGGGTAAAAAACAATCATCATTTAGTACAGTATTAATTAATTTATCGGAAAAAACTAAGAAATTTTTGCAGATTGATGCAGTAATTATCCAGCTTGACAAAATTTATAATTTATTTACCCATTCAACTTTTAAGAAAAACCCCGATGATGATTTTGATTTGGTATGGGAATTTGAAAAAATTAAGGGTTTGATAGACCAAGTAAATTTAGATGATAGCTATAAAAAACAGCGTATTAGCCAGGCTTTGCAAAACATCAGGTTACTAATAGTTGAGAAGAGGTTTGAAGCATTTTATAGTAGTAAGATGGCAGAGATTTTTTTAGATTTGGAATCCAGATGTGTACTTCAAGATGATGAAACTAGGGAAGTAAAATCCAAGTCCAAGTCCTACTCTTCTAGGGTAATGTCTTTTCAAGAGTTCTTAAGAGATAAACAAGAACGAAAAGAAAGAGATAAACAAGAACAAATAGAGAGAGAAGAAAGCATATTAGCCTTAGATAAAGTAGAGGAGGAGATTACAAGTTTTGATAGTGTTGAGACTTATGGTGAAGGGGACGATTATATTGGTGCGGACGATTATATTGAATCGGTTGAGCTTAAGAGTATGACTAATTAATATTTAAACCTGCTGTTCATGCCGTTCTTTATATAAATTAAATAAAGATTCTTTTTCTAGAACTGTTAATCCCTGTTGAGTCCGTTTATCTTCTAATATCAGAATCTTTTTTTCACGATCTTGCGCTAGGATGCCATTAAAAGCATCGCTCAGTAAGCGGGATTGAATTTCAGGTGCTGGGTTAAAAAAATCCCATTGAGCCAGCTCACCTAATCTGGCTGCTGCTTTGCTGTCTCGCCAGTGCTCAAGCAGACTGCCGGTATTTAAGTTGGGATTGGCTTTTAAACGCTCGAACAATTTACGCAAATGCTCCATGCCGGGGAGATTTATGTCTTGCAGGGCTTCTGGTAAGGGGTGAGTGGCTGCCAGCGCGGGATATTGTAGTAGTAAAGCAATAGCCAAGGGCACAGAAGATAATCCTTGAGATTTTGCAGCAGGTACCGATGGGGTAGCTGTTGGGCGCTTCTCTTCATAGTGTTGGCTAAGGGTAGTGACATTCATGCCTACCAGAGAGGCTAGTTTTTCTAGCATCAATTGTTGGAATACGCCATTTTGGATTTTATATAACAGGTTTTGCGCTAGGCTGGCCAGTTTGGCTTTGCCTTCCAGGGTTTGCAGGTTGACTTGCTGGCATAAGTGCTCAAAGAAAAAATCTTCTAAAGGTAGGGCTTGTTGTATCTGTTGTTGAAAATGGGTAGCGCCAATTTTGCGGATCATGCTATCTGGATCTTCGCCACTAGGGAGGAACATAAAACGGATCTGTAAGCCGTCAGCGATCACGGGCAAACTGACTTCTAGGGCGCGCCAGGCGGCGTCGAAACCGGCGCGGTCGCCGTCGAAGCAGAAGATAATTTCTGGGTAATAGCGAAATAGGCGTTGTAAATGTTTGGCGCTGGTAGCGGTGCCTAAAGTGGCGACTGCGTTGGTGATGCCGAATTGGTGCAGTGCGATGACGTCCATATAACCTTCGACTACCAGTATTTGGGTCGGAGGTGGGTTGCTTTGGCGGGCTTCATAGAGCCCGTAGAGTTCGCTGCCTTTGTGGAATAGGGGGGTTTCGGGTGAATTGAGGTATTTGGGGGTTTCTTCTCCTAGGGCACGTCCGCCAAAACCAATTATATGGCCGCGGCTATCTTTGATGGGGAACATAATGCGGTTTCGGAAGCGGTCGTAAATTTTACCTTGTTCATTTTTTATTAATATTCCGGTAGTAATGTATTCGGATAAGCTTTGGGCTGTGGGTTTGAAGTGGGGTTGTATGTTGTGCCAGGCGGCAGGGGCAAAGCCGAGGTTAAAGCGTTGTATGATGGCAGCTGATAACCCGCGCGCAGTTAAATAGGTTTTTGCCGCCTCATTGCGTGTCAGTTGTTGTTGATAATAGTTGGCGGTTTTTTCTAGCAGTGTATAGAGCGGGGTCTGGCGTTGTTGTGCGGCGTTGGTCACTTCTTGGGGAATGGGCAATCCTAGGTGGTTAGCCAGTTCTTCTATGGCTTCGACAAATTCCAGGTGGTCGTATTCCATGAGGAAGGAAATAACATTGCCATGTGCCCCGCAGCCAAAGCAATGGTAAAATTGTTTTTGCGGGCTGACGGTGAATGAGGGGGTTTTTTCGTTGTGGAAGGGGCAGCAGGCGTTGAAATTGCTGCCGGTTTTTTTTAAAGGGACGCGGCGCTCTATCCATTCGATAATGTCGGTGCGGGCGAGAAGTTCGTCAATGAAGCTGCGGGGGATGTGGTTAGTCATGGGGTGATGAATGCATCGCTTTAGTTGCAAATGGGTTGGATTCTTTTCCGCTATAGGAAATGTAAACTTCAATGACTTTAAGGTAAAATTATATATAAATATACAGTTTATGCAAAGAATTGTTCGATAGGTAATTTTTTTAGGTATTGTTAACTTTTACGGGGTGGTTATGTCTGATAAAAAAGAAACTGAAATGGGTTTAGTGAGTTCTTTTCCTTCTTCTTCAGGTTCTTCCGGTTCTTCAAGTTTTGCAGAGCTGCCGAAATCTGTGACTTATGCAAATTTGAGTGCATCCTTTGCCTTAACTGATAATTATGTAGGTAATTCAACTGATATTAATGATCAATGTGGAAAAAACATATTGGCTGGACTTAAGGAAATATCCTCTTTGATATCTGAGACTGAAGAAACAGCGGCTCCTTTTGTGAAGCATATTAAAGAAATTGATATGGCTTTAGACTTGCTAGGTAATAATGAGTTAAGTTTCTCAACTAAAAACAAGATTTCTTTTGCTTTAAATTCTTTTGAAATAGATTTTGAAAATTATATTTCTACCTATTTTCCTGATAATTATGAGTTTATTAAAACTGTCATGAAGCTTACATTAAAGCTTAATGATGAATTATCTCCAGATGCTAAAAATACGCTTTATATAATTTATGAACTTAAAAATGTTTTAAAGTTGTTGCTTGAGCATGATAAAGAACAGATCAGTAAGGCTCATGATCGATTTGATATACATTTTGAAGCAATTGATGCATCATTGAAAAAGATTAAGCAGCTGCCAATAGAGCTTAAAGGTAAAACAAGTAAACTGGTAGATAATATCTTAGGGCAAGCACGGATGGATGAGTTTTATTCTCCTGCTAATCAGATGGTTTTAAACAAACTTAATTCATTATTGCTTGGTTCCTCTGATAAAAAACAGGGAAAAAGACCCAGTTCCATTCCGCAAAGTTTTTATAGTCAACAAAAAAGCGAAATTCCAAGCACTCTTGATAGTAAAAAAACTCAACGTGAAGAAGCTTTTTCTATCATCGAGGCGCTCGGGCAGATTAAGCAATTAATTCCTGATTGTACAAAAACTTCAGACCCACCAAATTATGCGCCCTTAAGTCAAGAATTTGCCAAAATTAAAGTAATATTAGAATCTTTGAAGCAAGTCGAAAAAATTGATTTAGAGGGATTTGAGGGAAATATTTCAAGTCTTCTGGGAGAAATTAGAGAAATTATAATTAAAAATCAATTCTATCAATTTTACGAAGATGAAGAGTTAAGCAGCACTCTTTCTGAACTTGAATATTTGTGTCGATATAAAGAAATATATGTTGCTAAAGAAGAAATAAATTACTCTACCTTTGAGGAAGAGTCTAGGCAGACCAAAAGCTCATGCATACTTAGCTGATAGGTTTGTTTTTGGAATTTATAAAAGTGTATTTTTTTCGTCATCTTCATGGTTTAGTTTTTATATCAACTACAAGGTTTCTTGCGTCATAATCACTCATTATAGTGAGAGCAGTTCTTAAGTATTCCACTGATTTTTCTTCTATCTAGTAGCTTAAGGTTAGCTTAAGCTACTCCCATTTTCCTCTCAGCTTTTTTGCTTATTAACTCAAGAATTCAACTCAATTTAGCGATTCCCTAATATCTCCTTAATAAACTTTATGTAAAATATAGTATGTTTTAATTATATTTATTGATCATTTTAATATAAAAAATTAGCTTAAGTATTTGGTCGATGAGATGAGGATATGGTTATGATGCTAGATAAAAAAGAAAATTCAGTAATTAAAAAAAAATTAGTAAAACTAGAAGAGTTCGTGGCTGACACAAGACAAGAAATTGCTGAAATAGAAGATGATTTAACTCCATTAAGTGAATTCTTGTATAAGATTGTTAGAGAATATGTTGAGCTTGAAAGATTATTTGAATTTCAGAAACATGCATCTTTGTATTTTGACGAGTTAGATAATTTATATAGAACTTTGAAATTTGTGGAGGAGGATTTACGAAATAGTAATATTAATTTCCCAGCACTGGGAGCATTCATAACTAAAATTGAGCAAAAATTAGGCTATGAAGGTGTTCAGGAAAGCAAAGTACAATCAGAATCTAAATTATTATATCGTCATGAATCAGTTGTAGATGAGCAGGGTAGCCAGAGCCAGCCTGTGCCCAAGTATGAAAATTATAAGGATCAAAGTTTTTTAGTGTCTGATAGTGGGAATTTAAGCAAAAATTTGATTAAAAGACTGACGTTTTTTGAACTAGGAGATATTACATCTGAAGCTGCGAAGAAGAAGGTACAAGATATTATCAAAGATATAAATAGCGAGCTTGATAAAATACCTAAAGCTGCCTGGGGTCGAATTAAGCAAGAACTTGATAAGCTGGTAGAAACTATTCAGAGAGCTGGAGATAAAGCCAATCTTTATATACGAACCGAGAATATAAAATATATATCAACAGTAGGTTATAAGAAAAATCAAACGGAAATAAGCAGAAATCAATTGATAGCATCAAAAGCAGAAGAACTAATTAAAGATTTTATTCCTTTGCTTAGAAAGTTCAATGACGAACTCAAACCTAAACAAAATATTGAATTAAATAGGAGTGAAAGTGCGAGTTGCATAATTACTTAGTTAATTTACTTAGATGTAAGTTTTTAGCTCAATTTTTCTTTAATTAAACTACTAACCACAGCCATATCCGCTCGACCTTGCAATTGGGGCTTTAATTCGGCCATGACTCGTCCCATGTCTTTCATGGAGCTGGCATTGAGTGCTGTAATTGCCTGGTCAATTAGCGCTCTAATCTCCTGGTCACTTAAAGCGGGGGGTAGATAACCTTGCAGCACGGATATTTCAAAATTTTCCTGCTCAGCCAAGTCAAGACGATTAGCTTGTTGAAATTGGTTGGCAGAGTCTTGCCGCTGCTTGATCATCTTGTCGATGACAGCTAAAACTTGGCTGTCATCGAGGGTGATGCGTTCATCGACTTCACGTTGTTTAATGGCGGCCATTAATAACCGTATGGTGCCAAGCTTTTGTGTGGCTTGGGCCTTCATGGCGGCCTTCATATCTTCCTGGATACGTTGTTTCAAAGTGAGGTTATTCATTGGTTTCCGCGTGGGTTGGTCCTGATTTGAATTCACCACGGGGGGCATAGCCGCCACGGGTGGGGCGTTTGCGTTCATTGCTGGTACTGCTTGGGCGTTGTGGCATCATGCTTTCTTTTTCTTTGAGCAATTTTTTCTCCCAGCGTTTAACGGCAGCGGCGCGTTTACGTTTGCGTTTGCTGGTGGGTTTTTCATAAAACTCCATCTGTCTTAGTTTGGCGAGTATTCCGGCTTTTTCACATGCGCGTTTGAAGCGTCGTAATGCGACGTCGAAGGGTTCAGTTTCCCTGATATGAACTTGGGGCATTCGTTTAGCTACCTCAGTAGGTTGGATTGAGTTTATTTTTTGAATATTCTGATAGTGTTGGCTATCAGAGAAGCCGTCTATGATAAACACGATTTTTATTGAATGCAAAGATTTGTGCGCTTTGGAGGGAAATTTGTGTTATAAAATGGGCGATTTTTACTTCAACCTTACGGGAGCCAAGTCATGTCCGGGCGAGATACATTTAAAGCCAAGCAATCATTAGCCGTTAATAATATCACCTACCATTACTACAGTTTGCCTGCAGCGTACCAGTCTGGCTTGGGAGATTGTTCACGTCTGCCGGTTTCATTAAAGGTCTTACTGGAAAATTTATTGCGCCATGAGGATGGCAGCACCGTTACGGTTGAAGATATTAAGGCAGTGGCAAAATGGTTACAAGATAAGACTTCGCAGCGTGAAATTGCTTTTCGCCCTGCACGGGTGTTGATGCAAGATTTTACTGGGGTACCCGCAGTAGTCGACTTGGCAGCGATGCGGGATGCAATTGTAAAGCTGGGTGGCGATCCTAAGCGCATTAATCCTTTGACCCCGGTGGATTTGGTGATTGACCATTCGGTGCAGGTAGATGCCTTTGCTACTCCTTCGGCATTTGCACAAAATGTAGATATAGAAATGCAGCGTAACTATGAGCGTTATGTGTTTTTGCGCTGGGGGCAGCAGGCATTTGATAATTTCAGAGTAGTACCCCCCGGCACGGGAATTTGTCACCAGGTTAATTTGGAATATTTGGCTAAAACGGTATGGACTGAAGAAATTAACGGAGAAATTCTAGCGTTTCCCGATACTTTGGTTGGCACGGATAGCCATACCACCATGGTGAATGGTTTGGGTGTGTTAGGCTGGGGAGTGGGCGGTATTGAAGCGGAAGCGGTGATGTTAGGTCAGCCCATTTCTATGTTGATACCGGAAGTGGTAGGAGTCAAACTGACTGGAGAATTACGTGAAGGGGTCACAGCGACGGATTTGGTATTGACGATTACGCAATTGCTACGCCAAAAGGGTGTAGTGGGTAAGTTTGTAGAATTTTATGGGGAGGGTTTATCGCAGTTAGCTTTGGCCAATCGTGCTACGGTGGCGAATATGGCGCCGGAATATGGAGCAACTTGTGGATTTTTCCCAATTGATGAGCAAACCTTGGATTATTTGCGTTTGACGGGTAGAGATCAGCAGACAATTGCTCTGGTGGAGGCTTATGCTAAGGCACAGGGGTTGTGGAGAGCTGAGGCGGCAGTTGATCCGATATTTACTAGTGTTTTAGAGTTGGATTTGAGTAGCATTGCTCCGAGTTTGGCGGGTCCGAAACGGCCGCAAGATAAGGTGTTGTTAGAGCAATTACCCACCGTGTTTGAGAAAACGTTAGTGGAAGCAGGTAAAACAGCTACGGAGAATAAAGAGGATTTGACTGATGGCGCTGTGGTGATTGCAGCGATTACCAGTTGTACCAATACGTCCAATCCCAGTGTGTTATTGGCGGCGGGTTTATTGGCGAAAAAAGCGGTTGAGAAAGGTTTGCAGCGTAAGTCTTGGGTGAAATCTTCTTTAGCTCCA
This sequence comes from Gammaproteobacteria bacterium, assembly GCA_035546635.1. Classification (NCBI taxonomy): domain Bacteria; kingdom Pseudomonadati; phylum Pseudomonadota; class Gammaproteobacteria; species Gammaproteobacteria bacterium. Next base: position 23,136 of record DASZWJ010000019.1, read on the forward strand.
GGTTCTAAAGTGGTAACCGGGTATTTGAATAAAACCGGGCTACAGACTTATCTAGATCAGTTAGGATTTCACTTGGTTGGTTATGGCTGCACCACTTGCATTGGTAACTCGGGGCCTTTACCTGAAGCAGTACAACAAACTGTGGCGCAGAATAATTTGTTGGTGTGTTCAGTTTCATCGGGTAATCGTAATTTTGAAGGACGGGTACATCCTTTAGCTAAATTCAATTGGCTGGCATCGCCACCTATGGTCGTAGCATTTGCGTTGGCGGGAACGGTGCGTATTAATTTGCAAACTGAAGCTTTGGGAGTAGATAAGCAAGGTATGCCGGTGTTTTTAAAAGATATTTGGCCTTCCAATGCGGAGATTAATGCCGAAGTGGCGAAGGTTTCAAGTGAAATGTTCGCGCAAGAATACCGCGATGTGTTTGCGGGAGAGGCTAAGTGGCAAGAGATTACTGTAGCTCAAGGCACGACTTATCATTGGAATGAGCAGTCGACCTATGTGCAAAATCCTCCCTTTTTTAATCAATTGACCAAAGAGCCGCCGCAAGTTGCTGACATACGCGGTGCGCGGGTGTTGGCAGTCTTTGGTGACAGTATTACTACAGATCATATTTCTCCTGCAGGTAACATTAAAGTGGATAGTCCTGCTGGTTTATATCTTAAGGCGCAAGGTGTAGCTCCAGAAGATTTTAATGCTTATGGGGCAAGACGTGGTAATCATGAAGTGATGATGCGCGGGACTTTTGCCAATATCCGTATTCGTAATGAAATGACACCTGGTATTGAAGGTGGGGTAACCCGTTTTCTGCCAGATGGTAATGTGATGTCTATCTATGATGCGGCGATGCGTTATCAGGCTAGTCATACGCCGCTGGTCATTATCGCGGGCAAGGAATATGGTTCAGGCTCTTCGCGTGATTGGGCGGCGAAGGGGCCGAGTTTACTTGGGGTGAAAGTGGTGATTGCAGAAAGCTTTGAGCGTATTCATCGCTCTAATTTGATTGGTATGGGGATTTTGCCATTGCAGTTCTTAGCGGGGGTTACGCGTCAGAGTTTGCAATTAACAGGTGAAGAAATTTTTGATGTGACGCATATTGCACATTTACAACCGGGGGCTGAAATAGGGGTGAGGATAACTCGTGCCGATGGGCGGCAGGAAATGCTGCAGTTGCTTTGCAGAATTGATACGCAGAATGAATTGGATTATTGGCGTAATGGTGGAATTTTGCCGTATGTGTTGCGGAATTTGTGCAAGTCTAATGAACAGACAGGTGCGGTATTGGTTTAAGATAAAACTCAGGGAGAAACAATGATCGATTTATATTACTGGCCTACACCCAACGGCCATAAAATCACCATCTTTTTAGAAGAAACTGGAATTCCTTATAAGATCATCCCAGTGAATATTGGGCAAGGTGAGCAATTTGCCGAAGATTTTTTGCGAATTTCGCCTAACAATAAAATGCCTGCAATCGTTGACCACCTGCCGGCAGATGGGCAGGAGCCTATATCTGTATTTGAGTCAGGGGCTATTTTAATGTATCTGGCGGACAAAACAGGCCGTTTTTTGCCGCAAGATGATATACGCAATCGCTATGAAGTGTTGTCATGGTTATTCTGGCAGATGGGTGGATTAGGTCCCATGGCGGGACAGAACCATCATTTTGTGCAATATGCACCCGAAAAAATCCCTTATGCCATTGATCGCTATGTTAAAGAAATCGGGCGTTTATATGCGGTTTTAAATAAACAGCTGCATAATCATGAATATATCGCTGGGGATTATTCCATTGCCGATATGGCATGTTATCCCTGGATTGTGCCTTTTGAATTGCAACAACAACGTCTGGACGATTTTTTGCATTTAAAGCGCTGGTTTGCACTGATGAGTGAGCGCCCGGCTGTGCAGCGCGCTTATGCGAGGGCAGAGGGTTTTAATCAGGGAGCTATGAGTGAGTAAGCTAAGAAAATTTTATTTGGTCAAGATGCTGCTAGTAAGGTGCGTTGAAAATTTTCTAGTTACATAGTTCAGTTAAATTTACCGTAACTATTCAGCACATTTCTTGAAGTAGCACAAAACGGTCAGATTTTCCCAAGATCGTCCTTAAAAATTTAGGAAAAAGCGCAGCATACACAGAGTATGTGAGCATTTTTCCTAAATTTTTAGGGGCGAGGTTGGGAAAATATGGCCGTTTCAGTTCTGTGGTGAATGGTTACAAATTTACGAGAATATTTCATGATAAATAAAACCTTAGTCGGTCTAGTGATGGGATCGAAATCTGATTGGGATACGATGCAGCATGCGGCGGAAATTTTAGCAACACTGCAGGTGCCTCATGAGGTGAAAGTCGTTTCTGCGCATCGTACGCCGGATTTGCTGTTTGAGTATGCTCAAACAGCACATGAGCGCGGATTGCGAGCGATTATTGCAGGCGCCGGAGGGGCGGCGCATTTGCCGGGGATGCTGGCAGCAAAAACTTTATTACCAGTGTTGGGAGTGCCGGTACAAACGGCAGCTTTGCAAGGTATGGATTCATTATTGTCTATGGTGCAGATGCCAGGTGGTGTGCCGGTAGCGACTTTTGCTATTGGTAAGGCGGGGGCAATCAATGCTGGTATTTTTGCTGCATCTTTGCTCGCTGACCAATTCCACAATATTGCTTTGGCCTTACAGAATTATCGCAGCCAACAAACTCGTCAAGTACTCATGCAACCCGATCCGCGAGGCTAAGTACGCTCATGAATATTGGAGTCATTGGCGGTGGTCAATTAGCACGAATGCTAGCTTTGGCCGGGTATCCATTGGGATTAAAGCTCATTTGCCTTGAGCCCAATGCTAATTGTCCAGCGGCAGAAGTGGCAGAAGTTATCAAAGGGGATTATGCTGATCCTAAACAATTGCAGGCTTTGGCTGATCGAGTGGATGTCATTACCTATGAGTTTGAGAATATCAACCTAAGCGCATTAGCAGCTATTACCCACCCACCAATTTATCCTGCAATTAATGCATTGGCAGTTGCGCAAGATAGATTGAGTGAAAAGACTTTTTTTAACCAATTAGATATTCCTACTACACAATTTGCGGCGATAAATTCTTTGGAAGAATTGTATAGTGCCGCGAGAAAAATTGGATTACCCGCGGTTTTGAAAACACGGCGTTGGGGCTATGATGGTAAAGGGCAGGTAGTTATACATGCAATGGATGAGCTGGAGCCAGCGTGGCTACAATTACAGCATCAACCTTTATTGTTGGAAAATAAAGTTCCATTTCAGCGTGAAGTGTCCTGTTTAGCTGTGCGTTCTACTTTAGGTGAAACGGCTTTTTATCCTTTGGTGATGAATCAGCATCAAGCTGGCATTTTGCGTCTTTCCCAGGTTGTGACAGAAGAAGATGAAGTTGCTGCTGCTGCGCGTGATTATGTGGGTAGGATTTTAAATGAATGGAATTATGTAGGGGTATTGGCGGTTGAGTTTTTTGAAGACAAGGGATGTTTGTTTGCGAATGAGATAGCGCCGCGGGTGCATAATTCAGGACATTGGTCTATAGAGGGTGCAGTGAGCAGCCAATTTGAAAATCATCTGCGTGCAGTTGCTGGGTTACCGTTAGGCGCAACTACGGCTAATGGTTACACCGCGATGGTGAATTTTATTGGCAGCGTGCCACCACTTGCAACAATTTTGAAAATACAGGGTGTGCACTGTCATCTCTATGGTAAAGAGGCAAGGCCAGGGCGGAAATTAGGCCATGCAACGATCTGTTCAGTCGATAAAAATAGCTATTCTCAGCAGTTGCAAGCATTGTGTGCTTTAGCAGGTTTTGAAAATTCAGTTTGATTTTTAGGACCGTTCTGTGGTAAAAACTGTTCTGTCATTAGCGTAATGATTGGAGATTTTAAAGGGGAACCGCAATTCCTCTGATACGGGCGAAATCTTTTTCGAGCCGTGTCAATATTCTTTTGTTCCTGAATAACGGAGCAACTGGCAAAAAGTAAACTATCGAGCATTTCTGATACATGGATGTGAAAGGCGAGAAGTACTGGTGCCACGAGTAGCATAGAACATCATTCTAACCACCAGCCAAAGAGATGATTGAAATGACCCGGATATTTATTTTAGCACTCGCATTATTTCTTGTTCAGCCTGCAATAGCAGCGACACATGTATCACCCACTACTTCGCATCCCGTTAAAACTTCTACTAAACGCGGTGCAACGAATAACAAAACCACACTACCTTCTTCCAAAACATATAATAGCGGCCGTAAAAGAGTGAGTCACCATGCTGCAAAGTCTGGTCGGCATCACCATCACTATGTGAAAACTGCTCGTGCTAATTTTGGCTATAGCGGTAGATCTCCGCTATTAACTGAGGCAGCTGATACGCCTTTAGTATCTGTTCCAGTTGATTCTTCTAGTGTTGCTAATACCGCGCCTGCTCCATCCAACCGCTATATGCGTTGGGCTAGTTCTATGGAGCATAAAATGGTAGGTATGGTGCAGAGTACTATACAAAATTTACGTTACAGTAATTACCGAATGGGCGGTTCTAATTTTGATCCAGCTCGTGGTGTTTATGTGTTGGATTGTTCGGATTACGTCGATCATTTGCTGAATCGGGCAAATCCTGGAGCCTATTACAGTCTGGTGAATGGTACGGGTACCGATAAACCAACTACAGCCGATTATTACAGATTTTTTAACCGATTGCCGGAGGTTGGTCGTAATGACGTCTGGCGCAAGATTTCCAATGTCGGGGATGTCCAACCAGGTGATATATTAGTTTTCCGCAGTATGGGTGGGGGTGGTCATGTGATGGTGGTAATGGGTAAGCCTATCCCTGTACGCGATTCTGATGTGTTTTCTGTGAGAGTTGCAGACTCTGCCCGCTCTGGTCATAGTTTGGATACCAGGCCGCCGCATGCTTCAGGTATTGGTATTGGCACCATGCTCCTGAAAGTAGACCCTAGAACTGAGCAATTAGCTGCTTATTCTTGGAAAATGGGTGCGCCTTGGAAAAGTAATGTCAATTTCGCCATTGCTAGGCCAGCTAATGCTTAATTATTCACCCCTTTTTTCAAAGGGGTGAATAAGTCAAAAAAAATCCATTAACAACAGTCTTTTTAGACTCTGGACTTTCCTTATTGAGCTACTTGTGAGTTTGATTGACCAGTTCCGCTGTTTTCGTTGCCTGTCTCACCAGTTCCAGTACCAGTACCACCTGTTCCAGTTCCTGTCCCTTCTTGATGCTCCATTTCTTTATTGTGACCTATTTTGTGTAGTCTTTTATTTTCTTGCTCTTTTGCTTTTTGTTTCTGCTCATTACTCATATGACTCCAGGCTTTTTCTGCGTTGGCGCCTTTGTTATTTTTGACTACAGTTTGAACTTGCTCGTTTCTCAGCACGCTTTCAGTGGGATTGCCAACAGTGGCGAGTGCCGTGGTGGTTAAACACATAGCAGCAGCGCTGGATATAAGCATGACTTTAACTGAATTTAAACCAATTTTCATAAAAAACCTCGTTAAGTTGAGCTACAAATTCCTAATATTTAGGGTTTCACGATCCTGCTTCTGCATTATAATTCTTTTCCCTGAAAAACAACAGCAGCGCTCCAGACTCTGAGTATCTACCCTTGTACTATAATTAAAAGAGGGGGTAGTATCATGAAAACTAATGATTATTTAGTAAAAATAATAAAAATTATAGGCCTAGCCATCCTGGCTGGCATTGGGCTGGGTAGCTTGCAAATTGCATTTGGGCAAGCAACGAATTACTTTAGTGCATATTGTAAAGCTTATGAGAATTCTCCCTATTTATATGGAAGTAGTGTTAATAATTATTACAGTTTCAATCCCTATAATTATTATTTCCTGCAAAATTTGGCTATTTTGAATAAAGAGACGCAATGCAATAACTATTACTCGGGATACTATTCCTATAACTACCCAGATGTTTATTATTCATATTATCCATTTTATGGTTATTTTCCTCCGATAATTTACTACCCACAAATCATTGTAGAAAATAAAGAACATCATGAAGAATATGAGAATCATGATGAAAATCATCACGGATATGAAAATAATGATGAGCAGTTTCATCATTACCCCTATTTAAACCCGAACTCTTATGAGGGGCGTCCACCTAAAGTGGTTGGAGGTCCTAAGCCGGTTGAGTCACAAATGGTTAGCCATGCCCCTTCAGGTGTTGGTGAGCATGAAGCGGGTAAACCGCCACAAATGGTCGGGAATCAAAAGTCAGGTAAAACACAGATGGTTGGCGGTGGACATAATAGAAGTTTACCTCCTGGAAACTTGGGTGCTCCTAATAAGTTTAAGCATGAGAACTTAAATCAAGTGACTCATACACCCAGGATGCATGCGCCAGGCACTGTGTATCATGCTAATCCCAATGCGATGCACCACCCATATCAAATGATAGCGCCCCGAGGGGCACAGCTATATCCCATGCTGCATAATTATCAAGTGCCAATGCACATGTTTGTCCCTCAAGAAGGCATGAGGCCATATCCTGGTTTTATACCTCAGGGTACTACTTTCCATGGTGCACCGCCGCCTATGTTTAGAGGGTCGGTGCCAGGTACTACTATAGGAGCTCCCCAAGGAATACAAGGCGGTGGAATTCTATTTAGACTACCTATGGAAGGTGGCATGGGAGGCGGTGTGCACATGGGCGGTGGCGGTATAGGTGGCATGCACATGGGCGGTGGTGGCAGGCATTGAGTCCCCCCTTTGAAAAGGGGGGTGAGACTTTATTTATAGAAATCCATTAAAACCTCGACTTTATCCCTCACATTGTTAAAATTGCTAAAAACCCACTAATTCCTTTTTATGCAGCCTGCAAAATTTTCCAGAACCTTGCTTGACTGGTACGACCATCAGGGTCGTAAGGATTTGCCGTGGCGCCAGGATATTTCTCCCTATCGGGTTTGGATATCGGAAATTATGCTGCAGCAAACCCAAGTGAAAACAGTCATACCTTATTTTCAGCGATTCATGCAATATTTTCCTACCTTGCCGGATTTAGCCAATGCGAGCGAAGATGAGATATTACATCTTTGGACTGGCTTAGGTTATTATGCCCGAGCTAGGAATATGCATCGTGCTGCTAAAACTGTGCTTGAACATCACGCTGGGAATTTACCAGACTCCTTGCAAGGTTTGCAGTCATTACCCGGAGTAGGACGCTCTACCGCAGGTGCAATTCTCGCCATCTCCTGGAATAAACGCGCGCCGATTCTGGACGGTAATGTAAAACGCGTTTTAACTCGCTTCCACACCTTGTCTGGCTCACCTAGTCAAGCAAGCGTTGCTGCAAAATTATGGCAGTATGCAGAACAATATACTCCTACTACCAGAGTGGGTGATTATACCCAAGCGATTATGGATCTTGGCGCGAGGGTGTGTGTGCGGGCGCACCCGCGCTGCCATGATTGTCCTTTAGTTAAAGGGTGTATGGCCTATAAACTTGGTAAAACTTCCGCATTTCCTCAGCCAAAAACTAAGAAAAGGATTCCCGTGCGTTCAATAAGAATGCTGATTTTTTATGAGCAGCGCACGCAAAAGGTGTTATTAGAAAAACGTCCATCTACGGGTGTTTGGGGAGGATTATGGAGTTTCCCTGAGTGCCCAGTTGATGTTGGATTAGAAGAATGGTGCCGTGATAAATTTGGCTATTCCATCACTAACTTTCAGCAATTAACTACTTTTAAGCACATTTTTACTCATTTTCAATTAAACATCACGCCTTTGCTTTTATCTTGGGATCAGCGGATGTTGCGAGTGATGGACTCACCGCATCAGGTTTGGTATAAACTGAATAATACAAACGTATTGGGGTTGGCAAGTCCGGTGAAACGGCTGTTAGAGCAATTAGCTAGCCTTGAGCTCACTTGAGAGGTCTATAAGATGTCGCGTATAATTTATTGTGTCAAACTTCAACAAGAGGCAGAGGGTTTAGAAGTGTCGCCTTATCCAGGTCTTCTGGGCCAAAAAATTTTACAGCAAATTTCCAAACAGGCCTGGCAAATGTGGCTTAATCATCAAACCATGTTAATTAATGAATACCGTTTAAGTTTAATTGATCCCAAAGCAAAAGAGTTTTTAATTAAGGAAATGGAAAAATTTTTATTTGGTGAGGGTAGTGCAAAACCGGAAGGTTATATTCCTCAAAGCCTCTAATATTTTCGAGCTCAGTTTCTATCGTTTTAATCCTGTGGTGAATAATTACCGATGACTTTTTAAGGAGAAAATATGCTCATAAGTAATACCAAAGCAATTGTGAAAGAACTATTAGCTTTGGCAGATATAAACATTAATGGTTCAAGGCCGTGGGATATTCAAGTCCATGATGAACGGGTCTATGAGGCTGTGCTTAGAAAAAAAATATTGGGCTTTGGCGAGAGTTATACTGAAGGATGGTGGGATTGCGCTGAATTGGATAATTGCATAACCCGTCTAGTGAGAGCTGAGCTGGAATATAAACTGAAAGATCGTCCAGGATTAAAATTGTCTATTTTGGCTAACCGGCTATTAAATTTTCAAACTAGAGACCGCTCATTAGAAGTGGCACAAAAACATTACGATCTAGGTAATGATTTGTTCCAGTGTATGCTGGATGAAAACATGATGTATAGCTGTGGTTATTGGAAATCTGCTAATAACTTGACCCAGGCGCAGATTGATAAGTTGGAATTGGTGTGTAAGAAGTTAAATTTAGCCCCTGGTATGCGTTTATTGGATATTGGTTGTGGTTGGGGAGGGTTGGCTAAGTTTGCTGCAGAGAATTATGGCGTTCGGGTAGTTGGTGTCACTATATCGCAACAGCAAGCTGAATTAGCCAGACAACGCTGCAAGGATTTACCCATTGAGATTCGTTTACAGGATTATCGTGAATTGAATGAGCAGTTTGATCGAATTGCATCAATCGGCATGTTTGAGCATGTCGGTTATAAAAATTATCGTCATTATATGCAGGTAGTAAAACGTTGTCTTGCGCCTGAGGGTCTTTTTCTATTGCATACTTTAGGAAGTAATATTTCTGTGGTTAAAGGTCAAAATGAATGGTTAGCTAAATATATATTTCCCAATGGTATGTTGCCTTCGATTAAACAGCTAGGCGCATCTTTTGAAAAATTATTTGTCATGGAGGATTGGCAGAATTTTGGTGCTTATTATCATCCCACTTTAATGAGTTGGCATGAAAGATTTAACCAGCATTGGGAACAATTGAAAACTAAGTATGGTGAACAATTTAGAAGGCTGTGGAATTTTTATTTGTTATCGTGCGCAGGAGGATTACAGGGGAGAGATTGTCAAGTTTGGCAAATTGTTCTATCGCATAATGGCATAGATGGGGTCTATCATTCAGCGCGATGAATTTCTCCACCTTTTTCAAAGTGGGTGAGCAGGTTAATTAAAAACCGGACCGGAGTGATCATTATGAAGCTTAGCCAAAATAAGTTATTATTCTGTTTAGCAAATTTAATTTTATTTCTAGCAATAATTTCTACGAATGCAATGTCACAAGTTCCTGTTGAAAAAAATGATACTAAATACCCATTAACTGATTTTAGTAAACCCATTTTGGTACATCCGCAAACACAAACGATAACGATTAATTTGCCTGCCAACCCCAGCACTGGATATCAATGGTATTTGTTGCAATATGATGACAAGTTGTTTGAACCCATGGGATATCAATATATACCTGCTAAAGTCAAACTAGCAGGCGCTCCTGGAGTCAGTTCTTGGCAATTTCAGTTGAAAAAAGCAGCATTTCTGGTGCCGCGAGTGACGCATATTCAATTTGAATATCGAAGATCATGGGAGGTTTCCGGTGGAAATCGGCAAACAGTGACGATTGTTTCCAATTCTGGAGAGAGCAAATAATTTATGATGAAAATCACTAAAAAAATGTTATTGGGTTGTGCATTGTGGCTGGGAGTTTTTGCCCAAGCCCAAGCTGAGGTGATTAATTGGTCTGAACCGGCTCTAGCACCATTAAAGCAGTTTCTAATTCAAGAAAATATCGCTCAGCATTTTTGGCCGGCTTTAACTGAAGTGAAGATGGTCAATCTCCCTGAGCCTTATGATTTTCTTTTGACCCAACCGTTAATGACGATGGGTATTGCTAAATTTTACCAGCGTACCCCTAAAGTGCGTTCTCCCTTGTATGTGATTGATAATCCCAGTCAGAAAACTTATTCACGAGCTATTCTTATGATTGTCGATAACAATAAAAGCCGTGATGATGCTTTAGCAGCTGATAAGTTAGGTGAAGCTACTGTTGCTGAATTAGGTATTAGCCATATTAACTTCGCAGCTTTAACTCCAAGAGCTATTGATAGTGTATTGCATACCCAAATACCCTTGGGTGCTATTTTAGCGGATAATCAAATTAGCACCCATCCTTCTAATGTGCGTTATTTCAAGCTCAATTGCACTAAAGTTTTAGATCCCTATTTAAACTGCTCTCAGCACCCAGTTTTATATGGTCGTACCAATACGTTAGTACGTGATGATAATGGTCAATGGGTGGTGCGAGTGGTTGAAATATTGACAGGTAATCAGTTACCTGGACAATCTAAAGGCACTTGAGAAACGAGGATATATTTAATAGCAAATCATTTAATATATTTGCTTAAAATCTACATTAATAATAGGGCGTGAGATTAATAAAATTTTTATCTATCTCAAGCTTGACTCTTTAAGCGCCACCCGGTTTAATTATGCCTCTTGATGGCCAGATAGCTCAGTTGGTAGAGCAGAGGACTGAAAATCCTCGTGTCCCTGGTTCAATTCCAGGTCTGGCCACCAAAAACCCATATGCTCGACGTTGAATCAATTTCATCTTGTGATGGAATCCTTCAGTAATCCCATTGTTCTTCGCAAACCGCCACTTCCTCTCGTCACTGATACAAAGTTTTGCCTAGAGTTCTTAATGACTTAAAGTTTATAAGATTATAAAATTGATGGTAGATATTGTGAGATAGAGTGTTATGAGTGCAACCCACCAGCCTGAGCTTCCCAAACAGTCCCATGAATCCTCATCTGTTATAGATGAATGTGAGAAGATAGCGAGAGAAAATAGCATACGTATAGAATCTTATGTCAATGCTTCAACTTCTTGGAATGGGTATACAAGCAGCAAATATGTTGTCATAAATTCACAATTGTCATGGATGAATTTTGTAACTCGTTTCAGCGATAATATGCATAATTATGGGGTTTACCAAAAGCATAATCGATGCTATATCCCTATTGAGGTTTTTAGTAAGGAAGAAGTAATAAAGATGCTGACGCAATTATCATCGCAAAAACAGCAGCAATCCCAATCTTCTTCAGTTTCGTCATCAAGTACCTCTTCTACTTCATCTCAACCTGAAGAAAAGAAGCAGAAAGCACTAGAAGAAGAAGGACCAAAGCCATCATTATCCGAATCCAGTCCGATCAGCCCTACGCTAGCTAAATCCTCCCTTACCACATCTGAATCTCAAGAGCGGAAACAACCCAAGAGCGTTCAACTCAAATGGCTTGGGGCAGCGAAAGACGGCGACATCTCCGCCTTGCAAATAGCTTTGCAAGGCGATCAAGACATCAATGAAGTGGTTGATGGCGAAACTGCACTACAAGCAACTATTATTGCAAGAAAATTGTCAGCTTTAGAATATCTATTAAATAAAGGCGCGCATTGCGATGTATTAACTCCCCAAGGAACGGCCCTGACCACAACGCTATTCCATGGAGATGAAAAATTACTAACAAAGATAATACAAACCCCAAGTGGCCAGAGAGCTTTGAATTTAGTGCACATTCAAGTTGATGAAGCAAAAAGGGAAAGCGAATCTTTTATCAACAGTGAAGCCTGCTACTTTCCGCTGACTTATTTAACTGCACTTTATGATAAAGCTTCAAAAGAAGCTAAAAGTACCTATGCAGAGACAACACAATTCTTTCTAAAGGCTTGCTTATCTCGCCCTCCTTTTTGGCCGGTTATGACTGAACCTTCCGAAACAAAACTCAAAACGCCGCAACATACGACAGATATTTTATCCCATCTGTATCGATTTTATGCCTCTTGTTATGACCTTGAACAACCTCAGCGTAATTGTGATTTACTCCGCTATGCGATTGCCCGTTTAACTGGCCAGAACATCCAAGAGCTCTTGACCACAATCCCAGAGAAGTCGTTACTCGGGGGTTTAAATAATGAGAATATGACGTCTGTAGGCGAGGAATCTCCCTGTTGGCAACATGAGCCTTTTTTAACGTTACGTATTGGTACCCTGTTTGCTCTGGGTTGTGCATTAACCCTAGATGCTGGGCAAGAGTTTAAAAAATTTACAAAGCTATCATCCAAACGTGAATTACAAGATCGTTTGGACCACATAATTGCCATTGAATTAGAGATGTTGCGCACCGCCCAAGAAATCCGGGCTTTACCATTAGACGCAGGGAAGCCAACAAAGTTGACTCAGGCAGGGTATGGCCAGATTGCGCAACGTCTTTGCAATAAAATAGCAGCCCTTCCTGACGGGGAAGAATATGCCTTTGCTTTTGGCTGGGCGACGATCGGCGGTGCGCATGCCATATACATGAGTTGGATGCGTCGAAACAATGAAATCATTTGGCGAGTTGACAATCTTGAAAGACCAGAAAACGATTATTATCACGCGACACAATATGACAATGTTGGGTCACAAGAAAATTACTTTCACGGGAGACAATGGTTCAATCGTCCATTATGCATACAATCAGCATTGATTGGAAAATGTACACAGGCAGATTTAACTAAAAAAGAATATCTTGAGCATTTTACTCAATTAGTTCAGGCATTCCATTTATTTCCATCCCACAAGGAAGGCATAAAATTGAGCATAAAATTAGCATATGAACCACCTGACAAATTAGGGTTAAAATCTGTTGGTAGTGAAGATCCATTGCGTAAAACTTTACCCTATCTCACAAAACAAGTTAGGAGTAACTGCTACGTTAAAAGCCATGAACCTGGAGATTGGATTCGATTCCAACAAGATAAATCACTTATCGAATATATACAGGAATGCGAAAAACTAAATGTGAAGGCATGGCAAGCGGCACCCGGATTGTCTTTAAAGCAATGTCAGGAATTAGAAATTAACCTACAAAAGCGCCTATTGGTTAAACCACCTTTAGAGAAAAAACACGCATCATTGAATCCAGCCAAATCATCGTCTAGTCTTCATTACCATAGTTCTAGTAGCTCTAGCGCTTCAAGCAGCGCTATGCCCACAGCTCCTTTGCCAGTTCCCAGTCATGATGATTTGCTAAAACATTTGCAGGATCGCTTAGGTTGTAGCGAATCTGATGTTCGTCAGGGCTGTGTGGTAGAGCAAAGCCTGGTGGGATTAGCAGACATAAAAAGCTCACAAAAGGGTGCTCAATTCTTGAGAGAGAGAGACGGTAATAATACCTGTTTTCAATTATTACTAAATGCATCTGAATTGGAGAAGTTTCAAATATATTTTGTAGTGAATCATCCCGAGTTTATTAAAAAATGCGGCAATCTCCGGTCTGGGAAGATTCAAATAGATGTAGATACCTCTGTGCTTTATCATCAAATTACGGAAGAGCTAGCAAAGCATCATCGTACACACTTTTCTCTAATGCCCTAGAAGGAGAAGGGTTAAGTTTGGACTTGTGCTTTTGATTCTAAAATCTTTGACCCCTGTTCCCTTTGCAGTGTAATTCTTATGTAATTGTCCTAGAAAAAGAGTAGAATCTTAAAGGTTTTTAAGTCTCTGAAGCTAAGATGTTCTCTTTTATTTCTCGATGGATATTTTCAAATATATGTTGGCTATTATAGAAGCTTATCGCGCTGGTTTATTAAAACCCAAAAATTGGTGGGTGAATGTGGTTGCCGGATTGATCGTCGGTGTGGTTGCTTTACCTTTAGCGATGGCTTTTGCTATTGCCTCGGGTGTTAAACCGGAACAAGGTATCTATACTGCAATTGTTGCGGGAATTGTCGTGGGTATTTTTGGTGGCAGTCGAGTACAAATCTCTGGGCCTACAGGGGCATTTATCGTCATTTTGGCGAGTATAACTGCGCAATATGGGGTTGCTGGTTTGCAGATGGCAGCAATGATTGCCGGTGTTTTTTTGCTCATTATGGGATTTCTTAAGCTCGGCAGTGTAATTAAATTTATTCCAGAACCGGTCATTGTCGGATTTACCGCTGGAATTGGTGTTATCATTTTCGTTGGTGAATGGAAAGATTTTTTTGGGTTACCCATTCATCTGCCGCTGGATATGCCCTTTTATCAGAAATTATGGATGCTGATAAAAGCTCTGCCGCATTTTGATTGGGCTACTACGGCGTTAGCTGCTCTCAGTGTGTTATTAGTTCTCTTCTCTCCTAAATTACTCAAGCGAGTCCCAAGCCCACTTATCGCTATGGTGGTGACTACAGCACTACAAGCTATTTTTCATTTTCAAAATGTCAACACGCTAGGAAAAGCCTTTGGCGGGATTCCACATCATCTTCCGCATTTTACTTTACCTGACCTAACACGCATGCATACCAATTTAATCTGGCCGGCGTTTACTATCGCGTTATTGGGTGCGATTGAATCATTATTGTCTGCAGCTGCAGCTGATAGTATGGCTAATACTCGACACGATTCGAACCAGGAATTAATAGGCCAAGGATTGGCTAATATTATTGCACCGTTGTTTGGTGGATTCGCTGCAACCGGTGCTATTGCGCGAACCGCAACCAATATCCGTAACGGCGGTAACTGCCCTTTGGCAGCGATTATCCATGCCATGGTGCTGATATTGGTGTTGGTGTTACTGGCGCCATTAGCCAGTGATATTCCGTTATGTACTTTAGCAGCAATCCTATTTGTCGTTGCTTATAACATGAGCGACATCCCGCATTTTGCACACATTGTTCGACGCGCACCGCTTGCGGATGTCATGATCTTATTGGTTACCTTTTTATTGACTGTGTTGACCAATTTGGTGATTGCCGTCAATTTGGGTGTCCTGCTTGCTATGATCTTTTTTATTCGCCGCATGCATCAATTTGTCGATGTAGAACTAACCACCGGCAACGCAATACAACTTTCAGAAGACATTCTCATCTATACGATTCAAGGACCTGTCTTTTTTGGGGTAGCAGAAAAGGTTGAACATGCATTAGCGGTAACGCATACTGATCCTGAAATAGTCATTTTTCGTCTTAAAAACATGCCTTTCATAGACATGACGGGTTTAGAAACATTTGATGAAATCGTCCAGAAATATCACCAGCGTGGTATTAAAGTATATCTATGTGAAGCAAATGCCCGAGTTAGTCGTAAATTAGCGAATATTAGTTTATTGCGCTGGGTGGAGGAAAAAAAGATTTTTGACTCTATGGAAGAAATCATTTCTCAAGCGCTTTAAGTATAATTGTTGTGCATTCCCTTCGCGGGATTAATATATTATTTATTCAAAAATAAATTCTCCAATGTTTATATCAGCAGAAATACTAAGTTGCGGAATTCAAGGTAATTCTTATATCTGGTACTACGAACTTGAGAGTTCCCCTATCAAAGCTTAATTCATGGCATTTTCTAAGTTTGCAATCACTTTTTTTAACAGTAGATGCAGCGTCTCTTGCTCGTTTTTTGTAAATCCTTCAGTTCCAATTTTATTAATCTTCAAAGCACAGGCGATAACATCATTTTGTAATTGTTGCGCCTTTGGAGTTAGAAATATTTTAATTGCGCGACGATCAGTCGTGCTGCGAACACGCGTGATTAAATTGTCTCTTTCCATTCTGTCGAGGGTTCTAACAGCAGCTGGCTGTTCAATGCCAATTTTGCGGCATAATTCAGCTTGGGTCTGTTCATTCTTGTCCCATAATTGTACTAAAAAAGGGGTGTAGGCGTGGGTAATACCGCGTTTTTTTAGCCATTGATTAGACAGGCGCACAAATAAAGCACTGGTTTTTTTAGTCAGGGCGGAAGTGCTGATATTGGGATTATAACGCATAAAGACACTCCTATTGCTGAAGCAGATTTATCTTGACTAAAATGAATAACATGTTATATAATAACTTATTAATCATGAGTATAACTAATACTTAAAGCATATGAAAGATTGTCAATTTAATAAAAGATCAATAATCCTTATGTGTTTCGCGATGGCGGCACTTACCCAGGCGGCATTAGTACTTTATACGCCAGCATTTTTACAAATTGCCGCACAATTTCAAATCTCAAGCAGTCAGGTTAGATTTACTTTAGCAGCTTATTTATTAGGCTTTGGGTTAGCACAGTTACCTTATGGTATTTTATCTGACCATTATGGAAGAAAAAAGCTTATCATCATAGGCTTGGTTATATTTTCACTTGGCTGTATTTTGAGTCTTTTGGCGCATTCCTATGTGGAATTATTGTCTTCTAGGATTATTCAGGGTGTTGGTGCGGGCTCTTGTATGACGTTGAGTCGTGCTATTATGCGAGATTGTTTCACGGGTAGCGATTATGTTAAAGGAATTACTTATTTATCTTCAGGATTCGCTTTCGGTTTAGGTATTACGCCAGTGATTGGTGGGCACTTATTAGATTATTTCTCCTGGCGATCTGAATTTGTATTTTTATTGATCTGTGGCCTGCTGCTATTGACCAGCGTTTGGACATTTCTTCCAGAAACGGTTAAATTACAATCTATCAAATTACCTACCAAAGTTTTTTTTCAACAAACAGTTAGACCTTTAATTTCTGTACTAAAATCAAAAGGCTTTGCTTGTTATCTGGTTGGGGGTGTCGCCGCTTATGGTGTCATTATCACTTATAACACTATGGCACCTTTTTTATTGCAAAAAACGCTAGCCATTAGTTCAGCCCAATTTGGTTGGTTAACGTTGATTGTGGCGGCTACTTATTACTTAGCTACTTCATTCAATCGGTATTTTCTTAAGTTTGTTAGTGTTGAAAACCTATTAAGAATCGGCTTGGCATTGATTTTTTTAGCTGGTATCAGTTTGTTGTTAAGCAAAATTTATTTCAATGTCATTAATGTTTATGTGATTTTGATTCCGATGTTGTTTGCAACCTTTGGGCAAGCTCTAATTTGGTCAATCAGCATAGCATTTGCTTTGAAAGATTTATCACATATTGCGGGAACAGCTTCGGCGTTGTTTAGCTCTCTACAGATGTTATTGTCTGCTTTATTATCGGCAATTATTGCTGTGCCAGCGGAACAAGATCAAATTCCGATGGCTGTGGTGGTCATTTTTTTAGCGATAATATCCTGGGTAAGTTTCCGATTTGTAAAATTACCAAAATCAAAGAGGTAAAAATATGTATACTGAAAAATTATTTTCTTACGGTACTTTGCGTCAGGAGTCGGTGCAGCTGGAAAAATTTAGACGAAAATTGGACGGTATGGCAGATACTTTAAAAGGGTTTAGTTTATCTATGGTTGAAATTAAAGATCCACAAGTGGTGGCGATTAGCGGGCAGGCTTCGCATCCAATTCTTAATTATACGGGTAATGCTACCGATCATATTGAAGGAATGGTATTTGATGTAACCGCAGAGGAATTGAAACAAGCAGACGCCTATGAAACTAAAGATTACCGCCGTGTCAGTGTGCAGCTTACTTCAGGGTTGACTGCTTGGGTATATGTAAATGCGAATTCTCCGGTCAACTTCGACTCTGTTTAAACAGTTTAAACGCCTCCATAGTTGCTGCAAAACTAGCAGGCACGGCATATTGATTAATAAAACCATGAACCATTCCCGATGCTTCATGAAGTAAAACAACATTGCCTGCTTCCTGTAGCTTTTTCGCATAAGCAAAACCTTCATCACGCAAAGGATCGCATTCGGCTGGGATAATGACAGCCGGCGGTAATCCCGCTAAATTATCGATCTTCATCGGATAAGTAGGGAAAGCTGCAGGTTTATTTTGGCTGCGAAAATGTTGGTCGAACCATTGCATACCTGCGGTAGTCAGTGAATAACCTTGGGCATATTGATTGTAAGAATTACGTGAGAGATCGTTATCCACCCAGGGATAAAACAACCACTGCCCATCAATTTTCGGTCCTTTTCGATCTCGTGATAAGATGCTAACCATAGTGGCTAAATGAGCGCCAGCACTGTCACCGACCACTATGATATGTTTATCATCGAGATCCAATTTTTTCCGTTGTGTTGCTACCCATTCTAGTGCTGCATAACCATCTTCTATTGGGGTTGGAAATGGATATTCCGGTGCAAGACGATAATCCACGGATACAATGTTTGCTCCTAACTCCGCACACATCCAGCGACAGAAAACATCATAAGCTTGTAGATTGCTGAGCACATAACCACCGCCATGATAAAAAATAATGGTGGCATCAAAGCTGGTAGTGGAGGGTTGATAAACCCGTAGTGTTATTTGTTGTCCCGATTCGCGTGGTAGAGAGTGATCGTAGGTTTTTACATCTGGAATTGGTTGCGGGAATTTGCGTAAACTAGCGTAATAATCTGATTGTGCACGCGCTTCTGCTACGGTTAGTCCCGACACTTCTTTCCAACCAGATGCATACAGTTGGTCCAGCATCTGTTGAATTTGTGGGTGTAATGGCATAAGTTTTTTCTCAAATAAAAAATGGATTATGAAAGCGTGCAGCGTATCTTTAAATATTATAATTTCAATTGAAATTTATCTGTTGTCAATTTACCAGATAATATCGATAAACTCCAGTAACTTGCTATGAAATAAAATTTCTTCAAATTATTTTTTTAATAGTTAAATCCTAAGTTTTGTTTTTGGCTGGGTTGATGATATTATTCAAAGCCACAAAACAGGTTGCAATTTGGAATAATACTATGATTAATATTCAATCGCTAAAATTGATTTACGGCACTGCATGGAAAGGTGCTAAAACTACAGGACTTGTCAAGCAAGCCGTTGCAGCTGGGTTTTTTGCAATCGATACGGCCAATCAACCTAAGCATTACTCAGAATCACTAGTGGGTGAAGCCTTGTTGCAATTGCAAGCCACGGGTGTTCATCGTCAGCAATTATTTTTGCAAACTAAATTTACACCGGTGGATGGGCATGATGAAAATATTCCTTATAATCCATCCGAAGACTACACCACGCAAGTCCTCACTTCATTCCATAGTTCGTTAAAGCATTTGCATACTGATTATCTGGACTCCTATTTATTGCATGGTCCTTATGTCGCAGTTGGACTCAGTGATGCAGATTGGCAAGTTTGGCAAGCCATAGAATCATTATATGATTCTGGTCAAGCTAAATTAATTGGCGTTAGCAATGTGAATATTAAGCAGCTGGAGTTATTAACTAATCATGCTCGAATAAAGCCTATGGTAGTGCAAAATCGCTGTTTTGCTAGTTATGGATGGGATAAGCAAGTTAGGGAGTTTTGTTGTGCCAATGATATTATTTATCAAGGATTTTCGTTGTTAACTGCTAATTTACCCGTATTAGAAAGTGCGGCTGTGTCAAACCTTGCAAATCATTACAATAAAACTCCTGCGCAAGTTATATTTAGATTCGCTCAACAACTTGGAATCCTTCCCTTAACAGGCACTACCGATTTGCAACATATGCGCGAAGATTTACACCTCGATAATTTTACATTGACGGAAGAAGATAAAATGATGATTGGGAAATTGAGTTGATTTTTTTCTGTCTATGTCAGTGAAGCCTTAGAGATTTAGGTGCAAATATGCCAAAAAATCTGAAAAATTTTTGGGTTTCCTTATTTTTCCTAATCGGAATATTCTTGCCCAATGCTTATTCCGCAGTTGATGCACAACAACAGGAAGTTAAAGCCAATTCTTTGCTGGCGCAACATACTCCGGTATTAAATTATATTCAAAAGACCTGGCCTACTTTAACTCGTTCACATGCACAATTATTACAAGCAGCAATTGATCCTAAATTAATTCCCTCTCCGCAAAAATGGATCGTATATATACCGACGCAGGAATCTTTAAGCAGAATTTCTACTGAATTAAAAACACAAATGTCTTCTGATGATTTTCAGAAAATTGTCCTTAAGAAATTACCCGCTGATATCAATCATGTTCCTCCTGGTTTACTTTATTTGCCTTACCCTTATGTGGTTCCGGGCGGGATGTTTAATGAAATGTATGGTTGGGACAGTTATTTTATCATTTTAGGATTATTAAAATCTCAACAAATCACGTTGGCTAAAAATATAGTGGATAATTTTATTTATGAGATAATTTTTTATGGAAAAATATTGAATTCCAATCGGACATTTCATTTAGAAAGATCACAACCGCCGTTGTTAACTGAAATGATTTTGGCGGTTTATGATAAAACTCAGGATAAAAATTGGCTAAAATCTACTTTGCCGGCAATTGAAAAATTTTATACTTACTGGATAACCCCACCGCATTTAATTTCTGAATTAGGTTTATCACGTTATTATGCTGAGGGCAAAGGTCCCGCGTATGAAGTGACTATGCCGGATAAATTGACGGGCAAACTATTTTATAATGAGGTGAAAAATTATTACCGTCAATATCCTGTATCCGACTACGATGTCAACTTATATTATAATAAAGAGAAAAATCAATTAACCGAGTTTTATTATATTAACGATCGAACATTGAGAGAGTCAGGGTTTGATTTAACAGGACAATATGGGGCTTTCGGTGCGATGATTACAGATTATGCTCCAGTGACGCTTAATTCTTTGTTGTACAAAATGGAAGTAGACACCCAAAAAATTTACACTCTTTTAGGAGATTTAAACCAAGCGCAAATATGGCAACAAAGAGCGAAAAAACGCGCAGCGCTGATGAATCGCTATCTGTGGGATAATATGACAGGTTATTATTTTGATTATAATTTTAAAACCAAACAAACTAGGCCTTATATTGACGCCAGTACTTTTTATCCGTTATGGGCAGGTGTTGCTTCTTCTGAACAAGCCAAGCGGATCGTAGAGAATTTACCTGCATTAGAGACGCATTGTGGTGTGGTTACGAGCCGTTATGTCACGCATATGCAGTGGGATGCACCTTATGGTTGGGCGCCTTTACAGTACTTTGCTGTCACGGGACTTGCCAATTATGGATATGATAACGATGCGCGCCGGATTGCACAGAAGTGGAATCATCTAATTGATGAAGATTTTGCTAAGCATGGAAAGATTGTAGAAAAGTATGACTTGTATCGTTGTAGCTCAGAGTTAACCATTCGCTACGGTTATTCCAGCAATGAGGCAGGATTTGGCTGGACAAATGGTGTCTATTTGTTTTTTAGGGATTTTTTGAATCCAGGCCGAGACCAGCTACAGTAAACTAATTGTTGTGTTAAGCGCCAATTAGTTATACTATATGGATACGAATTTAAATTCGGTAAATTATATGTATCAACGAATTCTGCAAATCAATCTTCCCGCAAGGCAATCCACCTTCTTATGGGGAGCAAGGCAAACCGGAAAATCTTCCTTCCTTAAAAATCATTATCCTGATTCAGTCTATTATGACTTATTAGATACTCATCGCATGCTACAATTCCTCAGGTCACCGTATTTGTTAAGAGAAGAAATATTAAGCCTAGATAAAAAAAAACTAAAACAGCCTATTATTATTGATGAAATACAAAAAGTTCCTGAATTACTCAATGAAGTGCATTGGCTAATAGAAAACAAGTACGCTCAATTTATTCTATGTGGATCAAGTGCGCGAAAGTTAAAAACCCAAAGCACTAATTTGCTAGGTGGCAGAGCCTGGCAATATCATTTTTACCCCTTGGTGTTTCCCGAAATACCCGATTTTGATTTATTAAAAGCATTACAACAAGGACTAATCCCCAATCACTATTTAGCCGATCCATCCTTTATCAATGACCATTTACAAGCTTATATCGATATTTATCTTACGGATGAAATCCGCAACGAAGGTTTAGTCAGGAATCTCGCTGGTTTTGCACGATTTCTTGATGTCGCCGGCATGTGCAATGGGGAAATTATTAATGTCAGCAATATAGCTCGGGATTGTGGGGTTGATCGACATACTGCGCAAGGATTTTATCAAATTCTGGTAGATACCTTATTAGGATACTTTATTTATCCGTATCGCCAAAAAATTAAACGCGACATTATTGTGGCCGCACCAAAATTTTATTTATTTGATGTGGGTGTAGCAAATTATCTAGCACGTCAAACTTTAACCGACTTAAAAGGGACAGTGGCTGGAAAAAGCTTTGAACATTATATTTTTATGGAATTAATGGCCTATTTGAAATTAAAGCGCATGCGTATCGATATAGCTTATTGGCGTACGAAAACTGGTTTAGAGGTAGATTTTATTTTAGGAAAAGCTGATGTTGCTATTGAAGTTAAAATTAGCGAGCAAGTACATCAGGAAGATTTAAAAGGGTTAATTGCTTTTTGTGAAGAATATCCAAAAGCTAAAGCTTATGTTGTTTCTCAGGATAAAAAGACTAGGTTGCTTCAAATAAATGACAACCTCAATATTAACATCATGCCGTGGAAAATTTTCTTAAATGAATTATGGCAAGGTAGGATTATTTCTTAAGTTTATAAGACTTTGATGTTTTTATATTGCATTGTGTGTCTATCTTTTCAGGGCTAAGTATCCATCCAGTCATTTAATTTGAAAAAATACCTATCCAGTGTTACGATTGCGGTTTGGCTAATTTTTAAACAATTGGTGCGCTCCCACTCATCAGGGTTATCTTCCACTTTCCATATGCTGGAGACCTAAAAATGGATGAAACATCTGTAACACTGAATCCCACCGCGGTCATCTCTACCGGGCAGGCAGAGGCTGATGCTACTGGACTGAAACGCTCGATTGGCTTGGTGCAATTAACTTTTATTGGTATCAGCTCTATTATCGGCTCAGGTTGGTTATTTGGTGCCTATCATAGCGCAAAGATTGCAGGTCCAGCCGCATTGCTATCTTGGATGATCGGCGCTTTCGCCTTATTGTTAATTGCCCTTACCGTCGCTGAGGTAGGCACCCGTTTTGCTCAGTCTGGTGGTATCGCGCGCTATTTGGAATATACCCATGGCTCCTTAACCGGTTTTTTGAGCGGGTGGGTTAACTGGTTAGGCATTGTGGCGGCTATTCCGACTGAAGCGGCTGCTTCGGTGCAATATTTAAGTTCTATCCATGGGTTTAAAAATTTATTTGACGCTGGAACTGGCAGTATGAGCACCACCGGCTTGTCGGTAGCCAGTGTTTTGATGTTGGTGTATTTTTTTCTTAACTATTGGACATTGCAGTTATTCCTGCGTTCCATGACAGTGGTCACTATTTTTAAATTGATTGTGCCCCTTTTGTCAGCCGGTGCGATTATATGGGCTGGATTCCAGCCGGGTAATTTTGGCAATAATTGGCAGACTTTTGCGCCGAATGGAATAGATTCAGTATTTATCGCGGTGGCTGCTGGCGGAATTATTTTTGCATTCAATGGTTTTCAGTCTATTGTGAATTTTGCAGGGGAAGCGAAAAATCCACACCGTAATATACCGATTGCTTTAGTTTCTTCTATTCTAATTTGTCTATTAATTTATTTAGTGTTACAAGCTGGATTTATAGGAGCTTTAAATGGGCAAGATATGGCGCATGGCTGGCAGGGTCTGAATTTTAATTCTCCGTTTGTACAATTGGCGCTGAGTTTTAATCTCAACTTGATCGCTTTGTTGCTTTATATTGATGCTGTGGTTTCACCTTCAGGTACAGGTATTACTTATATGGGTTCGACTGCGCGAATGTTATTTGGTATGCAACGTTGTGGTTATATGCCGGAAGCATTTGGTCAATTGCATCCTAAGTACGCTATTCCGCGTAATGCCTTGTGGGTGAGTCTGATTTTGGGATTTGTTTTTTTATGGATATTTCGTGGCTGGGGACATTTGGCCAGTGTTATTTCTATTTTGCATACTATTTCGTATGTCGCAGGGCCGATGGCGGTAGTCGGTTTGCGGCGTATTGCACCATCCTGGCGTAGCCCCTGTCAGATACCTGGGATGCGTGTCATTGCCTTTGTTGCCTTTATAATTATGTCGCTGATTATTTTCTGGTCACGCTGGCCTTTAAACGGACAAGTGTTGTTTGTGATCTTTGCGGGGTTGTTTATTTATCTCTTTTACCAATTTAAAAATGGTTTAACTGGCATTAGTCAACATCTGAAAAGCGGTTGTTGGTTGGTTGCTTATTTATTGGTTATGGCGTTGTTATCTTGGTTGGGTAGCACTAATTTTGGTGGTATCAATTTTTTAAAAGCGCCGTTTGATCAGTTAATGGTAGTGGCGGCGGCTGGGGTATTTTATTTCTGGGGTGCAAGGAGCGCTTGGAATACGCCGTTATTGCAGCAGTTTCGTCAGAATGGCCAGATGCTTTAGGCTATGAATCTCCCCCCTTTTTCAAGGGGGCGAGAACAGAATTTATTTGCCAGACTTATAATACAGTCAAGCGCACTTCAATATTGCCACGAGTTGCATTGGAATATGGACATACCTGATGCGCCTTTTCTACTAGCATTTTAGCTTTTTCATGGTCTATCCCTGGTAAAGAAATTTGCAACTCAGCATTCAGCGCGAATGCATCCGAAACTGGACCAATGCCTATGATGGCGGTGATCTTGGCATCATGCGGAACGGCAATTTTTTCTTTTCCAGCAACCAATTTTAAGGCGCTGAGAAAACAGGCTGAATATCCTGCAGCAAAAAGCTGTTCTGGATTAGTGGCGCCGCCGGTGCCGCCTAGCTCTTTTTGTACCGCTAATTTAACATCTAGGATGCCATCGGAAGAAGTGGCGTGTCCATCTCGGCCTCCAGTTGTGGTAACTGTCGCCTGGTAAAGAACTTTTTCGGGTTTCATCATAATCAATCTCCTTATTGTATGAAGTTCATTCGAGTATATCATATGCCGTAGTCAATGTTGTGAATAAGACAGTCATTCTTTGCGGCGGAAGGAATGACCATCTAGTTCTTTCATTTGCGCTCATGACGATTTAGAAATCAAACCAGGTCTGCTTTCAACAGCCGGCGTAAAATCCACCAGCACCTCTTGCAAACATTTAATGGCATCATCATGCCGCCAGTCATTGCCAAGTTGTCTCAGATCTTGGGCTAGCGTGGTACTATGATATCTGGCTGTGATATCGCGGATAGCGGGGTTGGCAACTAAAAAGCGAATTGCTAATTCATACACAACTGTTTTAGCAGATTTTGAACCATCTTCTCTATCCAGTTTGCTCCATGCTACGCCAAAATCCTCATTAAATTTGTTAAAAAGTGTAGCTGAAATCACAGATTTTTCGTCGGCTACGCATTCTACAGTAAGACTGTTTAATAAAGGACTTTCAAAAGTTTGTAAGTGGGTTTCATCGAAACCTTCATGCGCAACTTGTTGCACTTTTTCAAAAAACTCCACTGCTGCCGGTACAATTTCCGTTAGATTTTTTTTAAGTGGTTCATTGATAGCATGTCCAAGCCTATCGCGTATATGTTCCAGATTTTCTCGTGCAGTGGTCTTTTCTTTGAAATGTGGCTCCTTAATGGCTTCAGCAACTAAAAGCATTGCAAATAATAGCGCTAATTTGGGTGGAATCGCCTTGCCTGATGCAATGACGTGTGGGAGGATTCTTGATTTTTTATCCATGTAAACACTATCCTTACCAATACCTGCCTCTTTAAACACAGTAGTCAGCTCGCTAACTAATTGCATTTTTTGTGAATATGACAGAGTAGATTTTTTTCTTTTTCTTTTTCTTTCTCTTGGTATAGCAGGTGGTGGTTCAGGCTCGGATGCCGTTGGAGTTAAGCGAAAGGTGTTTTGGTAAGTCTTCTCCGGTTTTTGGGGAGTGGCTGGAGTTGGAACTGATTTTTCTTCAGGATATGCATCCTGACTGTCATTATAAAACTTAGAATATCTATTCGTTGCAGTACGGGCTGTTGTTTTAAGATCTATGCCAGAAATGGGAAGATTTTGCATTGCGCTGTTAAATTCAATTTTGAGTGCATAGTAGGGTTCCAAGACAGCTGGCGATTTATCTAAGAGTAAGCGTTCAGCTTCTTTATGGATCGCTGCTAAGCGTTGCCTGAATTCGATAAATTTTAGTGCTTCAGTTTCCATCTCTTTTTTGGCGGCATGACTGATACCTATTGCCTGCCAATATTTTAATTTGATGCTATTGTTTGATTTCTCTTGTTCTTTATCAAGGTGGGCGATAGTTTCTTTTGAGACAGAGTCATCGCGCATGCGCTTTAAATCGCTAGAAATGTCATCCCAGTCAAATTTGATTGGTGCAGGCGCAGGTGATTTTGGCAGAGGAGACGGGTCTGATTTTAGCTGCTCCTTTTGCGGCGGTTTGTCTTTGTTTCCCTTGTGAGTGTCTTTAGGTTTTGGTTTTTTTTCTGTCTCTTCAACAAGTGGTAAGGGTTGCGTGATTCGACGTGTTTTATATATCAGAAAGGCCGTACTGAAAAATAAAATAGCCGCATAAAATCCAGCGCTAATATTTGCAGAATAACCGCCTATTATCTCAGAATCTTTTTGGGCTGTATCATCAGTCATCATTTTGGGGTGAGTTGATTTATCTAATTTTTTATCATCAGAGGTGGTTTTTTGGCCAGACAGAGCTTTATAAAATTCCTGTTCAAAACCATTTGCTTTAGCCAGTGCTTCCACAGTGCCATGTTTCACAGAGAAAGCATGCAAGTTTGCCCCTGCTTCTGCCAGAGCAGTAAAAATTTGCCTTTCCTGACGGAATATTGCCAGCATTAACAGTGTTGCCCCTGCTTCTTCGAATTCTGCTGGCAAGTGTTTATTAATATCTATTTGTTTTGCAGCCAACAATGTTATGGAAAGATCTTCTTGATTAAATTGTATTGCGCGATATAAAGATCTGAGTGTGACATTTATGCCATGATCTATTAATATTTTAGCCATTTGTGCATCATCTTTGCCCAAGAAAGCAGTATATTCTAATAAATTGAGCTCTAATTCTTGCCCAGAATCGGTTTTAATTTTGACATGAATAAAACCATTGGCGCCATGCTTAAAGAGTTCTTGTACAATGTCATGATGACCATTTTGAATTGCTTGAGCGATAGGGGATAAAATTGTCTTTTCGGCTATGTCAGGATTGGCTTTATGACTCAGTAATAGTTTTGTAATCTGAAAAAGTCCGTTGCGAGCAGCTAATTGCAAAGCAGTTGCGTGACCTTCTGTATGAGTATTTGCATTAGCGCCTCTTCGGAGTAAAGTAGCTACGCTTTTAAAACTACCATGAGTGACAGCAGTGGTCAGCAATCTTTTCCCACCTAAAAAACTTTCATCTAGTATTGGAGATTCTAGTTTATTAAGGGCTGCCAATGCCAAATCATCATCTTTAGCGATCAAGGCTTGTTCAAATTCAGTAAAAATATTAGCAATTTTTAACAGGACATGACAATGGAACAGCTGTTTATCTTTTTTGCCGGTAACTAGGTTTATCCCAGGCAGTTTAGTAATGATATCTTGAGCTGTCATATTAGATTTATTGCGATGCTTTAGGTTGGCGCCAAAATTTATCAGTGTGTTTAGTATTGTTGGAACATGCCAATAAGCGGCTACGGTAAGTGGCGAATCACCCGTTGGAGCTCTTGCCTCAATGTTGGCGCCAGCTTGTAATAGATTTTTTAAAATCTCATCTTCACCTGATTCTATAGCGCGAAAAATGGGAGGGTAACCCGCTTGGTCTGGTACATTTAATCTTGCACGCAAATCTGTTTTTTCTAAATAGCGTAATACTTTTTCGAGATTTTTTTGTTTTATAGCTTTTAAAAAACCTTTTTCTGTTTTATACGTGCCAAAAGGTAGCGTCGGGAAATTACTCGGGTTGGGGCTGGTAAAACTAGGA
The DNA here is from genome assembly GCA_035546635.1 of Gammaproteobacteria bacterium. Classification (NCBI taxonomy): domain Bacteria; kingdom Pseudomonadati; phylum Pseudomonadota; class Gammaproteobacteria; species Gammaproteobacteria bacterium. The sequence goes on from DASZWJ010000019.1 coordinate 51,072, forward strand.
GAAGCTTTTTTCCCTTGCGAAGCGGAATTGCTGAGTGGTTTTTTAACTGAAGTGTAAGTACTTTCTGGTTCTGAATGACCAATTTCAGCAGCTCCAACCAGAACGGGTGGAAACTGCAGCCATGATAATTCAGCAAAATTAATAATTTTCAGCAGTAATGATGAAAAGTCTAAGTAATCGATCAGGGTATGGCGCCGGACTTTTTCCTTGGGAGAAGCCACTAGCTTATCAATTGAATCTTGAATGAGGGTGAATCCAGAAAAGGGTTCTTGTGCGGCAGTTTTTTGCAGTTTTGTAAAGAAGGCAGTTCTTAGCTGAGTTGTGGTGAGTGATCGAGGATCAAATGGGGTTGCTTCAGGGGTTTGGGCGGGCTGGGTGAGGATGTCATCAATTGTTTCCTGAATAGGTGTGAACCCAGAAATGGGTCCTTGCGCCTTGGATTCGCATTCCATTCTATATGCCGCGGCTCTGGCTTGGTCTGAGTTCAAGGGTATTTCTATCTCATCTTCATCATCTGAGGTAACTGATGTTGGAAAAGAAGTATTAGATTCGTGAGTAGATTTTTTTGTGCGAATGCCTATGCCGAAGTTTTTTGATTCTTTTGATTCTGAAGACATGGCGGCCTCATATAAATAAGCTAATAGATTTTGTCGTCACTGCAATTTGGCGTGTACTTTTTCAGATGCAACAATGCTATTTTGAGGAAAGTTTAACAAGATAATATTATCAAAATCTTAAATTGGTCTAAATTATGATTGTCAGAGAATGAGAGTTTTGAGGCTGTAGGGAGATGAGTTGTAATAGACAGGCCAATAATTTAGCCACTATCCGTATAGGAACCCGAACCAAGGAGGTATTATTTTTTGGGTAACTTTCGAAAGCTGATAGCTAAACGATTCCAGCTATTGATGGTGATAACTGCCATGGTCAAATCAATAGTCGATTTTTCGTCAAAGTGCTCACGTACTTCCTGATATACTGCATCTGGAACATGGGTTGTTGATATTAAGGTCACTGCTTCTGCCCAGGCTAAAGCTGCCCGTTCGCGATCGCTGAAAAAGGGAGATTCTTGCCAGATGCAAACAGCTTGCAGTCGTCGTTCAGATTCACCACTTTTGCGAGCCTCAGCGCAATGTATGTCGACGCAATAAGCGCAGCCATTGATTTGTGAAACTCGCAGCAGGACTAAATTCAGCAAAGATTCTTCTAGGCTGCTGTGATTTACGAATTTTTGTAATTCTAATACCGCTTTAACTGCTTCTGGTGCAATTCGATCATAATCAATTCTAGGATTCATAGAGTGCTCCATTCTTATATTGCCATAACTGAAAGGATATTATATAGCTTTGAAAATAAAAAGACATGCATACTAAGTATCGAGTTGAAATTTTTTCATTGAAACTCAAGTTTTTCACTAAGTAAAAAAATGCAAGCTCTGGCTTGATGCAAAATACTTACAGTTTTAATCTGCAGTTCATTGCATCAGGCCAGAACTCAGAGCATTATTGTGGAGTTACGCCACTTTGACTTATGACATGGGTACCATCAGGATTGGTAAAAGATGCACCATCGGTGTAATAACAAATACCATCTTGGCAGTACAATAAAGTTTTTGTACCACAGTAGCCACTCCAATCACCAGTATTTACATACTCGTGTCCTAATGCAGTGCCTGATAAAGTTAATGCAATTGCACAGGCTCCTAATACATATTTGATTTTTGACATTGTTCATCTCCTTAAGTCTTAACTGAGTTTTATTTCCTGATATAGTTAACTACACAGTATTTCCTGTACTCGTTTATAACTATAGTATATGTTTTTTACTTTTACCAAATGATGAGATTAAGATAATGTTTTGTGACAAGATGTTGTGAAAATATGGTATTTAATCTGATAGAAATTTGAAATTTTGCCAAAAATATAGTTAAAAAAGAGAGGGAAATCAAATAGATATTGATATTCGAAGCGTTTGAAATTTAACGCTTCGAATAAAGAGGATTATTAAACTTTACTTTTCATATTTTCCATAATGTTATTAAAGCTGCTGGTATAGCTTTCATGACATTGTGTATAGAATGATTCGCTCATCATCTTTTTTTGCCAGGCTTTGAGATGTGGGAAAGAAGTCAGATCAACATGTGATAGTTCAGCAACATCTAAAGTCGCTACTAGAGCAAAATCGACTAATGTTAATTTTTTGTTGATGATATTGTCATGTAATGATAATTGTTTTTCAATTACTGGCAAATATTGTGTCAGAAAGTGACGTCCATCTTGTAAGGAGCGTTCATCTTTTTCAGTATTTAATAATTGATAAAAGTAAGTGTTATACATGATTTTGCTAATGGCAATCGTAATATGTTGTGATACATAATCTAGCCATTGGTCAACTATGGCACGTTCTTGCAGTACTTTGGGATAAATGGTTGATTGATTTTTATCTGCGAGGTAACGAATGATGGCGTTGCTTTCTCCTAGCGTGAAGCCATCGTCATTGATTGCCGGTACTTTTCCAAGCGGATTGATGCGTTGAAATTCTGGTTGACGTTGATCGCCGGCTGCTAAGTTGACACGATGAAATTCGTAGGGGATGCCTAAATAGTTTGCAACATAGCGGACTTTATTTGTGGGTGTAGATAGAGGTGTGCCATAAATTTTTAACATTGTGGAGTCTCCTTGAAAGGCAGGGTTGAGTTTAAAAGAATTTTGTTGGGACAATAGGTTGTGATGTAATTTAAATTGTATTCCTGTCTGTACTAAATAGATATTGTACCAGGTGGAGATATTAATTTTTCATTGTAATTGCTCACCTAGCATAGCTGCCGTATAGCTGTCATCCTGAGCGTCAGCGAAGGATCTCATTATGTTGGCATATTCAGCGTTACTGCCAACATAAAGAGAGCCTTTAAAGAATTTTGTGTAAATTTAAAATAAATATAAAAACAAAAATATTAAAATAATATAATAATAATGAGCTTTCTTCCACCCGTCATTTTCCTACAAATCCCTTAGTCTGAGTCCTACAGATAATATCAGGCAGATTCTATATCATGACTTTATTCAAAGATTACGAGCATCCTAAATTATTTTGAAGTTGATGCTTCAAACAAGTGGCTAGAAGCTAGCAATAGTGAATTTTAAGAATTTAGGATTTACATAAGAGAGGAGATGATTATGAAACTGCAACTTGAGCATATGAAAAAGTTTTCCTGGGGAGTTTCTCGAAGCACCCATAACTTACATCATAAGGTAGTTAAATTTACTTCAGCTTATGGATTAGGCGATGCACAGAAAACTACTATGCGGGATTTACAACGCTATCTCAGGACTAAAAAAATCAGCTCCACTCATGGCAGCATGGAATGTGTCCATCAAAGTATCAGGATTTATTTAGCTGAGACTTTATTGCAGATTGTGACAGAAAAATCTAGAACCTATCGCTATTACTTTCATAGATTTTTGGGTTTGTTAGAACATTATCAAAGTGCAGATCCAACTTTTTTTATGGATGAGGATTTTGACAAAATAGTAAAAAATCCTTTAGAAAAACATGCGAAAAAGTATGTTTGGAGTTACTCTCATCACGAGCATGAAACAGTATAGTGGAATGTCATGCCAGCCATAGCTGGCATGACAAGACATTCAAACAGGTTTGCCTGAGCCAATCAATCCAGGATCCCAACCGCCTTTATTCGCGCCGGCTTGATAAGCGCTATTAAAAAATGCCAGTAAATCTGCTTCTGGATTTTTGGCAGTGCGGATCGCTTCATAATTGAGAATAAATTCGCTTAGCTCTTTATTCCAGGATGCAGAGGCTGGTTGTATTTTAATATCCTCAAGTCCCTTAGGCTGCGGATAGGTGAAAGAGAAATAGGCTGCTTGAGGCCAAGTTTCATTACCTGGCCACCAGCCGACCTCAATCATTTCTGCATCCATCGCGTTGCGTGTAATAAAGTCCATTTTCTGATCGATTGGAATTTTGCGACCGTTGTAGCGGACATCACGCAGATCAAAAGTGCCCCACATCAGTCCAATGGCTGGCGTTCGCCCCAGAAAGCCGGCATGATAGCATTCCATTACTCGCTGTGAGCTGACAAGTATCTGCCACCATGTATGGGCTAATGATGCGTCATAAGGTCGAATCTGCTTATCCTCTTCAAATGGGATGGGGTTGGGAACCTCTTGCGGATGGGTATTTATGGTGATCTTGATATCTAGGCTATGCAAGGTATTGAAAAGCAGATGTGTAAATTCCGCAACTGAGCGAGACGTCAATGCAAGCCCCCCCTTTTGTCCCCAGGAAGTTTGAATTAGAAGCTCATGGGTATTCAAATCCATCTCTATTGTAAAGTTGCCATCGCCATAGGGGATTAACCCGCTGCTAAGGCCATTGGTTGTGACCCAAAGCGGCACATGATCCCAGTGGGGTTCAAAGGGGGCAGTGAGTTTTAGCTTGCCGATGACTTGTACAGTCATATGTAACAAATAGGCGGTGGGTGCAAATGCTTCATAGGGCAGAGCAGGCCAGGGTAGGTTGGCCTCAGTTAGGTTATGCATTTTGGTATCCTCCTGATAAGTTTGATCCTTCACAACTTAATTTCACCTGTTAGCTGAAAATTATTCAACACACATTCAGGTATTTTTACATTTTCCAAGGCTAACTGGCAAATATCGGCCAGATTATCCCAGGTGCCGTGAACTTTAATGCCCACAATATATCCGTTTAGTGCATAGAGTTCACGAATAGTTTCATTATTCTGCTGATAGCGATAATTTTTTTCACCAGCGACATTGGATACGGTGAGTATAAATAGTTCTTGGTCAAGAGACATTTCAGACAATACGTACTTGTTATCTGTCGTTTTCGATAAGCTGGTGATGGTAGTTCCCATGTTGGGAGTGTTGCCTACGAATTGTTCTACTGTTTTTTTGACTGGGAATTGATAGGTCTGTTGTAATTTTTGGGTGATGTGTTGTAATGAGAAACTTTGGGTGAAATATTGTTTAAAAATTTTGGCAGGTATGGCTAAAAGGTGGGTGGTGCCGCGCATGATGGCGGTAGCAGCGCGTGTTTTACCCTGAATAATGCTTAATTCACCAAATAGATAGCCTTCATGCAAGGTAATATTGTTTTGGTGATTGCTAAATTGCAGTTCAACTTCACCATCCATTATAAAATAAGCGTAGTCAGGTTTGTCACCTATTTTGAACAGTATTTCTTTATCATTTAGTTCAAAAATATAGCCATGTTCTTCCGCTTTCTCCAGCAACGCTTTCATATCGCTGTAGAATCCAAGTGCAGCAACCAAAGTACTAATTGATTGCTTATATGCGGCTTTAATTAAGCTTTTTCTGACTTCGGTGTCTGTTTTTATAGCCAGAAGCATAAATTTAGCAGGAACTTTAATGAGTGTGGTTTCCCCAAAAATTTCTAGGTAAATTTTATGGCCGGGGTTAAATTTTCCTATGATAGTTTCGGCGCCAAAATATTTACCTTTAACTAAGGAATTGATGATAACTTTTTTGCCCTGTCGATCATAAATAAATAGCCGTACTAAGCCTTGACTTACAATATATAGAGCATCGCGGTGGGTCTCATATTGGAAAACTTGGGTTGCATCCAATAAATGGATAATTTCTATGGAATCTAGCAGTTTGGAGAATGAAGTTTCACTTAACTTATTAAATAGGTGGGTATCTTTGATGAGGGATATCTCTAACTCATTGATTTTGTGATATATTTTTTCTTTGAAATTGATGAGGCCTTGTCTTAGGTTTTGTAAGTGCATTTTGGTATAAATTTAGTCGGTGGAGATTAAGAAAACATTAACAATTCAATGTTACAATGTTTTAGCTGTAGAATTTTGTAGCCACTTCTAACAGGTGCCATAAAACGCTTTCAAGGCAGTGGGTGGGAGGGCTACCGTGAAAACGCTGTAAATACTTCCATGTACGCTCCGTTGTTTCATCCATGAAACAAAGGTTTCACGGTAGCCCTCCCGCCCACTGCCTTGAAAGCTCAGTTGAATGCCATTTAAAATTTTACATCCTGCTTATCCCTAAGGAATCACAAGTAATGTCAATACCCATAAATCCAATTGTCATTGTCGGCAGCGGTCTGGCCGGTTATACCCTGGCGCAGGAATTTCGCAAATTAAACAGTGAAGCTCCGTTGATTATCGTGACTGGTTGTGATGGGCGCTATTATTATAAACCTTCATTATCCAATGCGCTTGTAAAAAATCAAGTGCCGGCAACTTTTGCTATGGCCGAGGTTAGCAAAATGCAGGAGCGGCTTAAGGCAGTGATTCATACTAAAACTCGGGTTACGGGCATCAACCCAGCACAACGTCAGCTTTATACGCAGAATCAGACTATTTCATACAGTAAACTCGTGCTGGCTTGTGGTGCAAACGTTGTAGCGCCTCCTGTAGCAGGGGGGGAAGGGGTTATGCGTTATGTCAATAATATGCAGGACTATGAGGCATTTCGTGATGAGCTATCTGGAAAAAAACATATTGTTATTTTGGGAGCAGGATTTGTAGGATGTGAATTTGCTAATACGCTATTGGATGCTGGTTATGCCGTTAGTATCATAGCGCCTGCGCGTTATCCTCTTGAGCAATTGTTGCCTGAAGCAGCTGGATTGGCATTAGAACGTGGGTTAGCAGTAAAAGGTGCTAAGTGGCATTTGCAGGATGTAGCAACCAATATAGAGAAAAAAGGCGCAGAATATCAAATTACCTTGGCCAGCCAAGCGCTGCTATCTGCAGACTTAATTTTATCTACCATTGGTTTACGCCCAGATGTGCAATTAGCTAAAGCAGCGGGTCTGGCAATTAATCGCGGCATTCAGGTGAATCGGCACTTACAGACTAGTTGTGAAGATATTTATGCTTTAGGAGATTGTGCTGAGGTGGAAGGATTGGTGTTGCAATTTGTTGCGCCGTTATTGCAGGGCGCACGTGCTTTAGCAAAGACTTTAGCGGGCGAAAGGACGGAAGTGAAGTATCCTGCCATGCCTGTGGTGTTAAAAACGCCGGCTTGTCCAACTGTGTTGTTGCCTGCGCCAATTGGATGTGAGGGTGAATGGCAAATTACCGGTGATGAGCAAAATATTAAAGCCTTATTTGTAGATACGAGTCAGCGCTTGCGCGGCTTTGCATTGACAGGTACGGCTGTTACCGAGAAAAACGTTTTAAGCAAAGAAATTCCCGAATTGTTTTAGCATAGATGCAACCTCTCACCCCCTTTTTCACAGGGGGTGACCCTTTTTAAGTTTTATGCAATTCTAGCCGCAACAATCCATGCTCATTTTGTTCTGGCTGTAACCAGCGAACTCCGCCAACAGTATTCATGGCATTAGGATGCCCCATCCACGGTTCAATGCAAATAAAAGGCTGCTCAATCGGAGTGTAAATCTGAATATACGGAAATAAATCAGGATCTTCGACGCCGCCTGCTGTCATTTCAATGATGTCTCCATTGGGAAAGATCAGCCGAGTAGTTTTATCAATGCCTAATTGGGTTAAGCGTTCATTAATATCAGCAGTTATTGTAGTGGGTACAGCGTATAAATCTCTTTCGCCCACTAAATCAGTTAAGGTTTCATTATAAGCCAGGCATTTAATAGGGTGAAAGTCTAGAATCACTTTTTCCTTGCCTTGATTAAATGCGGGTGTCGAAAAATACGGGTGAAATCCCGCGTAATAGGGCATGGGTTTGTCGCTGCGATTAGTGTAGGTTTGGGCGCATAACAAAACGCCGGATTCGATGGTATAGTCTAGCTCTAAAGTAAAATGAAATGGATAAACAATCCTTGTTTCTGCATTATCTTCTAGGATTAAAATAATCCGCTTATCGGTATACTCAGCAACCTGCCAAGGGAGTCGCCAAGCAAATCCATGTATGGGTAATTGGTAATGATGACCATCATAAAAGTAATATCCCTCTTTGCCATAACGTTCTAGTCGGCCACAGGTTGGAAAACAAAAAGGCCAGCCGCCGGTTAAGCGTGTGAAGTCAGAGTCCCAAAAATATTCGTGCTGAAACAGTAATTCCCGTGGACCCGAATTGCCAGGCATGATAATAGATGAAGCCATGCCGCCGCGTTCAGGAATAAATGTGGCTTGAGTCGAGCCATCAGGTGAACTGATACTATAGCTTTTACCGATAGGGGTGGTTTTTATTTGAGGCATTTTAGATTTATCCTTGTGAGATTTTCGCAAGTATTTACTTCTAAGTTTTCATCCTGAGCGTAAGAGAAGGATGACAGCTTTTGCGGTTGACATTGGTAGCCTATAACTTTAAGATACCAAGATTATATACTTCAAATAAATTAGAGTACAAAATGTCTTCATATAAAAACATAGCCATTCGCATTTTTAACCTTATTATCGTGGTGATTCTTAGTCGCGAGGTGCGGGGCTGTGTCTTGAAACGATAGACGAACAGCAGGGTAAAAGACCCCGCACCTCTTCCAGAGATGCGGGGTTTTTTTTTGAGCAGAATTTTTTTTAGTAAGGTGGATCTTATGCAAATGACAGGTGCACAAGCTCTGTTGCAATGCTTATTGCATGAAGGAGTTGACCTTCTATTTGGTTATCCCGGCGGGGCTATCATGCCCACTTATGATGCTTTGTATGATGTGCGTTCGGAGTTGCGTCATATTCTAGTGCGCCATGAACAAGGTGCAGCGCATGCAGCGCAAGGTTACGCACGGGTAACAGGTAAGACGGGAGTATGTTTGGTAACTTCTGGGCCGGGAGCCACTAATTTAATTACTGGTATCACCGATGCTATGCTGGATTCTACCCCGATTGTTTGTATCACTGGGCAGGTAGCCAGCTCCTTTTTGGGCACTGACGCTTTTCAGGAAGCAGATATTATTGGTATGTCATTGCCCGTCACCAAATGGAATTATCAAATTACTGATGCAGAAGAAATTCCAAAAGTAGTGGCTAAGGCATTTTATATTGCCCGCCATGGCCGACCCGGTCCGGTACTGATAGATATCACGAAAGATGCACAATTTGGTCCATTAAATTTTTCCTATCAAAAATACATACCTGTCGATCCTCCGGTTCATCATCAACCACTTTCACAACAATCATTAATTAAAGCAGCTGAGTTAATTAATCAATCGCATCGCCCATATATTTTAGCGGGGCAGGGAGTTTTATTAGCACATGCTGAACAAGAGCTACTAGATTTTGCAGTGAAAGCCAATATACCGGTTGCTTGTACTTTATTAGGATTGTCGTCATTTCCCATGGATCATCCATTGTATGCGGGAATGCTAGGAATGCATGGCAATTATGGGTCTAATTTATTAACAAATGAAGCCGATGTCATTATTGCAGTGGGAATGCGTTTTGATGATAGAGTCACGGGTAATTTGGCTAATTATGCCAAACAAGCCAAAATTATCCATATTGATATTGATCCCGCGGAGATCAATAAAAATGTCCAAGTTGAAGTGGGACTGTTGGCGGATGCTGGATATGCGCTAAGAGAATTAATGCCTTATTTAGATGGTCAACGCAGCCAGGATTTACATGAAGCTTGGGTAAATCAATTTAAAGAATGTTATCAAACTGAATATGACCAGGTCATCGTTCATGAAATTCACCCTGATGGTAAAAACATCAAAATGGCAGAAGTCATTCATGAACTATCCAATAAAACAGAAGGTAAAGCCATTTTAGTCACAGATGTAGGCCAGCATCAAATGGTGGCCGCACGTTATTATCGGTTTATGCAGCATAATTCTTTAGTGACTTCAGGTGGGCTTGGCACCATGGGTTTTGCCTTGCCAGCGGCAGTGGGCGCCAAACTCGGCGATCCTAACCGGCACGTGATTGCAATTATTGGTGATGGCGGCTTTCAAATGAATATACAAGAACTGGGTGTTATCTCACAAGAAAACTTGCCAGTGAAAATTATCATACTGAATAATGGCCATTTGGGTATGGTGCGGCAATGGCAGGAATTATTTTTTGAACAACGCTATTCATTTGTACAGTTGAAAAATCCTGATTTTATAAAAATTGCTGAGGGTTATGCGATTTCTGGCTGTAGAGTGAAAGACAGTGCTGAATTTCGTTCCGCACTGGATACGATGTTAAATTTTGATGGGCCGTATTTGTTAGAAGTGGTTGTGGAAATGGAAGAAAACATTTTCCCTATGGTGCCATCGGGTTGTGGTGTCGGAGAAGTCCGATTATCTTAAGAGGTATGTTTAAATGCAATATATTTATGCAATTTCAGTAGTCACTGAAAATACTTTGCGGGTTTTGCAACGTTTAGCGGGTATATTTGCGCGTTATCGCTTGAATATTGAACAGATGAATGTCTTTGAAACCGGCAATCGGGGGACTTCGTATTTTAATATTATTGTGCACAGTAATGCTAAAACCGCAGATCGCGTGATAAAACAGCTGGAAAAAATTTTTGAATTGAAAGAGGTTAAGATAGTCAGTCAGATACCATTGTCATCTTGATTCAACCCCACTCGTCGTTCCGGCATGGATGCCGGGATCCATGTCGCATGGAAAGCGAAACTTTAACTTCCCTGTCAACTGGATTCCGGTATCCATGCCGGGACGACGTACCAGGGGTACAGCGTTTATTCCCAATAAAACCATAGGAGTTAATTTATGCCAACCATGCAATTTGGTAGTGTTTCTGAAAAAGTAATCACCCGTGAAGAATTTCCATTAACTAAAGCTAAAGAAGTATTAAAAGACGAAGTGATTGCTATTATTGGCTATGGCGTACAAGGCCCTGCTCAAGCGCTCAATTTAAGAGATAGTGGATTTAAAGTAATCATTGGTCAAAGGCAGAATAGCCCTTCTTGGCAACAGGCTATTAAAGATGGCTGGATTCCAGATAAAGATTTATTTAGTATTGAAGAGGCTTGTGAAAAGGCGACTTTTATTTGTTATCTCTTGTCTGATGCGGCGCAGATTCAAGTATGGCCGACGGTGAAAAAATATTTGACTCCAGGAAAAACCCTTTATTTTTCTCATGGTTTTGCTGTGACTTACCATGACCAAACTCAAGTATTACCTCCTAAAGACGTGGATGTCATATTAGTAGCACCTAAAGGTTCTGGCCGTAGTGTGCGCCGATTATTTTTAGACGGCAAAGGTATTAATTCCAGTTATGCGGTTTTCCAAGATGCTACAGGCAAGGCTGAACAAAAGGCATTGGCATTTGGCATTGGTGTAGGTTCTGGATACCTATTTCAAACTGATTTTAAGAAAGAAGTTTACAGTGATTTATTCGGAGAACGTGGTGTGTTGATGGGCGCTTTGGCCGGAGTCATCAAGGCACAATATGAGGTGTTGCGCAAAAATGGTCATTCTCCCACTGAAGCGTTTAATGAAACCGTAGAAGAGCTGACACAAAGTTTGGTGCCGCTGGTCGGTGAAAATGGCATGGATTGGATGTATGCCAATTGTTCTGCTACTGCACAGCGTGGGGCATTAGATTGGTTGCCAAAATTTCAGCAGGCGGTATTACCGGTTTTTGAAGCACTTTATAAAAGTGTGGCCGATGGTAGTGAAACGGCGCGGGTGATTGAAGCGAATGGTCAGGCAAATTATAAAGAAAAATTAAATAAAGAACTTGAGCAAATGCGCAATGAGGAGCTCTGGCAAGTAGGCGCTAAGGTTAGGGCGCTGCGACCGGAGTCGGAGAGTAAGAAAAGTACTATTACCTCATAAATAAGGAGATATTATATTTCCTTCTCCCACAAGGGGAGAAGGATATCTGCAAGTAACAAACGGATCACATCATGTATCAACTTTTAGATTTTGCCACTAAAAAACCAGTAACTCCACGCGGTTTAGTATTCACCGGCGAAGACTCTCCCTGGGAAGTAGTCATGGACATTGCTGCGATTAAAAAGCAGCTCAATCTGGATTACTTTAAAATCGCTCCACCAGGATTGTCGAAATATTTGCCTTTTATGCCGATTCAGCAAAGTGCTGAATTTATTTCTTTGCGTGAAACGGCCACGCCGCTTATAAAAAGTAAAACCATAGGTAAATTATTAGGTTTAGATTTATATTTCAAAGTTGAGGGAAAAAATACCACCGGTTCATTTAAAGATCGGGGCTCGGCGGTGGATATTTCTGTCGCGCGCGAATTTGGCGCAAGTAGTATTATTTTAGCTTCAACAGGTAATATGGCTGCTTCCTGCGCTTGTTATGCAGCCGCAGCAAAAATTCCATGCTTTATTTTGGTGCCAGAAGGTGTTGCGGTAGCCAAGTTGGCACAGGTGATTGCTTTTGGCGGACGTATTGTGCAAATCAAAGGTCATTATAATGACGCAGCACGTCTAGCGGAATCTCTTGCCGAAAAAATGGGATTTTATTTGGCGGGGGATTACGCTTATCGTGTTGAAGGACAAAAAACCGCCGCCTTTGAAATTATTGACCAATTATTTTTTCAGCCACCTGATCTGGTGGTCGTTCCCATTGGTTGTGGCACTAATATTACCGCCTATAAAAAAGGCTTTAGTGAATATCGAGAGTTGGGTTTAATCGATAAAATACCACAATTGATGGGCGTAGAAGCTGAAGGTGCGGCGGCGGTGGTCAATAGTTTTGAAAAGCATGTCACGACTATTCAACCATTGGAAAGCGCTAATACCATTGCTACGGCTATCGCTGTGCCCAATCCTTTAGATGGCATAAAAGCTTTAGATGCGATTTATTCAACCGGTGGCAGTGCAGTGGCTGTTAGTGACCAGGAAATTTTACAAGCACAATATTTGTTATCAACTGAAGAAGGCTTGTTTGTTGAAAGTGCTGCTGCAGCTACCGTTGCCGCATTGCTTAAAGCGGGTCGCCAGCAAAAACTTGTTTCTGGCAAGGTAGTCTGCGTTTTAACTGGTGATGGGCTTAAAGATGCGAATGTGGTGTTAAAAGCCGCAATTAAACCGCCAACTATTTACCCGGATGAAAAAGCTTTTCTTTCGTTATATCAGAATAATTTCTTCAAAGGCAAGAGCATGATTTTTGTGGATAAAAATCAAGTGCTGTTTGCATCCGAACCGAGTATTTCCCAAATCAAAGAACAACTCGCTTTGCTGTTTGAGGCAGATTATTCAGAAGAATATTTACTGAAAATTAAATCCATTCTTGGAAAATTTTTGCAAAAAGGTAAGGCGGTTACCGTTTCGGATTTTCAAGATTGCATACAAGATGCTTTAGAAACACCACAAAATAAACCGCAAGAAACCTTTGCGGTGGTAGATTTTGAAGTGACTACAGGCAAAGACCGTGCATCTGTAGCTTCGGTAACGATAAAAATTGACGATAAAGAGCATAAAGCTACTGCTCAAGGGGTAGGTCCAGTAGATGCCGTGATTAGCGCTTTGACACATGCCTGTGCCGAAAGAATTGTTTTTACTCTAACAGATTATAAAGTAGATATCCGCAGCCAAGGTGTTGATGCAGTGGTTTATGTGGAATTAAAGTTGGCCAAAGATCATTTTTATTCTTTGGGTCGAGGAACTTCACCGGATATTATTCAGGCTTCTATTGAGGCATTTGAAGAGGCGTATAATGGTTTTGTGGTAGCTTAAATAATGAGAATGAAAATTCTAAATCTTTTAAAAATAATACATTCACTATGATATCCAAAATCGAAAAAACATTTCCGCTAGTGATTATTGTTGTGTCTGCACTGGCTATCTTTTCTCCCGAATTATTTCTTTGGATAAAACCCCATATCCCCATGTTTTTAGGCATAGTCATGTTCTCAATAGGCTTAACTCTGGAAACAGGTGATTTTGTTAAGGTGTTTAGTCTACGCTGGCAAATCGCAGCATTAGCAATACTTAAATATCTTATCATGCCGATTTTAGCTTATCTTATTGCCGTAGTATTTGGTCTATCGCAAACGGATTTTATGGGTTTGATAATCATTAGCGCTTGTCCTGGCGGCACTGCTGCGGCTGTCATGTCTTATTTATCCAAATCAAATGTTGTGTTGACTGTGGTACTCACATTGTTAACAACCTTATTGTCTCCCATTGTCACACCTATCATTATTTATGTATTTTTGCATAAATATGTACCCATCCCATTAACACAGATTGCCAGCACGATATTTTGGATTGTCTTATTTCCGTTATTTGACGGCTTAGTTTTAAGAAGATTATTGGGTAAAAAAGTCGAGGCGATCAAACCGGTTTTGCCTTTGGTATCCATGACAGCGATAACCTTATTGATCGCGTGTATAGTAGCAATGAATCACCAAAACATCCTGGCTTTACCATTTCTGGCAGGATTTGCCGTTCTAACAGACAATCTTTTGGGATTGACTATTGGTTACAGCATTGCCAAAAAACTCTTTGGTTTTAATGCTAAAAATTGCCGTTCAGTGGCCTTTGAATTTGGTATTTTGGATACAGGCATGGCGGTAGTCTTGGCAACTAAATTTTTTGGAGTTGCCACAGCACTTTGTGGTGCCTTGTTCAGTGCAATTCAGAATGTGACTGGCGCGTGTTTGGTCAGAGTATTGCAAAGTGATAGCCAGCATCTAAATATACGGAGGAAAGATCATGAGGCAACTCAATAAATATAGCGCGCATATTACCCAACCCCGTTCGCAGGGTGCATCGCAAGCGATGTTATACGCAACTGGTTTGACGGAAACTGATCTGAATAAACCTCAAGTTGGCATAGCCAGCATGTGGTATGAAGGCAACCCCTGCAATATGCACCTGCAGGATTTAGCCAATATTGTCAAACAAGGGGTACAGGCAGCGGATATGGTGGGTATGCGTTTTAATACCATTGGTGTGAGCGATGGTATCTCCATGGGTACGGAAGGCATGCGTTTTTCACTGCAATCACGTGATCTCATTGCTGATTCAATTGAAACGGTAATGAGTGCGCAGTGGTATGATGGATTGATTACCTTGCCAGGCTGTGACAAAAACATGCCGGGTTGTTTGATTGCTATGGGACGTTTAAACCGTCCGAGTCTGATGATATATGGCGGTACTATTAAAGCAGGTAAATTGGGTAAAGAATCACTGGATATTGTTTCTGCCTTTCAATGTTATGGTGAATATTTAAGTGGCAGAATCGATGATAATCAGCGTAAAGCCATTATTCAACACGCTTGCCCAGGTGCTGGTGCCTGTGGCGGAATGTATACCGCGAATACCATGGCTTGCGCCATTGAAGCCTTAGGAATGAGTCTACCTTACAGCTCCTCTATGCCGGCCATCTCCGCCGAAAAACATCAGGAATGTCTGACAGCAGGTGCCGCAATGCGTTTACTGCTAGAACGTGATATCAAACCGCGAGATATCATGACACGTAAAGCGTTTGAAAATGCTGTGGTATTAGTGATTGCTCTGGGCGGTTCCACCAATGCCGTTTTACACTTGATTGCAATGGCGCGCACCGTCGATGTGTCGCTAACGTTGGATGATTTTCAGACCATCAGTGCACGTACCCCGCTGTTGGCGGATTTTAAACCCAGTGGTCATTTTGAAATGGAAGATTTGCACCAATATGGCGGTACTCCGGCGGTGATGAAAATGCTGCTGGAAGCGGGATACTTACATGGTGATTGTTTAACGGTGACGGGTAAAACCCTGGCTGAAAATTTAGCATCACTACCTGGGTTATCTAAAGGACAGCCAATTATTCACTCGTTAGATCACCCGCTGAAATCAACGGGACATTTGAGAATTTTATATGGCAATCTTGCAGAAAAAGGCGCTGTGGCTAAAATTACCGGTAAGGAAGGATTACGTTTCAGCGGCCCCGCCCGAGTATTTGACTCAGAAGATGATATGGTTCATGCTCTTGAAGAAAAAAAGATTAATAAAGGCGATGTGGTGGTCATCCGTTACTGTGGTCCTAAAGGCGGTCCTGGTATGCCAGAAATGTTGAAGCCTACTTCGGCGATTATGGGGGCAGGTTTAGGCAAAGATGTGGCCTTGATTACAGATGGTCGTTTTTCCGGTGGTTCGCACGGATTTATTGTTGGCCATATCTGTCCTGAAGCTCAGGTAGGCGGTGTGATTGCCCTGATTCAAGAGGGCGATCGTATTGAAATTGACGCTGAAAATAATACCTTAACCGTGGATGTGAGTGAGGCGGAATTAAATGCACGGCGTGCCAAGTGGGTGATGCCGTCTTATAAAGTGACGCAGGGCACTTTGTATAAATATATTAAGAATGTTGCATCAGCCCAATTAGGCTGTGTCACTGATGAAAATGTATAGGAGAAATGCATGCAAACAACTGAATCTATCTGGTTCAATGGCAAAATGGTTCCCTGGGATGAGGCGAAAGTTCATGTGCTGACCCATAGCTTACATTATGGTGGTGGTGCATTTGAAGGCATACGCTTCTATAAAACCCCTAAAGGTACAGCGATTTTTAAATTGAAAGAGCACATTAAGCGCTTATTATATTCAGCCGGTGCGTTAAAAATGTCTTTACCTTATTCCCAAAAAGATATTGAAGCTGCGGCCATTGAAGTCGTGCGGATTAATAAATTGGAAGAAGGATATATTCGACCAATTATCTTTTTTGGCTATGGCAAAATGGGCGTCAATCCCGTGGGCAGTCCTGTCGATATTGCGATTGCTTGTTGGCCTTGGGGCGCTTATTTGCCGCATGATGCAGTCGATATTAAAACCAGCGAATTTATTCGTATTCATCCAGACTCCACGATAGTAGATGCGAAACTAACCGGACATTATTTAAATGGTATTTTGGCGTCACTTGCCATACAGGGTACGCATTACCATGAGGTATTATTTTTGGATAGCGAAGATTTTATTTCCGAAGGTGGCGGTGAGAATTTTTTCATTGTTAAAGATGGCGTGTTGTACACCCCGCAGTTGGGTACGATCTTAGCTGGTATCACACGAGAAACCATTATGCAGCTCGCTCAAGATATGGGTATAAAAGTAGTGCAGAAAAATATTACCCTGGATGAAGCTTATGCAGCGGATGAGGCATTTTTTACGGGTACGGCTGCAGAAGTGACGGCAATTCGTTCTATTGATGACAAAGCAATCGGTGCGGTGCAACCAGGTTCGGTGACGACGCGGATCAAAACGGCTTATATGGATTTGGTACATGGTGGGAATCCTAAATATGCGGAAAGTTTGACTTATGTTAAGTGAAGAGCCGCTGTCATTATCTTAGGAAAAAAGTAACGGTGAATTTAATTGTGCATAAAACCTCAATCTTTACAGGGCAGGTCACTGCCCCGAGCTCCAAATCGCAGTCTGTGCGTGGCTTGCTATTTGCTTTGCTTGCCAGTGGTAAATCTACCTTAACGAATGTGCTGGCTTCAGATGACACACAGCATGCAATTCAAGTCTGTAAAGATTTAGGTGCTACCATCACCCAAGCAGAAGGCAAAATAATTGTGGAAAGTAGAGGTATACCTCTGCCGTCAACTGCACAACTGATTAATACGGGTAATTCCGGCATTACCACACGTTTTATTATGCCAATACTCGGCTTACGTTATCATCCACAACAGCCGATTATCCTAGATTGCAATGAACAAATGCGTTCCCGCCCCATTCGTTCTTTAGCGACAGCTTTAACTGCACTGGGCATGACATGTGCGTATCAAGGTCAAGCTGGTTCGTGCCCGATTGCAGTGTCGGGTGAATTGCAGGGTGGCATAGCTGAAGTGGAAGGTATCACTTCGCAATATTTATCGGCATTATTAATTGCGTTGCCCTGTGCTCCACAAGATAGCGAAATCCGCGTCCATGATTTGCATGAAAGGCCATATGTAGAACTTACCTTAAGTTGGCTGCAAGAGCAGGGTATTTATTTCGAACATCAACGCCTGGGCAAGATGGATATTTATAAAATCCGTGGCAAGCACCGTTATCAACCATTTCAAAAAACCATTATGGGTGATTTTTCATCGGCTTCTTATTTGTTAGCGGCAGCAAGCTTGTTTGAGGGTAGCGTCACATTGCAGGGTTTAGATATGTCAGACTCTCAGGGAGACAAACAGTTAATTGATATTCTGCAGAAAATGGGTGCCGATATTCGGGTGAATCGCAATGATATTATTGTGCATGGCGGTAAGCCGTTACAGGGAATAGCCATTGATGCGAACGAAATCCCTGATTTATTACCTACCTTGGCGGTATTGGGTGTGCACGCAAGCGGTGAGACGCGGATTTATAATGTGCCTCAGGCACGTATCAAAGAGACTGATCGAATCCATTCTATGACTGAAGGTTTAAGAAGATTAGGGGCTAAGGTGGAAGAATTTAAGGATGGTTTAACCGTATCAAACAGTCAATTGCGCGGTGCGGTAGTTGAAGGTTATGACGACCATCGTACAGTGATGGCCTTGGCTTTAGCTGGCATGCAGGCAGAGGGAGAAACGGTCATTACCCAGGGTGAGGCGATTAATAAAACCTTTCCGACATTTGTGAGCTTGATGTGTTCGTTGGGTGCTAAAATGGAGTTAATAAATGTCGCGCAGTAATCAGCATATTATTTTTATAGGTTTTAAAAATGCAGGCAAAACAGTAATAGGTAAGGAGGTTGCCACCCGATTAAAAAGACCCTTCATTGATCTGGATAAAGAAATTGAAAAATTATACGCCGAACAGCTGAACGAAGCATTGTCTTGTCGAGAAATCAGTAAACGGCATGGTGAAACTTTTTTCCGCGATTTAGAAGTTAAAGCACTGCAAGAAGTGATTCATGTGCAACCGTCGGTTATTGCCTTAGGCGGTGGGGCGCCGCTCCGAGAAGAAAATCGCTTACTGCTAAAGCCACATATTTTAATTTACCTAACAGCTTCCCCGGAAATTGTATTTCAGCGCATTATGGCAGGCGGTATTCCCAGTTTTTTTGAAGAAGAAGATCCGCTGGGGTCATTTAAAAGTTTATGGGCGCAGCGTCAACAGGTTTATCAAGATTTAGCGGTGTTGACTATTGATAATAGCGGAGATGTGCAAGATGCTATCCAAGAAATTCTGGAAAAACTGACAGTGATTTGTAAAGAGGAAAATCAGTAATGAACTATACCATCATCAAAAAATTACCCCCAGTAGAAGAGATGCTACAATCCATTCCCTTGTCAGATGCCGGGTATAAACAAATTCAACGTGATCGGGAAGAAATTAAAGATATCCTGGCGGGTAAAGATGATCGCTTACTGATTATTGTGGGTCCCTGTTCCGCATGGCCGAAAGAAGCTGTGTTGGAATATGCAGCAAAACTGCTAAAATTAAATCGACAAGTCAAACACGCGCTCAAATTAATTATGCGGGTTTATATTCAAAAACCACGCACCACCAAAGGTTGGACCGGACCAGTTAACCAACCTGATCCATTTGCCTATCCCGATATTGAAGCGGGTGTACGCTATACCCGTGAAATGATGGTCAAAGTTATCGAAATGGGTTTGCCGATAGCTGATGAAGCTTTATTTACGCATAATGCGCGTGGATTTTTAGAATTATTGTCCTGGGTCGCTATCGGTGCACGTAGTGCTGAGGATCAAGAGCATAGAATTTTTGCTTCAGCCATTGATTGCGCAGTTGGCTTGAAAAATCCTACGCATGGTTCTTTGGCGGTCGGTGTTAATAGTGTGGTCGCTGCACAGCATCCACATGTTGCTGTGTTTGATGGTTATGAAGTACAAACGAATGGCAATTGTTATGCCCATTTGGTATTACGCGGCAGTGATAATCAGCCGAATTATTCCATTCCACATCTCACAGAAGTCAAGCGTCACATGGATGCACATCAGATCAAAAATCCCGCCGTGATTATTGACGCAAGTCACGATAACTGCTTACGCAACGGTAAAAAAGATTATAGTCTGCAGCCAGCAGTCATCAACGAAGTTTTAGATAGTCTTTCTCAACATCCTGAATTAAGAAAACTCGTGAAGGGTTTTATGATCGAGAGTTTTTTAAAAGCTGGGAATCAGAAAGTCGACGGGCAAGACCCGACCCATATTGATATTAATGGCTTATCTATTACTGATCCTTGTTTAGGTTGGGAACAAACAGAGAAAATGTTGCAGGATTTAGCGGATAGGTTGAGCGCTTGATGAAAAAATTATTGATAAACATTCCTGCAGCTGCCACGCATAGCTATCCTATTCTGATTAATTCAGGCTTGCTTGAACAGCCGGAGGCTTTTTTGCCGGAAAACAGAAATTTCGGCAATCTAGTTTTGGTCACTGATAATACCGTGAAAAAATTATATGCTGAGCGTTTTGCCGAGAAACTTATTGGATTGGGGTATAAAGTGACTTTATTGGCATTTCCTGCAGGCGAGCAGCATAAAAATTATCAGACCAAGCAACATTTAGAAACACGCATGTTACGCCATCGTTTCGGAAGAGATAGTTTATGTTTGGCGCTGGGGGGCGGGGTAGTAGGCGATCTCACCGGGTTTGCCGCAAGTACTTATATGCGCGGAATTCCTTACGTACAAATTCCTACCACATTGTTAGCAATGGTCGATAGCAGCGTTGGGGGAAAAACTGGCATAGATACTCCACAGGGTAAAAATTTGATTGGTGCCTTTTGGCAGCCGCAGGCAGTTGTTGCGGATATTAACTGTTTAAAGACTTTGCCGAAAAAACATCTGATTAACGGCTTAATAGAGGCATTAAAAATGTTTTTGACCAGTGATGCTGAAAGTCTGGTTTATGCGCAAGCGAAACTTGATAAGATATTGGCAGGAGATGAAACAGTTTTAAAAAATCTGATTTATCGTGCAGTGAAAGTTAAAGCCGATGTGGTAGCCAAAGATGAAAAAGAAAATAATTTGCGCATGATTTTAAATTTCGGGCATACGATCGGTCATGCAGTAGAAACTTTAAGTCAATATAAAATTTTACATGGTTATGCGGTGGCTTTGGGAATATTGGTTGAAGCAAAAATAGCGCAATTGTTGGGTCTTTTGGATTTTGACAAATATTTATTGATTTATAATTTGTTTACTGGTTTAGGTATTGTGACATCTGGCTTAAAAAAATATACGATTAATCATATTATCAATGCCACAAAGTTAGATAAAAAAGTCAGAAATGGTGCGGTGAATTATGTTTTACTACGCGATATCGGCCAGGTCTATGAAAATAAAAAAGCCTTCGCCCATCCTGTCGAGGATGACATTGTAGTAAGGGCATTGATTGAAGTGATGCAATGATTCGGGCATTGTTATTGATTTTCATGGGTATATTTTCCGTTGGTGCAAATGGTGTGGGCATGAATTACGCAAATAATATAAAAATAGGAATTACCGGAGATTATCCCCCATTGACTGCTTTTGATGAAAATACAGGGGAATATCAAGGGTTTGATATTGATATGGCGCATAATCTTGGGAAATTTCTGCACAAAAAAATTATCTTTGTTAAGACAACCTGGCCTAGTTTAGGAGAGGATTTACAAGCGCATCAATTTGATATTGCTATGGGTGGGATTGCAATAACTAAAGAACGTGCACAACAATTTATTTTCTCTAAGCCGGTACTGGTGGATGAAAAAGTGGCGGTTTTTAATTGTGAGAATCAATCAAAGTATCAATCACTAAGTGATATCGATCAGCCCCATGTAAAAGTAATTGAAAATCCAGGCGGCACGAATGAGCGTTTTGCGCGCCAACAACTACCAAAAGCTGATATCAGGATTTTTGCTGATAATACAACTATATTTTCCCAGTTATTAAATCATCAAGCTGATGTGATGATTACTGATGCAATTGAAGCAGGTTATCAGCAGAAGCTGCATCCAGAATTATGTGTGCTACATTTTCCGCACGAAACTGAGCAGGAGCGTAAGGCGTATATGTTGCGGCCAGAGGATCAACAGTTATTGGCTGAGGTGAATGCTTGGATAAACCAGATAGAAGCTAATCGAGTGTTGGATGAAATCAAGAGTAAGTGGTTGTGGTTGTCATCCTGAATATGCTGTCATCCTCCGCTCCTCCATTAGTATCCGGTAAACTACTGTATCCCCTCTCCCCTTGTGGGAAAGGGTTAGGAAGAGGGGTAGCTAAGGTCGTTTCGCTTAAAAACGAATAAATTTTATATAATTTTTTTAATGAAATGGCTTAATCTCCCCCTTTCCCCAACCCTCTCCCACAAGGAGAGAGGGGGTTACAGTAGTTAACTGGGTGCTACGCTCAGGATGACAGTTTAGACTTATCAGAGTAAAAAATTATGTCAGGAAACACCTTCGGAAATTTATTTAGAATTACCACCTGTGGTGAATCACATGGCGGCGCAGTCGGCGTGATTGTTGACGGCTGCCCGCCGGGGCTGGCAATCACCGAGTCGGAAATTCAGCAAGAATTGGATAGACGTAAACCTGGACAAAGCGCCATTACCACCCCCCGCAAAGAGGAAGATATTATCCATATCCTCTCTGGTGTATTTGAAGGCAAAACCACAGGCACGCCGATATTGCTGATAGCCTATAACGCCGATATGCGTCCTCAAGATTATGCGGAATTAAAAGACATTTATCGTCCGTCACACGCAGATTTTACCTATTTAATGAAATACGGCTTACGAGATTTTCGCGGCAGTGGCCGTGCCAGCGCGAGAGAAACTTTGGCGCGGGTCGCAGCTGGAGTGATTGCATTAAAATATTTAAAGCAATACCTGAATATTGATATTTTCAGTTTTGTGGAGCAAGTAGGTGATATTCGCGCCGATATTGATTACCAGAAAGTGCAACGAGAAGCGATTGAAGCGAATATTATTCGTTGCCCAGATCAAGAAATGGCGAAAAAAATGATCGCGTTGGTGGAGACAGTTAAACAAGATAATGACTCCATTGGTGGCGTGATTAAAGGCGTGATACGCAATGTCCCAGTAGGGCTAGGTGAGCCGGTATTTGATAAATTATCCGCAGATTTAGGTAAGGCCATGTTGAGTATTAACGCGGTAAAAGGTTTTGAAATAGGCTCTGGTTTTGCAGGAACATCGATGCGTGGCAGCGCACATAACGATCCTTTCGTAATTGACCGGGGTGAGCTCAAAATGAAAACCAATCATGCGGGAGGCATTTTGGGCGGAATTTCCAGCGGTGAGGATATTTATTTCCGCGTGGCCTTTAAACCGGTATCGACTATCAGCAAAGAACAAGAAACGTTAAGTGTTATGCATGAGCCTGTCACTTTGGCAGCTGCAGGCCGGCATGATCCTTGTGTGCTACCGCGGGCAGTGCCCATTGTTGATGCGATGGCAGCATTAGTTATAATGGATCATTATTTAAGAAATAAGGCGCAGAATGGTTAATGAACTGTCATCCTCACAGCAACACTGGAGTCAAACATGAAATTTGGAATAGTAGGTTATGGCCGGTTTGGCAAGTTATGGGCAAAAGCCTTGTCCGCTTTTGGAACCGTCATGGTTTGTGAAAAAGCATTCAATCCACAAACTACAGAAGACGCGATACAGATAGTAGACTTACAGCAAGTAGCGCAGGCGGATATGGTGTTTTTGCTAGTGCCGATTTCAGAATTTGAAAGCTGCTGCCAGCAGATCAAACCTTTTTTAAAACCGGAAGCTGTAGTGGTGGACTGCTGTTCAGTTAAAGTTCACCCAGTGACAGTGATGCAAAAAACCTTTGTCCCCACGCAGGCAATTATTGCAACTCACCCACTTTTTGGTCCCGATTCAGTGCAACGCACGGGTGGATTTCAGGATCACAAAATTGTTTTATGTCCGGTGCGTTGTTCTGCCCAACAGCAAACCAAATTGCAAAATATTTTTGAAGAAATGGGACTCAAGGTATTGCTCTCAAGCCCAGATGAACATGATAGGCAAATGGCCAATTCACAAGCTTTGGTACATTATATTGGCAGAGGTCTTGCAGCATTAGATTTGCATCCACAAGAATTGGCTACGCCGGATTTCCAAGCTTTGTTAAATATTAACAAAATGGTAGTCAATGATACTTGGCGGTTATTTCTCGATATGCATCAATATAATACTTATGCCAAGCAAATACGTAAAAAATTTATTCATCAATTGTTACAAATAGAAAAGGCGATCGATCATGCAAAAGCTTGAGCAATTGCGTAAAAAAATTGATGTCATTGATGCAGCAATCATTGAAAAACTTAAACAACGACAAAAACTGACACAGCAAATTGGCCAATATAAAGCCTTGCATAATATCCCAATAAAAGATCGGGTGAGAGAAGAGAATTTGTTAACGCATTATGAGGAATTAAGTGAGCAGCATGGATTACCACCGTTATTAGTCACACGTCTATTTAAAATAATTTTCACTTATTCACGGAAGCAACAAAGCAAATGAGCGCCAATAATTCTTTACCCATTATTAATTCCGCTACCGTTATGATTAATTCTCTGGCGCAGCAAAAAATGGCTGCTGGGGTTAAAGTTTATAACTTAAGCGCCGGTGAACCGCATTTGCCCCCGCATAAACAGGTTGTTGCTGCTACATTGGCAGTGTTGGAACAAGGTAAGATATTTTATCCACCCGTTGCTGGCTTGCCTGAGTTAAAACAATTGGCGGCACAGTGGATGAATGACAGTTATCAATGTCAGTATAAAACGCAAAATTGCTTAGTAGTCAATGGCGGAAAATTTGGCTTATATTTATTATTACAATTATTATTACAACCGCAAGATGAAGTGATAATTGCTGCACCCTATTGGGTTTCTTATCCGGCGATTACGCAAATTTTTGCTGGTAATCCAGTCATCGTGCCCACTACCCCGGGTAATGGTTGGAAATTAACATTAGCTAATATCAAAAAAGCCTATACTGATAAAACCAGAATTTTATTGTTAAATAGTGGTACCAATCCTACAGGGGCAGTTTATTCACGCCGTGAATTAGCTGCTATATTGAAATTTGCTGCACAGCATGATTTGCTAGTTATTTCCGATGAAGTTTACAGTGGTTTGACTTATCAAGATGATCTTTATGTCTCTTGTGGCTCATTTCCCGAATACCAAGATCGGGTGATAGTGATTCAAAGTTGTTCCAAAAATTTTTCTATGACGGGTTGGCGTATCGGCTTTGTTTTTGCGGCGGAAAATTTAATCTCACAGCTAACGTCCTTGGTAAGCCAAAGTACTAGCGGGGTTGCTAAGGTTAGCCAATGTGCTGCAATCGCAGTATTGGCAAAAGCTAAGCAGGTGAATACTTGGGTCAGACGTGCGATGCACAAGAGAAGAGATGTTTTGCTCTCTGCATTGAATACCTATTTTAAAATTTCTGTTGATCCGCCGATCGCCGGTTTGTATGTGTTTATTTCGTTAAAAGAATTGGGTATTAAGAAAATGGGTTCGCCGGAATTTTGTCGCTTGGCTTTGGAACAAGCGAATGTAGCATTGGTTCCTGGAGAGGCTTTTGGTAAGGAAGGTTTTGTTAGATTTTCATTTGGCGTACAGGAACGAGATCTAAAAGAGGGTGTAAAAGCTTTGGCGCAGTTTTGTACTAAATTATCCGTGGGTTAAATAGTCATAATTTTCTTTTAATAAATAGGAGTTATTATTTGTTTGTTAAACTTAGTTAACAATCAACGGTATTTTTAGGAGAGATTTATGTCTGGCGATAAATGTGAAAGAGTAGGGCTGGCTACTTTAGGGTCAGTTCAGGTGGCTACTGGAGTTATGTGTTGTTTAAGCTCCGTGTTTGTAGGTCCAGCATCACTATGTTGTAATTGTTGTCTTGGAGAGATGGTAATAAAAGCTGGAGCGGATTGTGTTGCAAAGGGTCAGAAAAATATTGCAGAAGCTTGTTGTGGGGCTGAAAGACCTGAGCACCAACAAATGGATGATGATGAGCCACCACCCTATAAAAAATTTAATTGAAGCTTGAGTTTTTCATATTATAAAATATGCCTGATTTTTTAATGGCAAATTGAAGTTATATGCGCTAGTATTTGTGAAGGAGAACGAGGCTCCAGCAAATATGCAGGAGAAAGATTTTAAGACAAACCTAGATGAAAAGTATTTTGGCAAGTGGGTTCCTGTGAAGCTTAGCGAGACGAAGGGCACTCCTCCTCTAGCTCCTAGTTCGTCAACTAATGAAAGCTCTCTTACAATAGATACTGAAGATAAAAACCCAAAATTAATAACTGTTGACGAGGATGAGGAGGAGCGTTTCAATCCAAAATTAGGCACGTAGCTCAGTGGTAGAGCACCACCTTGACATGGTGGTGGTCGGTGGTTCGATCCCACTCGTGCCTACCAATAAAATCAATAGCTTACCCGGGTCTTACCCAGGCGCAATCTAGCTCCAAATGCGACAATCATTTTTGTATTGCTATTTACCAATGAGGCACCTTCCGCCTTGCCAGTCAGTGCATAGTTGTGGCTGGATGGATGTTAAGGCGGTTTATTCTAATTCTTCTTTAGATAAGGTCGCTAATTTATTTGTTTTACCTTCCCATTCTGCGGCATCCGGTGGGGCTGTCTTCTTAGTGGTAATGGCCGGCCATTTTTTTGCAAGTTCTGCATTGAGTTCAATAAAATGCTTTTGCGATTCAGGGACATCGTCTTCAGCAAAAATCGCATCAACTGGGCATTCCGGGACGCATAAATTGCAGTCAATGCATTCATCAGGGTCAATGACCAGGAAATGAGCACCTTCACGGAAACAGTCTACTGGGCAGACTTCCACACAATCAGTGTATTTGCAGCGTATGCAGCTGTCAGTGACTACGAAGGTCATGGCGCGATTCTCCAGAATTAAAGTATTCTCCCTTTTTTCAAGGGGGTAAGTAGTTGCTAAAGAGGATTAGAAACCGATATTTTACTAGAAAATTATTTTTCGTCGAGATAATCTTACGTGTTTACGGGAAATAAGCTAAAATAAGCCCAAATATTCTATGGAGATATATCCTTGATAACTGCACCAGAGATTAAACAGTGGATAGAAAGCGGCTTGCCTGGGGCAGAAGCGCAGGTTGAAGGGGAGGATGGTGCGCACTTTCAAGCTGTCGTTACTTGCCCGGGGTTTGCCAATAAAAGTACGCTGGAGCAACATCGTATGGTTTATGAGACACTAGGGGGTAAAATGCAAAGTGCGATACATGCTTTATCGCTGCGTACGTTGGTTCCCAAATGAGGTATAAAAAATGACTGTTTTTGATCGCATTAAACAACAATTGGCACAGTATCCGATTGTACTTTATATGAAAGGTACCCCCATATTTCCACAATGTGGGTTTTCTTCCAAAGCTTCCAAACTGTTGCAGGAGTGTTTAAAAGCTACCTCTGCCAGCCCAGATGATGTGTTATATGTAAATGTTCTTGAAGATGATGAAATACGTGAGGGTATCAAACAATATGCAAATTGGCCGACTATTCCGCAATTGTATATCAAGGGTGAGTTAATAGGTGGCAGTGATATTCTCGGGGAATTGCATAGCCAGGGTGAGCTGATGAAACTAGTGCAGGCGGCTTTTAAAGAGGAGAGAGCTAGTTATTAGTTGTTGGCACAAAATTCAAAAAATGCACGTCGTCCCTGCAGGGATGCTGGGATCCATGCCGCAGGAAAGCAAAACTTTAACTTCCCTGTCAACTGGATCTCGGCATTTTGCTGGGACGACTTGCATTTTTTGAGTTTTGCGCTAGTGACTAAGTGGATGCTTGTAGCTACGAGGATTAGCTTTCTGTGAATGGGCTTTTTTGCAAAAAATGGGATTTATACACTACCATCCGCTAAATCTTTAGCTTCCGCGGCAGTCAACGGTTGATCTCGTAAGGCATATACCCGCTGGTATTTAGCAATTTCTGCCTGCTGGGAAGCAGAAAAAGCATGAGTTCGGTCAAACTCTGCTAAATACAAGTCGATGTTGCTGACAAAGTTGGTATTTTTTTTGCTGTGCTTCATCATAATTATACCGGTTGAAAGTGGTTGAAGGCAGGTAGTATGTAAGCATAAAAAGTGCTTTGCTTCAACTAATTATAGTTATAAAAATAAACTATCAATAACCAGGAGGCCAAATGAAGACTATAATTAGTTATATTGATTTTTGAAGCATTTAATAGTGGTATTCTTTCTAGCTTGAGGTCACCGTTTATGAACTCAAGTTTTCAAGCTCTTCTGTTTTCAACTTTATTGAATCCAAGTTATTGAGAATTACTCCTTAGCTTCCAACAAAAAACTCTGGATTTTTTCCTGGCATAGTTTATCGGCTAGTTGGATGAGATGATTGACTTCATTTGCCAGCCAGGCTAATTCCTTCTCGGTGATGGTAAATTTAGGTTTATAGCGGGCATCCACATAAGCATTGCACAGTAATTCAAAATATCGCTGCTCATCAGGGGTTGATAGAGCGAAAACTTTAATGAAGCGTGGGTCAAGGGTGTTAACCAGATTTCTTAACTCTTTCAATTTGTGGGTATTGGGTTTGTAGCGGGTGAAGACTAGCAAAATTGCACTATATAGGCGCTCAGTTACTTGATGCAGTTCAAAAGCTGCATTGGAGTAATACTCTAATCCTTTTTCAAAATTAAAAAGAAAAGTTTCATAGAATTTTATGGCACTAGTAAACCAATATTCAAAGTCTTCTTTAGCAAACCGATAACGCTCTTTAGGGTTTAATTCGCGCGGTGTGCTTAATTTGAATTTTCCAGAATCATATAAAAGTACCCCTTCTTTTTTTATCTCGGAAAAAAAATATTGTGCACGCGTCAAACGCCGGTTGACAAAATCAATATCGTGAACAATTAGAGAAATGGGTGTATTTACAGTGGGTAATGGTCGGATAGCTTTTTCAATTTCCCGTTGTATGCGTGCTTGTTCCGAAGCTGAGCGGGTTTCCACAATGATGAGTAGATCAAAGTCACTTTGGTATTTAAAATGCATCCCATCATCGGCAAATTCTTCTACCCAATTACCGCGAGCATAGCTGCCAAATAAAATGACCATTTCTACTTGCGCCAGCTGACAAATAGGCTGCAGCAGTTCATGCAGTTCTTGCTGTTTGTCTGGTGGCAAATGCGCTAGGGAGTTTTTCATGGTTGTTCTCTATTCAATAGCAAAACCCAAAATCACTCTGTTTTTATCATAATAAGAGGACGATGATAGGTGCAGAGAGAAATTCATTCATTTTGAGAACACTCAAAAAAATTATGCCTTTATCCAGCTTGCGGTGAATGATTCTTCAAGTGTATAGTTTTATAGTTTTTTTACCGATTTAAGTCGGGAAAATTTGGCATCAAATGTATAAATATGTTCAATGCCGGCAGCCTTAGTTTCGGCTAAAATGAGGCAATCAGAAAAATCAGTATTATTTTCTTTAAACGTAATCAATGCTTCTAAAAATTGCTGCTCTTGCTCAATTATAAATGCTGAATTGTCCAAAAGTTCCTGCAAAATGCAGCAAATTTGTGCTTTGGTCAATTGGTAAGCTCGTGTTAAAACCCATACCAATTCGGCCAATACAATTTGAGCAATATAGATGTGTTTGGCTTTTTGTGCTAAATTTCTCGCCTTTTCTATTTGCGCATGATCTAAATCATCGACAAATATACGTACTAAAATATTAGTGTCAACTGCGATCATCTGTATATCCCTCGGCTATAGCTTTCTGGATATCTTTAAGTGAAATTTTTTTATTAATATGAAACATACCAAATGCCTGTGTGATATCGTCTTTCTTTTTAAAAATCAATATCTTATCATCGAAAGCTTCAAATGCTATTTTATCACCAGTATGCAGATCTAATGCTTGCCGCAGCTCGATAGGTACAGTAACTTGACCTTTCGAAGTAAGGGTAGAAAAAAGCATGGTTACCTCCAATATAAAGTATTACTTATACTTTAAGTATTACATCTATCTCATTGTAAGTCAAATGGATGCTTGTACTCTATAGTATCTCATTTAATCCTGTAAATTCATTAATTAGTCGCTGGCGCGAAACATAAAAATAGTGTCATTCCCGCGCAGGCGGGAACCCATCCTTCCAGGGCATTTGATGACTCATCAGCATAAAAGTATCGAATCTGTGAAAAAAATATAAATAAATGCCCTGGATGGGTTCCCGCCTGCGCGGGAATGACAGACTTGAATTTCGCGCCAACGATTAATTAAAGGGGTGAGGCTCTTGCAATTCTCTAAAGTGGTGAGAATTACCCCTTAGCTTCCAACAAAAAACTCTGGATTTTTTCCTGGCATAGTTTATCAGCTAGTTGGATGAGATTATTGACTTCATTTGACAACGAGGTAAGTTCCTCTTCAGTGATGGTAAATTTAGGTTTATAGCGGGCATCTACATAAGCATTGCACAGTAATTCAAAGCATCGTTGGTCGTAAGGGGTGGACAAAGCGAAAACTTTAATGAAACGTGGGTCAAGTGTATTAACTAGATTTCTTAAGTCTTTCAATTTATGGGTATTGGGTTTATAGCGGGTGAAGACTAGCAAAATTGCACTATATAAGCGCTCAGTTACTTGATGCAGCATAAAAACTGCATAACAATAATCTTTTTCAGAAAAGTAAAATGAAAATCCTTTGAAAAATTTGTTCGCACTAGTAAACCAGTATTCAAAATCTTCTTTAGCAAACCGATAGCGTTCCTTAGTATCTAATTCACGTGGTGTGCTTAATTTGAATTTTCCAGAATCATATAAAAGCACCCCTTCTTTTTTTATCTCGGAGAAAAAATATTGCGCGCGCGTCAAGCGCCGGTTGACAAAGTCAATATCGTGAACAATTAAAGAAATGGGTGTGTTAACAGTAGGTAACGGGCGGATAGCTTTTTCAATTTCCCGCTGTATGCGCGCTTGTTCTGAAGCTGAGTGGGTTTCCACAATGATGAGTAGATCAAAGTCACTTTGATATTTAAAATGAATCCCATCATCGGCAAATTCTTCTACCCAATCGCCGCGGGCGTAGCTGCCAAATAAAATAACCATTTCTACTTGCGCCAGCTGACAAATAGGCTGCACCAGTTCATGCAGTTCTTGCTGTTTGTCAGGTGGTAAATGCGCTAGGGAGTTTTTCATGGCTATTGTCTATTCAAGAGTAAAACTCAAAACATAATAATGGAATGATATTTTTCCCGTTGGTCAAACGGTACTATAACCTCATTTTGAGTGCACTCAAAAAATAACGCTATAACTTTCGAATGTACTCAAAAATTATGTTTTTGTCCAGATTTCAGGAGGTGCCTTGAAGAAGGAAACCATAATTATGAGGATTCAATTAAAAAAATCTAGTTTTGCCTATAAAAATGCATTTTGACGGAAAATATTGGCTTCAGCAATTCAGTCCTTTCATTAAAGTACGCCTAAACCACTTCTGGGGAAAGGTGGGTTAGCAAATTTCCCTTAAAAATACCCTATTCTAAGGAGTCAACTTAGCGAACATCTTGACACTAGCCCGCTATCGGTGTCTCATTGTGTCATGTCGAATCCACCCCTTAAACTCAAATATGGTCAATTTCAGGATTTATTCAATCCTGAATGGTTAAAGCAACTCGATGCGAAATTCATCGAGCGTTTGCGTGCGCAAAATCCCTTATTATACGAAGATTTATTAGCTTATCGGCATCAAAGCCGGCCGTTTGCGGCAACGGCGGTCAGTGCATTATTAATAGCTTGTGCTCCGCTATTAGAGGAGTTTATTGCCGAATTATTCAATATTGAACAGGAATTAGCCGCATCAGCACGTGCGACCTTATCACAGCAACCGATTTTTGCTTTTAAACACTGGTATGTGCAGCGCCAAGCGCGTCGTCGTTTATTAAAGCAGGAAGCGATTCCGGCTTTTGCAGAGCTGGACAATTGGTTGAGCGCTGAATTAAAAGCCCATGGCGAATCCGGTGATGATAGAGAGTTGGCAGTGGCTAAGCTGGGTGAGCATTATTTACAAAACCAGGAGCAGTTCGCTCAGCAAATAGAGCAGTTGACCTGCTGGTGTATACGGGCGTTGACTGACCCCCAAGGTAAAGCAGCTGTCAGAGGCTGGGTGAGTTTTCATTTACCGCAGAAACTCGACTATTACAGGTTAGTGCCTATGGAGCAAGTCGCAGACGATCCCGTCGGACGTATTCAAGGGAACCCCGCCCATTACCGCCAGCGTGACGGTTTTAAACTGACCGATTCTCGCATGACGCCGCGTCAGGTATTAGATGAAATTGACTATTGTGTGTATTGCCATGAAAAAGACGGTGATTTTTGTTCTAAGGGTTTTCCCGTCAAAAAAGGCGAGCCGGAGAAGGGTTTTAAAATTAACCCTTTAGGTGAGGTGCAAACCGGTTGTCCATTAGAAGAAAAAATCTCTGAAATGCATGTATTAAAGAAGGATGGCTATACCGTAGCCGCATTGGCGATGATTATGGTCGATAATCCCATGTGTCCAGCCACGGGACATCGTATCTGTAATGACTGCATGAAGGGGTGCATTTATCAAAAGCAAGATCCAGTCAATATCCCGCAGACCGAGACCGGTATCTTAACGGATGTGTTGGCTTTACCCTGGGGGGTGGAAATTTATGATTTATTGACCCGCTGGAATCCCTTACGCCATGCCCAATGGGTGGCGCAACCCTATAATGGTCTAAAAGTTTTAGTGATGGGTATGGGGCCTGCTGGCTTTTCATTGGCGCATCATTTATTGATGGCTGGGTGCGCGGTGGTGGGTGTTGATGGGCTTAAGATTGAACCCTTACCTGAAAAGTTAATTCATGAGCCAGTGTACCGTTTTACTGATATCAAAGAGTCGCTCGATACGCGGGTGATGGCAGGTTTTGGTGGTGTGGCTGAATATGGTATTACTGTGCGTTGGGACAAAAATTTCTTGAAGCTGATTTATATCAGTTTAAGACGCCGTCCCTATTTTCAAGTGTTTGGTGGTGTGCGTTTTGGTGGGACGTTAACGGTTGAAGATGCTTGGCAGCTGGGTTTCGATCACATGGCGATTGCGGTGGGTGCTGGCTTGCCTAAAGCTTTACCTGTGCCAGGTAGTATGGCGCCGGGAATGCGTCAGGCGAATGATTTTTTAATGGCGCTGCAATTGACTGGTGCCGCCAAGCAAAATAGTTTGGCTAATCTGCAGGTGAGGTTGCCGGCGGTCATTATTGGTGGTGGTTTAACTGGGGTAGATACCGCAACTGAAGTTCAGGCTTATTATATTTCTCAGGTAGAAAAAACTCTGGCGCGTTATGAGAAATTAACCGCTATTTTAGGCGCTGCTCGTTTGCGGGAACAGTTTGACGATCACAGCTTTGAGATACTTGATGAATTTATTAATCACGGTCGACAGGTACGTCAAGAACGTGAGGCGGCAGCGCGTGCTAATCGAGCTCCCGATTTTATCAGCTTAATTCGTGCCTGGGGTGGGGTTACGATTGCTTATAGACGTCTGTTACGTGAGTCACCGGCCTATATCCGCAATCATGAAGAAGTGATTAAGGCTTTTGAGGAAGGGATTTACTATGCAGAAGGTTTAACGCCCAAAGTGGTGCGCTTGGATCAATATGGTCATGTAGATGCTCTGGTGAGTGAGTCGCGCATTTACGATGAACAAGGGCAATGGGTGGTGTCCGATGAGGAGCATATTCTGCCGGCACGATCAATTTTTGTTGCAACCGGAGCTAAGCCCAATATTGCTTATGAGTTTGAACATCGCGGCACTTTTCATCGTGAGGGTACTGAATACCAGGCTTATGATGTCAATGGTCAGCAGGAGGTAATCCATCCTGAAGGGCATTGCAAGACAGCTGAATTTGGGGCTTTTACCAGTTATCATAAAGCAGGTCGTCGCGTCACATTTTTAGGTGATACCCACCCAGTATTCCATGGGAGTGTCGTCAAGGCCATTGCTTCAGCCAAGCGCACTTATCCGAAAATATTGCATGTGCTGGGAGCGGGAGTCACAGCAGTTGGTGATGTGCGTGAATATCATAGTTTTGCTGAAAAAATAAACTATCAATTTTCTAGTTCTGTGCAAAAAATTATCCGCCATACGCCAAGTGTGGTGGAATTACAAGTACATGCGCCTTTGGCTGTGCGTAATTTTTTACCAGGTCATTTTTATCGCATACAAAATTTTGAGACTTTCGCAGCACAAAGTGGAGATACTTTGCTGCAGACGGAGGCGATTGCAGTGATTGGGACACGTGTTGATAAAGCCCAAGGCACTTTGTCGCTGATGGTCATTGAACAAGGCGCGAGTTCTCGGATATTTGCCACGCTTAAGCCAGGACAGCCGATGGCGGTGATGGGACCAACGGGGGTACGCACCAAGATTCCGCAGGATCAAGAAACAGTGCTCATCGTGGGGGGGCGTTTAAGTGCTGCGCAGATGTTGGTTTTAGGTCCAGCTTTGCGGGCTGCCGGGAATAAAGTGTTATATGTGGCGGGTTTTAAAACGCGTGATGAAATTTTTTGCCAAGAAGAGCTTGAGCGTTGTGCCGATAAAATTATTTGGGTTACGCAATATGGTGAACCGGTAACTGTTAATAGAGTAGAAGATCGTGCATTAACAGGGGATTTTATGGCAGCTTTAAGCCGTTATGCCATGGGAGCGTTAGATGGGGGCGAGCCAGATATTCCGTTAGCAAAAGTGAACCGTGTGTTGGTTATAGGTAAGCATCGCTTGTTACGTTTGATGCAGACGGCATGTCATACCGTGTTGAAGGATTATTTTACCAAAGACACTAAATTTCAAGCTTCAGTGTTTGGTCCAATGCAATGTATGCTAAAGGGAGTCTGTGCGCAATGCTTGGTATGGCAAATTGATCCTGATACCGGTAAACGTACTAAAGCGGTATTCAGTTGTTCTTGGCAAGATCAGCCATTTGAGCTGATAGATTTGGAGAATTTGGAGGAACGGCTGGTGCAGAACCGTACTCAGGAAATTCTGACTAATTTATGGTTAGATTATTTGCTGGTGAGTGGTCGCATTGAAGGTGTGATTAGTACGCTGGCGACATAATGCAGTCAAGAGAACAAATAATGAGTCAAAGTAAAAGCCTATTCCGCTCCACCACTATGGTTTCTGGAATTACTTCCATTTCACGCATTTTAGGATTTTTGCGCGATATGTTGATTGCGCAATTGTTTGGTGCGGTGCCGGCGATCGATGCTTTTTACGTGGCTTTTCGGATACCGAATTTCATGCGCGGTCTATTTGCTGAAGGTGCGTTCGCACAAGCGTTTGTGCCAGTTTTGTCGGAGTACCGTCAGCAACGCAGCTTTGAAGAAGTGCGTCAGTTTATTAGTCGCATGCAGGGTAGTTTAGGTTTAGTGTTACTGTTAGTGGTCATGCTGGCTGTGATTTTTACTCCCTGGTTAACGCGCATATTTGCACCGGGTTTTGTGCATGATCCCAATCGCTTTCACTTAGCGACGCACATGTTGCGTATCACCTTTCCCTATTTAATGTTGATCTCTTTAACGGCTTTTTATGGTTCAGTATTAAATAGCTATGGCATGTTTGGCGTACCAGCATTTACCCCGGTGTTATTAAACTTGGTTATGATTATTGCTGCAGTGTGGATGGCGCCGCATTTTCATGAGCCGGTAGTTGCTTTGGCTGTAGGCGTATTGATTGCTGGGATAATGCAGTTTTTATTTCAACTGCCTTTTCTAAAATACCGTGGCTTATTTGTTTGGCCGACCCTCCACTGGCATGATGAAGGGGTAAGAAGGGTGATTAAACTGTTAATTCCTGCGCTGTTTGGGGTTTCTGTGGCGCAGATTAGCTTATTGGTCGATACCTTATTTGCTTCTTTTTTACCGGCTGGTAGCATCACCTGGTTGTATTATTCAGATCGTTTAACTTATTTTCCTTTAGGTATTTTTGGTGTGGCTTTAGCGACGGTGGTATTGCCACATTTGTCTCGTAATCATGCAGATAAATCCGCCCAAGAATTTTCTATCGTGTTAGATTGGGCATTACGTTGTGTACTGGTCATAGCCATCCCGGCAGGGATAGGCCTGTTTATGTTAGCAAAACCGCTATTTACTACCTTATTTCAGTATGGTCGCTTTAATCCATATGATGTGTTTATGGCCGGCCGGAGTCTCCGTGCTTATGCATTTGGATTGCCGGCATTTATGTTGGTTAAAGTATTGGCGTCTGGATTTTATTCACAACAGGATATAAAAACCCCAGTGCGCGTTGCGGTAATTGCTTTGATAGCGAATATGCTGCTTAACTTTATTTTGATATGGCCTTTGGCACATGCAGGATTGGCATTGGCAACTTCATTATCTTCAAGTTTGAATGCCGGGCTTTTAGCTTGGTATTTAATCAGACGTAAAGCGTTTCAATTGCAAAAGGGTTGGGGCGTTTATTTATTGCGGCTATTTAT
Source organism: Gammaproteobacteria bacterium (assembly GCA_035546635.1). Taxonomy (NCBI): domain Bacteria; kingdom Pseudomonadati; phylum Pseudomonadota; class Gammaproteobacteria; species Gammaproteobacteria bacterium. The sequence continues at coordinate 87,392 of DASZWJ010000019.1, forward strand.
AGCTAGTTTCGTCACTTGGGCTGTATTGACTTGGTTAACCCCGCAGTTAGGTGTCTGGATACATTGGAGTTGGCATCAAAGAGTGCTCTATCTATTGTTTTTAATTTTTGCATCGATGGCTGCGTATTTTATTACTTTAAGAGTGGTGGGTGTGCGCTTAAGAGATTTTCGTGTGGTGACGAAATAAGGTCTAAAGAATAGAAAGAAAATATTAAAGACTGGAGAATATATTTTTGTTGAAACTTATTCGTGGGATCTACAACCTGCCTGAAACTTTTCCGCGTTGTGTCCTTACCATAGGCAATTTTGATGGTGTACATATCGGCCATCAACAACTTCTAAAACAGCTGCAGCAAAAAGCCCGCGAGATGGGGTTGCCTACCTTGGTAATCACCTTTGAGCCGCAACCGAATGAGTTTTTTAAGCCACAAGATGCTCCACCCCGTCTAATGCGATTACATGAAAAAATAAGAGTGTTGAATACTTTAGGCGTCGATTATGTATTATGTCTGCGTTTTGATCCCTTATTGGCGCGCCTTTCTGCTGAGGATTTTGTGCATACCTTGCTCATCGATAAATTAAATGCTGCTTATGTGTTAGTAGGGGATGATTTTCATTTTGGTTATAAACGTGGTGGTGATATCAGATTATTAAAACAGATGGGTGAGCGTTTAGGTTTTTTAGCTGAGCAAATGCCTACGTATGTCTTCAAGGGAGAGCGGGTTAGTAGTTCACGTGTGCGTCAAGCCTTGGAACAGGGAAGGCTTGATGTAGCACAGCAATTATTAAACCGCCATTATGGGATTTCCGGTAAAGTAGCGCATGGTGACAAACGTGGACGTATGCTCGGCTTCCCTACGGCTAATGTATTTTTGCATCGCAAGGCTGTGTCACTTTCTGGGATTTATGCGGTCATAACCCATGGTGTTTTGCCACATCCAGTTAAAGGCGTTGCTTATGTTGGCAATCGTCCCACCATCGATGGGGGTGGTCGGAGTTTGCTTGAAGTACATTTGTTCGATTTTAACCAGGAAATTTATGGGCGGCATATTTATGTGGAGTTTTTGCATAAATTACGAGACGATAAAAAATTTGATTCGGTGGAATTAATGCAACAGCAGATTTTAATAGATGCAAAACAGGCTCGGGAGTATTTCGGATGAAAGGTGTTTCAGATAAAACTAAGGCTGCCATTTGTTTAACTTTTTGTGTTGTTTCATGGGCATCCGCTTTTGTGGGTATTCGCATAGGGCTTAAAGGATATAGTCCTGGCAGTGTGGCTTTACTGCGTTATTTAATTGCATCAATGGGTATGTTGTTTTTATATTTGTTTTTTTCTAAACGCGATAAGCCAGCTTTAAAAGATATGCCGCTGATTTTTTTTACCGGTGTCGTTGGGTTTGGAATTTATAACATCGCGTTAAACTATGGTGAAATAACCGTCTCTTCTGGCATAACAGGGTTTATTATCAGTCAGATGCCGGTTATCGTCACATTATTAGCACCGTTGTTATTGAAAGAAAAAATTGCTAAAAGTGCTTGGGTTGGATTAGGGGTGAGTGTGGTTGGCGTGGGTTTAATTGCCATTGCACATCGAGGCGATGGCAGCGGAAGCAGTTTGCAGGGTAATCTGGATCTTGGCATTTGGTATTTAATCATCGCAGTTTTTTGCGGTGCTATTTATGCGGTGTGCAATAAAATTCTAACACCTAAATATCATCCCATTGAATTGACCGCCTATACTATGTGGAGCGGTACTTTCATATTGTTATTCTATACACCCACGTTATGGACAGAGGTTAAAACAGTGTCTATGAGTGCTACGTTGGCATGTGTTTATTTAGGTGCATTTCCTGGGTTTATTGGCTATTTAGCTTGGAGTTATGCGCTAAGGTATATGCCAGCTTCGCGCGCTTCAAATTATTTATTCTTGATGCCACTGGTGGCGACTGGTTTGGGGTGGTTGTTATTGGGTGAGGTGCCTAAATTATTGGCACTTTGTGGTGGTGTTGTGGCTTTGGTGGGAGCAATCATTGCAACCCAATACAAGGGTAAAGGATATAAAAAAACGCAAGATATGAATTATATTTTAAACAGGCAAGCACCCCATGAATGAAATCTCCAATCCCATAGAAGTCCATAAATTTGGTGGCAGTAGTTTAGCAACGGCAGCGCATTTTCGTGCTGTGCAAAATATTGTGCGCGGCAATCGAACGGCTATTGTTGTATCCGCAAGCGCCGGTATCACTAATCAATTGCAGGCATTGTTAAATTTGGCCTGCCAGCAGCAGGCATATCACGAAAAATTAGCGGACATAAAACAGTTTCAACACGACATCATCCAGCATTTGCTCGATGCTGACCCACAATGCCAAGAGATGGTGAGTATAATCAACAGTGACTGCGACGCGATAGCAAACCTCTTGCGTACCACGCAACTACTAGGCAGCTATAATACGCAAGTGCAAGATAAGGTATTGGGTTATGGCGAGTTATGGTCAGCACAAATCCTGGCAGCATTATTAAACCGTGAAGCCGCTACGTTATTTATCGATGCATCTAAAATATTAATTACTTATCGCAAACACAAGCAACAATATATTGACTGGGAGCATAGTCAGCAGCTGCTAGATCCATTATTGCAGTCTGCAGATTTTCAACATTTAGTGATTACTGGATTTATCGCCACTAATGCAGAACACCAGTTTGTTACCTTAGGGCGCAATGGTAGTGATTATTCTGCAGCTATATTTGCGCGTCTATTGCATGCAGAAAAGCTGATTATCTGGACTGATGTCGATGGAATTTACAGTGCAGATCCTAATAAAGTTCGTTCTGCATTTCCTTTGCCGGAACTCTCGTATGAAGAAGCTTTAGAGCTTGCTTATTTTGGTGCGAAAGTGATTCATCCGCAGACCATATTTCCAGCTATCAATAATAATATTCCCATTTATGTAAAACACAGTGGAAACCCTTTAGCACCTGGAACTAAAATCTCAGCAAAATGCCAGACTACTGACTATTTAGTAAAAGGTTTAAGCTGTATTGATGATGTCGCTTTGATCAATATAGAAGGCTCAGGCATGGTTGGGGTTTCAGGTACGGCAACTCGCGTGTTTCAAGTGTTATACCAGGGAGGCATTTCAGTTATTCTGATTTCTCAGGCTAGTTCTGAACATTCTATTTGCTTTGCAGTTAAGCAAGATCAGGCGAATCAGGCACAGGAGTTTCTGCAGGAACAGTTTCAGTTTGAAATTGGCCAGCAATTAATTAAAGGGATTACTATCGATAAAAATTGTTCAGTTTTAGCGGTAGTTGGCGATGGTATGGTCGGTCACCAGGGGGTGGCAGGTAAATTATTCAATACGCTGACCAAGGCGAATGTCAATATCAAAGCGGTAGCGCAAGGATCATCAGAGCGCAATATCTCTGTTGTAGTGGAACGTCTCGATATTTATAAAGCGCTACGTGCGGTGCATTCCGGTTTTTATTTGTCGAGCAAAACATTATCTATTGGTTTAATTGGTCCAGGTCAGGTTGGAGCGACGTTATTGCAGCAAATAGCTGATACCGCCCCCCAGTTACAGCACAAGCGTAAAGTTAATTTACAGGTGCGCGGTATTATCGATTCTAAAAAAATGTTATTGGCGGATAGCAATATTGATCTGAAGCAATGGCAATCACAACGTGATAGTGTAGCCACAACCGCGAATATGGAAGATTTTATCAATCATATTGCTGCGGATGATATGCCGCATGCGGTCATTATCGATTGCACAGCGAGCGCAAAGATTGCTGATCTCTATCCGCATTTTATTGCTCGCGGCCTACATATTATTACTCCTAATAAGCGTGCTAACTCAGGAAATTTTAGTTTTTATCAGGAATTGCATGCTTTTGCGCAACAAAAAAATCGTTTTTATTTATATGAGACAACGGTTTGTGCGGGTTTGCCGGTTATTAAAACCTTGCAAGATATTGTTGCTACTGGTGATGAAGTATTGAGTATTCAAGGAGTAGTGTCGGGGACACTCAGTTATATATTTAGTCAGCTTGGCATGGGACAAAAATTTTCCTCCATCGTACGTGAAGCTAAGCGGCAGGGTTATACGGAACCTGATCCGCGTGATGACTTATCTGGAATGGATGTGGCGCGCAAATTTGTGTGTTTGGCGCGGGAGTTGGGGCATAACTCGACTTTAGAAAGCTTGTCTATTACTAGCCTGGTTCCTGCGCCATTGCAACAGGTGAGTGCTGAAGAATTCTTGGAGCGTCTGCCTGAGTTTGATGAGCAAATACATGCATCATTGGAGCCTATGTTAGCGCGGGGAGAAAAGCCGCATTATGTGGGTACCATAGATGCTAATGGTAGTATTCATATTGCAATTGCAGGATTTGGTCAAAATCATCCGTTTAGCCGTTTGCAGGGCACTGATAATATGCTGATTTTTACGACACGGCGTTATCAACCACAGTCTTTGGTGATACAAGGTCCAGGTGCCGGTACTGAGGTGACGGCAGCGGGGATTTTTGCGGATTTACTGCGATTGGTTACGGCTTTAGATTAAGAGAATAAATATGCATGATTTACAAACTGTCACTGCCTATGCGCCTGCAACTTGCGGCAATGTGATTGTTGGTTTTGATATTTTAGGGTTAGCTATCTCAAATGTTGGTGACAAAGTCACATTGACGCGTCGTCAAGATAGCGCTTTAGTCATTACACATATTTCTGGCATAGATTCTCTACCGACTGATCCCAAGCAAAATATTGCTTCAGCGGTGATAGCGCAGTTATTGGCCGATCTCAATCTCAATTGGGGCTTTGATATTGAGTTACATAAAGGGATTCCTTTAAGCTCAGGTTTGGGTGGTTCTGCGGCATCGGCAGCCGCTGCATTGATGGCTTTGAATCAGTTTTTGCCTACACCGTTATCACTCACGCAGTTGGCGCATTATGCTATGTTGGGAGAAGCTTTATGCAGCGGTCAGGCACACCCTGATAATATTGTGCCGGCATTGTATGGTGGTATTACGTTAATTACAGAGCAGAATCCGATTCAGGTCGTGTCGCTGCCTATTCCTGATATTGTTTGTGTGTTAGTGCATCCGCATTTGGAATTAACCACGCGCAAAGCACGTAGTATTTTAGCTGCTAGCGTACCGTTGCATGCCCATTGTGTGCAATCTGCTTATCTCGCTGGTTTTATTAGTGCGCTCTATCAAAAGGATTTAAACTTAATAGCACAATCCTTGCGAGACGTCATCATAGAACCGCAACGTGAGCAATTAGTACCTGGTTTTTCTGCTGTTAAAAAGGCGGCATTGGCGAAAGGAGCATTAGGTGCGTCTTTATCAGGTTCAGGTCCAACCGTGTTGGCGTTTGCGCGTGACGCAATGCAAGCAGAACAAGTAGGACTAGCTATGCAGGCGGCATTTGCTAAATGTGGTATTACTAGTAATATATATTTATCGCCGATAAGTCAGCAGGGGGCGTATGTGATGTGATTAAATTCATATAAAGAAATAAGGAGCAAGTTTCATGCAATTTCATAGCACTGAAAATCAACAACCCCACTATGATTTTATATCAGCCGTGTTAAGTGGATTAGCAAAAGATGGTGGGTTATATGTCCCTGATGCATTTCCAAAACTCCAGCTTGATACATTTTCTCTATCTTCCTACCCTGAGTTTGCCAGCCAATTATTAAAACATTTTATAAGCGCACCACTGCAAAATGATTTGCAAGTCATGTGTCAACAAGCTTTTAACTTTGCAGTACCTAATACGCAAATAAACGCAAATACCTGGATGTTAGAATTATTTCATGGGCCGACTTTATCATTTAAAGATTTTGGTGCCCGTTTTCTAGCCCAATGTATGGCGCGTATTCCTACAAATAAACCATTAACAATTTTAGTCGCCACTTCCGGTGATACCGGTTCTGCAGTTGCCAGTGCATTTTTTCAACAGCATCCAACACGAGTCATTGTACTTTTTCCACGTGGAAAAATTTCTTTAAGACAACAGCAACAAATCACTTGCTGGCAGGACAATATATTGGCGGTTGCTGTGGAGGGTGCATTTGATGATTGTCAACGTATAGTTAAAACAGCATTTAGCGATTCGAGCTGGCAAAGTAAATATCAGCTGAGTACTGCCAACAGCATTAACATCGCCCGTCTTTTGCCACAAATTGTTTATTATGCCTATACCAGTTTACAGTTTCAGCAGCAAAAGGGTCAGAGTGTAGGTTTTATTGTGCCATCAGGCAATTTGGGCAATGTCACGGCAGCCTATTGGGCGAAACAGCTTGGATTTCCACTGCGTGAAATTGTGATTGCAACTAATGCTAATCGCCCGCTCACACATTATCTGGAAACAGGTAAATACCAACCTTTCCCGACGCAAGCTACGCTTGCTAATGCAATGGATGTGGGTAATCCCAGTAATTTTGCGCGATTAAAGGATTTATTCCCAGACTTTACTGATTTTAAATCTCAGGTGCACGCAATACGTGTTGATGATGAGGGAATTAAACAGGCAATTACTCAGGCTTATCAAAAAGAACAAGTGCTGATCTGTCCGCATACCGCAACTGCCTATTATGCACGTCAGCAGTTGAATGATAAACCGTGGATTATTGTAGCAACGGCTCATCCATGCAAATTTGAAAATGTGATTGAACCCATTATTAGCAAACCGTTACCACCTGCGCCAGAGCTGATGGCGTTATTGAAACGTCAGCAGAAATTTGAAACGATCCTTCCTGAGTTGTCGGCATTAACTAAAGTGGCCGATAAATATTTTTCATAACTACTCTCCTCTTAAACTTCACGTGTGCTTAATTCTGTTTTTATTAGGAAACACTCTGTTTATTTTTTATGCCTTCTCAATTTTTGCTGATAAATTATAATAAAAGCATTGTAAAAAATGAGATGAGGTATGAAAAATGCAATTTAAAATGTTTCAAAATAAATTTAAGAATGATAAAGATTCCAAAGATATTACATTCGTTTTGTCAGCTAAGTCAGCTTATGATCGTTTAATTAATCTTATTAATCGTGCATACTGTCCATTGGTGCGTGAAGAGGAGGAAACCCTAGCGTTTTGGTCTATATCTGAAAATGTAGATTCATTTCTTAGTCAACGCCCTTGTTTATATTTACCCAAAAAAACGGATGTCATAAATGACCACCAAAAAGAAAGATTAATCGATTTTTTGAAAGGGGCATTTTTACTATCAACATTAGCTTCAGCTGAAGATGGGTGTGTCGCTTTGCAAGGCATGATTCAGCGCTTTCTTGCCTGGGGTAATAGTGATTTCCATCAAGTTTTAGCTGAGGCGATTACTCAAGATTTATTTCGACTTAAAACTGCAGCAGAAGAAAAAAAACTAGAAAGCAGAGGTCTTGAAAAAGAAGAGACGGTATGTTTGGAAGGAGATTTCTCCCGAAGCGCTAAAAAAGTTCAACAGCAATTAATGAGAACTTCGCAGAGTTTTCTTGCAAGAGAGCAAAATAGACAAGATTTCATGCGTTTTGCTAACACGAGTAGACTTCGAGCAATAGGAATTACCTAAATAATTATATAAAAATATGGTTACATCTATTGATTCGATTATGGAAAATTCTCTCTGTAACAGAAGACTGAGTTAATTAATTTAACATAACTGAACTACCTTTTCAAAGAAGGAGAGTAGCTATAATTTAGTTAAATACGGTATTGACAGCAATATCAAACCCAACCATGATGGCTCGCAAATAGGATTATTTCAATGCCAGCCATCAAAAATAGAAAAATTCAAAAAATTTCACTTTCTCATACTAATCCACATGATAGTTTTTTTGCGCAATCATTATCAGACTTAACTATCGCTAGAGATTTTTTAGAACAGTATCTGCCAAAACCATTGCTAGAATCATTGGATTTAACAACGCTAGAAATTTGTAAAGATCGTATTGTGGATGGCAAGCTGCGTTCTTCTTATACAGATGTCGTTTATCGAATAAAGCTGAAAGAGGGTTCTCAAACTGCCTATATTATTAATTTAATTGAACATCAATCAACACCACGAGCTGATATGCCAGTGCGAGTTTTGCTTTATGAGAGTGGTCTAATTAAAAATCATTGGGATAATCATAAAGAAGTTCCTCTAGTCTATTCAACGGTTTTTTATAATGGTAAGGAAGCCTGGTATTATCCTACTCATCTTAAAGCGATGATTAATGCGCCACCTGATTTAATTGATCGTTATGCTTTCCAACCTTTTCAGTTAATACAATTGAATCATATTCCTGATGAAGTATTAAAAGAACATTTATGGTCTGGATTGGTGAGCCTTGCTATGAAGCATATCTATGACCGAGATATACTACCTATTTTGAAAGAATTAATGGATATGTTACAGCAAGCAGAGCAATATGGTAGGCAGGACATTCCTTTGAAAATATTATATTATTTTGCTGTGGCGAATGAAGTATCTGATTCAGATGCATTCAATGAGCTGATTAATTCGCATTTGTCCTATCAAATAGGGGAGAGTCTTATGACGTTAGTAGAGCAGTATCGCCAGAAAGGTAGAGTAGAGGGTATAGCTGAAGGGAGAGTGAAAGGTATAGCGCAGGGTAGAGAAGAAGGAAAAAATGAAACTATCTTGAAGATGGTAAGTACTATGCTAAAACAGGGTTATAGTTCTGAAGCCATTGCTAAAATTACTGGTTTAACTATTGAGGAAATACATTCAATAACTTAATTATTTTCATTTATCCCTTAAGATCGGAGAATTACTTGTGACTTTAGTAGAGCAATATTACCAGAAAGGGTTTTTAGAAGGATTTAAAGAAGAGCTTAGAAAAATTATACCAAAAGTTATAGCAGAAGCTAGGGAACCAGGAAAAAATGAAACTATCTTGAAGATAGCACATAATCTGCTAAAGGAAAATTTTAGTCCTGAAGTCGTTGCTAAAGCGACGGCTTTGACTATTGAGAAAATATCTCTGAAAATATCTCTTCTGGTAGATTAAACTGTAAGATTGAACGAAAATATTTCCTCAATCAGTTGAGATCAAAAAAACCTAGTCATTCAATTAGCCAATCCTTCAAAGAAACTTTTAACACTATCAAACCAAGATTTAGATTTGGGGTTATGTTTATCCCCGCCTTTGTCGATAGATTCTGAGAATTGTTTTAACAAATCTTTTTGTTCGCGAGTCAAATTTACAGGCGTTTCAACCACTACTCGACATAAAAGATCACCGTGACGTCCGCTGCGTACGGAGCGTACGCCTTTGCCACGTAAACGAAATGATTTGCCGCTTTGTGTTTCTGTGGGAATTTTAAGCTTCACGCGACCATCTAAGGTGGGGACATCGACTTCGCCACCGAGTGTAGCAATGGTAAAGCTGATGGGAATTTCACAGAGTAAATCATTACCGTCGCGGGTAAAAATAGGGTGCGGTTTGACTTTAACTTGCACGTATAAATCACCGGCGGGTGCACCAAAAGTACCACCTTCACCTTCGCCTTGTAGGCGGATTCTATCACCGGTATCAACGCCACCAGGAATTTTGACGGATAAGGTCTTTTCCTGTTGTACACGTCCTTGTCCACGGCATTTAGGGCAGGGTTCTTTGATAACTTGACCTTGTCCGCGGCAGTCGGGGCAGGTTTGGGTCACGGAGAAAAAGCCTTGCTGTAAATGTACTTGTCCTTGACCATTACAAGTACCGCATACGGTGGGGCTGGTGCCTTTTTTGGCGCCTGAGCCACTGCATTCGGTGCAATTATTCCAGGTGGGGATCTGGATTTTCATGGTTTTGCCGTGTACGGCGTCTTCTAGATTTAATTCTAGATTATAGATTAAGTCAGCTCCGCGTTGGGCACGTGTTCTTTTGCCTCTACCGCCGCCAAATACGTCACCAAAGATGTCACCAAAAATATCGCTGATATCGCCAAAGTCGAAACCACGCGCACCACCGCCCATGCCACTTTGAAATGCAGCGTGACCCATTTGATCGTATCGCGAGCGTTTTTGTGTGTCGCTTAATACATCATAGGCTTCTTTTATTTCTTTAAATTTTTCTTCGGAAGCTTTATCACCGGGGTTACGGTCTGGGTGATATTTCATGGCGAGCTGACGGAAGGCTTTTTTAATTTCTTCTGCGCTAGCGGAACGTGAAACCCCGAGTGTTTCGTAGTAGTCGTTTTTGGTAGTCATGATGAGTGGGTACCGGATTGTAGTGATGCTTTAATCTGACTCAGAGATGTTTTTCATCAGCTTAACTTTACCTTTGTTGATTGTCATTCTGAGCGAAGCGAAGGATCTCCTTAGGGTGGCAAAATTTTACACCGAATGAGCCACCACAAGGAGATCCTTCACTGACGCTCAGGATGACAGATCTACGGCAAGAGAAAAGTTCGCTGTTATTTATCCTCTTTATTTTCCTTTACTTCTTCAAACTCAGCATCAACGACGTTTTCATTGCCGCTAGGTTTTTGTTCACTCTGTGTGCTTCCAGTATCAGCAGCATGGGCAGCACCTTCTGGTTTAGCAGAAGTATCGGCACCTTTTTTAGCATAAAGACGTTCGGCCATTTTGCCGGAGACTTCGCTGAGTTTTTGAGTTTTTTCTTCTATCGCTTGTTTATCATCTTGCTTCAGGACATTTTTCAAAGCTTCAATGGCTTCTTCGATAGATTTTTTCTCATCTTCAGTGATGTCAGCGCCCAATTCCTTAATGGATTTGGTAGATGCATGAATAAGATTGTCAGCTTTATTGCGAACATCAACTAATTCATGGAATTTTTTATCGGCTTCTCGGTGTTCTTCGGCATCACGCACCATGTTTTTGATTTCATCTTCAGATAAACCGCTGGAAGATTTGATGACAATAGATTGTTGTTTGCCAGTGGCTTTGTCTTTAGCGGAGACGTGTAAGATACCGTTAGCGTCGATATCAAAAGTGACTTCAACCTGTGGCGTACCGCGAGGTGCAGGCGGAATATCCGATAGGTCAAAACGACCTAATGATTTATTGGCAGAAGCCATTTCGCGTTCGCCCTGCAATACATGAACAGTTACTGCAGTCTGGTTGTCATCGGCAGTGGAAAATACCTGTGCAGCTTTAGTCGGTATGGTGGTGTTTTTCTCGATCAATTTAGTCATCACGCCGCCCATAGTTTCAATACCCAAGGATAAGGGGGTAACGTCGAGCAGCAGCACATCTTTGACTTCACCTGATAACACGGCAGCTTGAATGGCGGCACCGATGGCAACAGCTTCATCTGGGTTAACATCATGTTTGGCATCTTTACCAAAGAAATTTCTTACAGTTTCTTGTACCTTAGGCATGCGTGTTTGGCCGCCAACCAAGATGATCTCGTCGATTTCTGATATTTTCAGATTGGCATCTTTAAGAGCGGTTTTGCAGGGTGGAATGGTACGTTCGATTAAGTCTTCAACCAGTGATTCCAATTTGGCACGGGTCACGCGGATATTTAAGTGTTTAGGTCCGGTGGCATCTGCCGTGATATAGGGCAGGTTGACATCGGTTTGTTGTGAAGAAGAGAGTTCGATTTTGGCTTTTTCAGCGGCTTCCTTAAGACGTTGCAGCGCTAAAGGATCGCTGTGAAGGTCAATACCGGATTCTTTTTTAAATTCACTGGCGAGATAATCAATTAGGCGTAAATCAAAATCTTCACCACCGAGGAAGGTATCACCATTGGTCGCCAGCACTTCGAATTGGTGTTCTTCACCGACGCGAGCGATTTCTATGATGGAAACGTCAAAGGTACCACCGCCTAAGTCATAGACTGCGACTTTTCTATCACCGCCTTTTTTATCTAGTCCATAGGCTAAGGCAGCTGCGGTCGGTTCATTGATAATACGTTTGACCTCAAGACCTGCAATGCGGCCAGCATCTTTGGTAGCTTGGCGTTGCGAATCGTCAAAATAAGCTGGAACCGTGATAACGGCTTCTTTGACTTCGTGTCCGAGATAAGCTTCAGCAGTTTTTTTCATTTTCATTAGAATTTGCGCTGAAATCTGTTGCGGAGCTACTTTTTGGCCATTGACTTCTACCCAAGCATCCCCATTGTCTGCTTCAACAATTTTATAGGGCACCATTTTGATATCACGTTGTACGACTTCGTCTTTGAATTTACGGCCGATTAGACGTTTGATGGCGTAAAGCGTGTTATGTGGGTTGGTCACCGCTTGACGTTTGGCCGATTGGCCGACCAGGATTTCGCTATCCTTGGTGTAGGCAACGATAGAAGGTGTGGTGCGATCACCTTCGCTGTTTTCAATAACACGTACTTTGCCACCGGCTTCCATGACTGCGACGCAGGAATTGGTGGTGCCTAAATCAATACCTATGATGGGGTTAGCCATATAATTTTCTCCAAGTGCTTAAATTTATCTCATACTATTTGTTGTAATTGGGGGGGTATTCCCGCAATTTCAAGTTTCTATTGCCATGTCAGGACAGTTGGCGTGCAAAAATTAGGGTTTAGCTACTACAACGAGTGCAGGCCGGATCAAGCGGTCATTTAACAAATACCCTTTTTGTAAGACCTGAAGTACTGTGTTGGGTTGTGCTTCAGGATTTTCTTGCATTGAAATAGCCTGATGCAATTCAGGGTTGAATGGCTGATTCAGGGGGTCGACAGGCTTGACCCCAAATTTAGCTAGCGTATCTAAGAATAGTTTTAACGTCATTTGCAGGCCTTCGTTTACGCGTGCAGCAAATTCATTTTCGGTCACGTCCAGGGTTAAGCCGCGCTCCATGCTGTCGATAACAGGTAATAATTCGTTTATGAGGCGTTCTAAGCCGTATTTATGGGCATTGGCGATGTCTTTTTCAGTGCGTTTGCGGATGTTATCTAGATCAGCATGGGCGCGTAATAGTTGATTTTTATGCTCTTCAAGCGCGGAATTAGCGGCATTGAGCTTTTCTTCGGCTTCATTGAGTTTGGCTTCTAGTTCAGCGTAATCGGGATGTTCCAATGCGAGCGCTGCTGCCTCTGCTTTTATCTCCAAGCTTTGTGCTTGTGACTCTGGGCGTGCTTTGTCTTTGTGTTTTGCATGAAATTGTGGATTTTTGTCTTTATCGCTCATTCCGGCTTCTCCATATTCAATTGGGTGATTTTAATATAGGGATAGTTATTGGTTTTTCAAGTAAGGTTTACTTGTCATACAGAGCAAAAAAATGGTATACGAACGACAATATTTAAATTATAAAACAGGTGGTGCATGTCATTGGAAATCAACCCACAATTAGAGCGTATTAAAGACCTCACTTCACGTGCTACAGCGCTTCGGGGGTATCTTTGAAGTAGATCAAAAGCGTGAACGCTGGGAAGAGGTGGTTCGTCAGTTGGAAGATCCGGCATTATGGAATAGCCCCGATAAGGCTCAGGCTTTAGGACGGGAACGGGTACAACTGGAAACGTTGCTGACGGATTTTCAACAATTAGAGCAGCAGTTAGCCGATACTCGGGAATTATTAATGCTGGTTGCGGCAGAAAATGATTCAGTCACTTTTCAGGAGGTGGTGACGGATATTGATAAACTGACCCGAAAAGTAGAGGCGTTAGAGTTTGCGCGTATGTTTTCTGGGAATATGGATGTCAATAATGCTTATTTAGATATTCAATCAGGATCAGGGGGGACAGAGGCGCAGGATTGGGCGGAAATGTTATTGCGCATGTATTTGCGCTGGGGTGATAAACACGGTTTTAAAACGGAAATTCTTGAAGCTTCAGCCGGTGAGGTTGCCGGTATTAAAAGTGCGACGGTGCGTTTTGAGGGGCCTTATGCTTATGGTTGGTTGCGCACAGAAACCGGTGTGCACCGCTTGGTGCGTAAATCGCCATTTGATTCAGGTAACCGTCGGCATACTTCTTTTGCTTCGGTGTTTATTTCGCCCGAGGTTGATGATGATATTGTCGTAGATATTAATCCTGCGGATTTACGTGTGGATACATATCGTGCCAGCGGTGCTGGCGGTCAGCATGTTAATCGTACAGATTCAGCAGTGCGCATTACGCATTTGCCTACCAATATTGTTGTGCAATGCCAAAATGAACGCTCCCAGCATAAAAATCGAGCGCAGGCATTAAAGCAGTTGCGGGCACGTTTGTATGAATTGGAGTTGCAAAAGAAAACGGCTGAACAGAATGCTTTGGAAGCTTCTAAAGCGGATATTTCTTGGGGCAGCCAGATCCGTTCTTATGTTCTAGATGCTTCCCGTATTAAAGATTTACGTACCGGCGTAGAAACGACGAATACCCAGGCTGTGCTTGATGGGGATATTGATTTTTTTATTGAGGCAAGTTTGAAACAAGGGGTGTAAGAGACTGTCACCACCGGCGAAGATGATGACTTCCAATATTATTTAGGAACTATTGAATGACTACTGAAAATATATCCAATATAGATATCAATGAACAAATTGCGCAACGTCGCAGCAAATTACAAGATTTGCGCGAAGCAGGTAATGCTTTTCCCAATGATTTTCGTAAAGACGCATTTGCCAGTGACTTGTTGGAGCAATTTGCAGATAAAACCGATGCTGAGTTGGAAATTATGGCGCGAACGGTGCGAGTGGCCGGGCGTATTATGACGCGACGCGTGATGGGTAAGGCCAGCTTTGTGCATCTGCAAGATATGACAGGGCGCATTCAATTGTATGTTAAGCAAGAGATACTGTCAGATGCTATTTATGAACAATTTAAGCACTGGGATCTTGGAGATATTATTGGTGCTGAAGGCGTGTTGTTTAAAACTAAAACGGGCGAACTCAGCATTAAAGTGACGGAATTGTATTTATTAACAAAGGCATTACAACCATTACCGGACAAATATCATGGCTTGGCTGATGTGGAGATGCGTTATCGCCAGCGTTATGTGGATTTAATTGCGAATGAAGATGCGCGGCGGATTTTTAAAACACGCTCAGCAGTTGTCAGTGGGATTCGTGATTTTTTTACCACGCGGCGTTATATTGAGGTGGAAACACCTATGATGCATCCGATTCCAGGAGGTGCTGCAGCCAAACCATTTATTACCCATCACAATAGCTTAGATATGGATTTGTATTTGCGGATAGCACCGGAATTATATTTAAAGCGCTTGGTGGTAGGTGGTTTTGAGCGTGTATTTGAGATTAATCGCAACTTTCGTAATGAAGGTTTATCAACGCGACATAATCCTGAATTTACGATGCTGGAATTTTATCAGGCGTATGCGGATTATGAGGATTTAATGGATTTAACTGAAGAATTGATGCGTTATTTGGCCGAGACTATTTTGGGGAAATCGTTAATCACTTATCAAGATAAGGTTTATGATTTTTCTAAGCCATTTCGGCGTTTGACGCTAAAGCAAGCGTTATTATATTTTAATCCCACTGTATCTCTTGATGATATAGTTGATCTCGAGCGGGTTACCGCGGTCGCTCGAAAATTGGATATTGGGGTTACAGAGCAAGATGGGGTTGGAAAAATTCAGTATGGGATTTTTGAAAAAACTGTGGAGCCAAATTTGATGGAGCCGACGTTTATTACTGAATTTCCGACGGAAGTTTCGCCGTTAGCACGAAAGAATAATTATGATCCTGAGATTACCGATCGTTTTGAATTTTTTGTTGGTGGTAGAGAAATTGCGAATGGATTTTCAGAGTTGAATGATCCTGATGAACAAGCCGAGCGTTTTCGAGACCAGGTCAGGCATCGTGAAGGCGGGGATTTAGAAGCGATGGTATTTGATGCAGATTATATTCAGGCATTGGAATATGGTTTACCACCGACCGCAGGTGAGGGTATTGGTATTGATCGTCTGGTGATGTTGTTCACGGATTCAGCGTCAATTCGTGATGTGATTTTATTTCCGCAGATGCGCAAACAAGGTAGTTAATATGCTTTTTTAGCCTAACATTTTCTGATGTCCAGGCATATAATAACTTAATTATATACCAAAGTAAGAGGCATTTATGTCTAGACAGCAAGAAGAATCTATTGGGGACTCGATCAGAACAGCCAACCACAGTTTAAGGTTAATATTAGGAATAATAATTGGTGCCAATGGTTTGAGCAAGTCAGAAAATCCATTGGTTCAAGCAATGTCTGCATTAGTCTTTATAAGTTGCCTATATTTATATTGTAAAGATAGACAACAAGAAATAGAAGGTTCTTATATTCATGCTGATAAAAAGTCATCTACTTCTGGATATGGGCCAATAAATGATGATAATGATGATGAAAAACCATCCCCCTGAGGTAGATATCGGGGGAAACTAAATTAGGTGAGACAAAAACTAAATTTTTTGTTTTGGTTTTACTAAAGAGATGTGGGATCGTTCAGGAGCTGATTCCCTCTTGGACCACCCCTAGCAGCTGGCATTCT
The DNA here is from genome assembly GCA_035546635.1 of Gammaproteobacteria bacterium. NCBI lineage: Bacteria > Pseudomonadati > Pseudomonadota > Gammaproteobacteria > Gammaproteobacteria bacterium. Next base: position 103,800 of record DASZWJ010000019.1, read on the forward strand.
TGTGGTGTGGTATGTATAGCGTCAATCACAATACCTATTTCTTGTTGTTTATCATTATGCAATACATCTCCTGGTTTATAGGTTAGTTTAGTATTTAGAGTTATTAGCTCTAAGTGGCGTTTAACTTTTCCTAAGTAATGGGTGCGCGCGATAATTTCCTGACCCACATAACAGCCTTTGGTAAAACTGACTGCATTGAGTTGTGGATAGTTCAGCATATGCGGCGTGAATAAATCTGTAGTTTCGGGATAAATATTAGGAATGCTATTTTGAATATCCAGTAGACGCCAGGTAATCTCATCAGCGAGGGTATCATGGGGTATTAGTTTTTGTTGTATGGCATTAATGTGGGTTGGCGTTCCGAGAAGAATAAAGCGAGGTTCATTTCCAAGCACGCGAATACACAACCAATCTTCTCCGCTTACAACCTGATCGGGTTGTTCTGGCAGATTGCCTATCATTGTGGTCAGTAGGTTAGCGATATTTTCACCATAGCAGCCAATTATAATTAGGGCAGGTTCTTCTGCTAGTGTGACACGAGAGAAAGGAGCGAATTTGCCTAAGTGTTTCAAAGTCAGTTCCAGCATGTTGCGGGGCAATAATAAATAAAAATTATCCTGAAAGTGAATTACCCGCAGCGTTGTTAACACCCGTCCTTTAGCATTGCAATGCGCTGCGAGCCGGCTTTGCGTAGTTGTAATGTCATGTATATCGCAGGTGAGTTGGCCTTGTAAAAATGTATCTGATTTTGCGCCGGTGATTTTAATAAGAGATAAGTGGATGAGTGAGTTGTTATTCATTTTATAACTCTATCGCTGTTCTCAGAGTTAAGGCGCGGGATAAGGTGCCGGCGTCTAAATATCCGAGTTCCCCATCCAGGGGTACGCCATGAGCTATACGGCTACAGTGTATCGTAGTGCCTTTTAGTAAGTTGGCGATATAGTGGGCTGTGGCTTCGCCTTCTACGGTGGGGTTGGTGGCTAGTATTAATTCTTGGATGGATTCTTGTTGAATCAGCTTTTTTAAAGCCGGAATTTGAATTTCTTCGGGGCCTATGCCGTCTAAAGGTGAGAGATGACCCATCAACACGAAGTACAGGCCGTTATAGCTATGGGTTTGTTCTAAAGCATAGACATCCGCTGGGGTTTCAACGACACAGAGTTGCTGGCGGTTTCTGGATTTACTGGCGCATAGATCGCAGAATGGATTTTCTGAAAAAGTACGGCAGCGTTGGCAGTGGCCTACTTGGGTTAAAGCTTGATGTAAGGTGTTAGCTAGAATTAAACCAGCTTCACGTTGACGCTCCAGCAATTGAAAGGCGATGCGCTGCGCTGATTTGGGACCAACACCAGCCAAGCAGCGTAAATGATCTATGAGTTGCTGTACTAGGGGGGTAAACATAGAGTGGCTTTTTCACTGAGGTTTGCCATGCCGGCTTACGCCAGCATAGCACACAGGTTTTTGCTTAGTCTTCGTCTTTATTTTCACCAGACAAAGGCAGTCCAGATTTTTCATAGACTTTCATGACTTCACCTTGCATGGTGGTTTTGACTTTTTCCATTGCACTGTTAATCGCAGCGCGGGTCAGGTCTGCTAATACGGCTACGCCTTCTTCAGTAGCGCCTTTGCCAATCACGACTTTGGTGCATTCTTGTAAGCCATTAATAAAAACTTTAACAAAAATTTCATCAGAATCTTCTACTCCGCCAATACCGTAGATTTCTTTTCTGGCTAGTTCTTCTTGCATTTTTTGGAAGTGCTCAACCATTTCTTGGCCCTTGTCTTTCAAAAACTCCAATACTTGATTATTCATCATGCCAGGTAAGTTAGAATTGCTCATGTAAAAATTCCTCGTGCGGTAGTTAAGTTAAAAGGTGACTATTCACTCTCTAGCCGTCGTCCCGGCAGGAAGCCGGGATCCAGTTGATAGGAACATCAAAGTTTCGCTTTCGTGCGAACTGGATCCTGGCATCCTGCCGGGACGACGGTCTAAGATAGAGTACGAGTAGTTACGTTAAAGTAAAGTATCCTTTTCGCGTACTAATTTCCATCTCCATCATTCATCTTTCGTGGTGATGGTATTCGGGATGATTTGCGCGTTAAATTCCTTGATAAGCGTTTTAACGTGGGCATCATCATTTATTGATTGCACTGCATTAGCCTGTCTGTGTTCTTGTTTCTGTTTGTCCAGGCCAGCAGGGGTGGGCTGGGTAGAGTCGCCAATATCTATTTGTAAGTATAGCTCTTTTTTAAAGTAATCTGTTAAGGCTTTTTTTATACGTTGTGTAATCGTATTATTCAATAATGGCGCGTGTTGTTTGTCCAGCAGTAAGTGAATTTGCTCTGGGGTTTGGTGTGTCAGATTGCAATGTGAGGCTACGACTTGGGCTACGCCGTGCAGATCTAGGTTAGCTAATAATTGTTGCCAGTGTTCAGAACTTAGGGTTGAGGGTAATTCAGTTTGAGCTGGTGTTGAAACGGTGGCTGTTAATGTCGTTGGACTGGCTACTTGTGGCTTTGCAGGTTGTGGTTGTGGAGCGGTAGTGGGGCGCATGGGTTGGGCAGGAGTTGCAGTAGGGGTGTTAGCAATCGCTGCTGATTGCGGGACTTTAGCCGTAGCAGTAAAGGCATCTAAAAAAGACTGTGGCTTAAAAGCTGCCATACGCAATAAAATCATTTCAAAACCGCCGCGCGGTGTGGGCGCTAAAGGCAAGTCGCGTCTGCCAATTAGACCAATTTGGTAATAAAGCTGGATTTCTTCGGCACTAAATTGTGCTGCCAGGGCTTGAAGGTTAGGCCAGACGCTTTCAGCCCTAGGGGGTAGATCAGGTATAGCTTGTTGCAAGGCAATCTGGTGCAGGGCAGATAATAGTTCTTCTAGAACGGCTTGAAAATCTGCTCCCGAAGCAGCTAATTCTGAGATGATATCTAACAAGCGCTGGATATTTTTATCAATCAGAGTGTTGAGCAAGGTCAGAATGAGCTCTGGTTCAGTGCGGCCTAATAGCAATTTGGTTTCTTGGGTAGTTAACTGACCATTGCCATAAGCAATGGCTTGGTCTAATAGACTTAAGGCATCACGCATACTGCCTTCTGCGGCCTGTGCAAGAATCGGTAAACTGCCTGGTTCGTAAGCAATTTGCTCCTGATCTAATATGTGGCTTAGCTGATTGCTGATTTGCTCAACAGACAAGTTTTTTAAATGAAACTGCAGGCAGCGTGACAAAATGGTAATAGGTAAGCGTTGAGGGTCAGTAGTAGCTAGCAGGAATTTGATATGCGGAGGTGGTTCTTCCAGGGTTTTTAAGAGCGCATTAAAGCTATGGTTAGACAGCATATGCACTTCGTCAATCAGGTAGATTTTATACCGACCTTGGGTAGGTGCATATTGGACATTATCCAGCAATTCGCGGGTATCTTCGACTTTGGTGCGGGAGGCGGCATCGACTTCCAATAGATCTAGGAATCGGCCTTGGTCTATGGCTTGACAGGCCTGGCATTGACCACAGGGTTTAGAAGTAACCCCTTGTTCGCAATTGAGGCATTTGGAAAACAGGCGCGCTAAGCTGGTTTTACCTACACCGCGGGTGCCGGTAAATAGATAGGCGTGATGTAAACGGTTTTGGTCTAGGGCATTAATGAGGGCGCGTACAACGGGGGTTTGGCCTACGACCTCAGTAAAGCTGCGGGGACGCCATTTGCGTGCTAAAACTTGGTAGTTCATATGCGCAGGGTCTTGAGGTGCGTAGTTAGATAAAAAGGTGGGCAACTGACTTAGCCTTACTACGCACCTGAATCTACTGCTGCCGCTGCTCCCTTCCGGGCCTGACGGGGTTCACAATATATCACTGCGGAGGGACCAAATGAGCCGCCCATGTTCTAATTATGGCTTAGGAATTACTTGGAGAAGCAATGGATTTTGCCAAATTTTCAGCATTTTACAAGGTTGGGAGGGAGATGGCAAGTATTGTCCGTGAACCAAGTATTTGATTTTGTAAGTTTTACTTCGGTTTGGTAGGAATTATTGTTATAATGTAAAATTCTAGTGATTAAGGTAGATATTTAATGTGCTTAGCTCGCGTGAACGTTTTAAGAAGCGAAGAAAATTTAACTTCGCAATACCGTTAATAATAGCCGCTGTCTTCATTTTTTTATTGGTCGCACTGCGCTTGCAGCGAATGTTGCCTAATTCTAAGCCTGAGCCTAAATTTAAACCTTTCAATCCAAAAGATCCTTCCACTCTCCCCATCTATGAAGGTCCCAGTGTGCGTGTGCTTTTTGAAGATATACGCAATCCAACGGTTAGATATGATTTAGTCACAGAAAAAGATATTTTCTTTTCAGATAGCATGTATCGCAGAGAGGCCAGAAAAGAGGTCAAAAAAAAGAATCAGAGTTATGTTTCTCCAGCTCGTCATACGTTATATAACGAACCGCTTTATGGATTCTCAGGATGTATGAATCTTAGAGATGCGTATTCTTATGGTAAATCAAAAACACCACAGTCGGGACGTTTAACATTGTATGCTGGCATTCGACCTGTTGAAGATAAAGATACTTCACGTTATAAAGTCTTTGCGAATAAATATATTGAACTGGATCGTGGGGGAGACTATGGAAATGGAGTTGCGTTACGACGTTTTTTGCATCTAAATGCTAACCCCTTTAGTTATGAAAATGAAATTTATCATTTATATGCGCACAATGGTGAGATTTTAGAAAAACCGCTAAATGGCACAATGATGAATTACTCGGAACTGGTTGATTGGGCAATTAGTTCTGAAGAAATAGAGAAAGCGCTGCGAGGTGAATTGGTTAGAAATTATTTTGATAACCAACCCATTAATGTCACTTTATGGGAGGAGATACATAATAAAAAGTCTCGTCAGAATGAATATAAAGCAGGATATAAAAAATTTTCTATTTTTCATAATTCTCGCCAGCCAGATCATCCACCTCAAACTATTGTTGATCAAACGCTCGTCAAAAAAGATGACTTAAGGCAAATTCCCACCCCAGTAACAGGTAGAAGTTTTAGCTCTTGATCGTATTAGTTGGCACAGACACTAGCGTGCTATTGCCTTAACCGATTGACAAAGTGTCTGAGCTAAGCGCATGAAAGGCGTAATTTTTTCTTGTTGGTAAGTATTTTCGAGGGTATTTACCAATGCGCTGCCTACGATAACGCCATCACAAAATTGCGCTACAGTATGGGCTTGTTCGGGAGTTGAAATGCCAAAGCCGGCGCATACTGGTAGTTTGAGATTTTTTTTCACTGCGACTAATTCTTCTTGTAGATGTTGTGGCAAATCTTTTTGTATGCCGGTAACGCCTAGGCGTGATACATAATATAAAAAAGTCGGGGGCAAGGCTTGGTAATAACTATAGCGTTCGGGTTTGGTGGTAGGAGAGGCAAGAAAAATCATGCCAATGCCGTGTTTTTTTAGTAGGTTGTATAACTCACTGGCTTCTTCTGGTGGTAAATCTACAACTAGGACGCTGTCTATTTGCGCGGCTTTAGCTTGTTCAGCAAAAAGCTCAAAGCCTAGGTGTAGGATGGGGTTTAAATAGCTGAAGATAATGAGCGGTATAGTGCAACCTTCGGCGCGTAATTCTGTTATGAGCTCTAGACATTGGCTGAGTGTAGTGCCTTGTTTTAATGCGGTTTCGGCAGCTCTTTGATTGACTGGGCCGTCAGCTATAGGATCGGAAAAGGGGATGCCGATTTCAATGGCGTCCACGCCGATTTTTTCCAGTTCCAGGATTAAGTTGAAGGTGGTTCTTAAATTGGGATGGCCGGCCATGATAAACGGAATGAAGGCGGGGGTGTGGGGTTGTTGAAAATATTCGGTGAGGTTCATTGCGGTTCCGTTGTTGTTTAATTAGGTTGACCAACGAGAATTACAGCTTAAGCTGCTGCGCCAGTGTTTCCATATCTTTATCACCGCGACCGGATAGGTTTACTATCATGATGCCATCTTTTAGCTTGGGAGCAATTTTAAGTGCATAAGCCAGCGCGTGAGCGCTTTCCAGGGCTGGGATAATACCTTCGTGGCGGGCTAAAGTGAGGGTGGCTTCTAAAGCTTCTTGGTCAGTGGCATAAGTGTATTGTACACGACCCTGGTCATGCAAAAATGCGTGTTCAGGGCCCACGGCGGGATAATCCAAGCCAGCAGAAATACTGTGAGTTTTTTGAACTTGCCCATGTTCATCTTGTAACAAATAGGTCTTGGTTCCCTGCAGTACACCAATGGAACCACCGGCAAATCGTGCCGCATGTTGTTCGGGTTCAATACCATGTCCACCTGCTTCAACACCGGTCATTTTGACGCTGTCGTCATTTAAAAATGCTGAAAATAAGCCAATGGCATTACTGCCGCCGCCTACGCAGGCGACTAATTCATCCGGCAGACGTCCACATTGTGCAAGAATTTGCCTGCGTGCTTCGATACCGATAATTTTTTGAAAATCTCTGACGATGGTGGGGTAGGGGTGGGGCCCCAGCGCTGAGCCTAAGACATAATAGGAATCATGCACATGGGTGACCCAGTCGCGCATGGCTTCGGAAGTTGCGTCTTTTAAAGTTTGGGTGCCATTGTAAACCGGTTTTACTTCTGCGCCTAATAAGCGCATACGCACGACATTGAGTCTTTGTCGCTCCATATCGACTGCGCCCATGTACACGGTGCAGGATAAGCCTAATAAAGCAGCCGCAGTTGCTGTGGCTACGCCATGTTGTCCGGCGCCCGTTTCTGCCAGCAGATGTTTTTTTCCCATGCGTTTGGCGAGTAAAGCTTGTCCGAGCGTATTATTAATTTTATGGGCTCCGGTATGTGCTAGGTCTTCGCGTTTCAGATAAATCCGCGCGCCCTTCAAATGTTGGGTTAAACGTTGTGCAAAAGTCAGCGCTGTGGGTCTGCCGACGAAATGATGTAAATAGTCTTGTAACTCTTGTTGGAAATCATCGGTTTGAACAAATTTACAATAGGCTGCTTCTAATTCCGCAAGCGGTGTCATTAGGGTTTCTGGCGCAAAACAGCCGCCGTAGTCGCCAAAATAGTCAGGCAGTTTGGACATGATTTTTTACCTTCTCAAAGAGTTGGCGCATTAGATTCAGATTTTTTTTTCCTGGAGAGCTTTCAATACCACTACAAATATCCAAGGCGAAAGGTTGTACTTGTTGAATAGCAGCGACAGCATTATCAGGATTGATGCCGCCGGCCAAAATCAGTTTGACTCTTTGCGCCAAGGATCTGGCGACTTCCCAATTGGCTTTTCTGCCGGTGCCGCCCATAAGGCAGGAAGTATCTTTGGGTGCGTCAATTAATATCATGCTGTAGTCTTTTAGTGGGCCAAGTTCAGGCAGTTCATGGGTATTTTCGGGGCGGGTAACCAGAACCATTTCTTGCTTCAGTTGTGCCGAACAAGAATAATCTTCATAAACTTGCAGCAATGTTAAACCGATTTGTTGTTTTAAAGAAAGTATCTCGTCTAAAGGTTGATTGATGAATATACCCATAGTGATTAGGGTGGGTGGAAGTTGCTTGATAATTTCTGCTGCTGCTTCTTTAGTGATATAGCGAGGAGAGGGCGGATAAAAATTAAATCCCAGCGCCCAGGCGCCAGCATGGTATGCTGCTAGGGCATCTTCAAGGTTAGTGATGCCGCAGATTTTGATGTGCATGGTGGGCTCCCAGTTATAGCTGTCATCCTGAGTAGCAAAGGATGCCAGCTAATTATTATTGAGTAAATTTCTTAACGCAACACCTGGCGTACCGGTCTTCATGAAATGTGAACCAATTAAAAACCCCTGAAAGCCCAATTGTTTTAAATGCACAAGTTGTTCCGACTGAGTAATGCCGCTTTCACTGATGGCAATGACATCTTGAGGTATTTGGGAAATTAGTGTATCGGAGTGACTCATATTGATTTTTAGGCTGCGCAGATCGCGGTTATTGATGCCAATCAGTTGTGGTTTTAATTTTAGTGCAGTCGTCAATTCCGCTTCACTATGCACCTCAATTAAAGGCGTAAGACTTAATTCCAAGGCTTTATGATATAAAAGTTCAAGATCAGTTTCTGATAAAAAAGCCACAATTAACAAAATTGCATCAGCGCCCGCAATGCGCCCTTGCAGCAGTTGCGTTTCACTTAAGACAAAATCTTTCATTAATAAATACGCATCGGGAAATTGCTTGCGCACTTGCTGTAAATAAGTGATATCGCCTTTAAAATATTCAGGTTCAGTTAGAATAGATAATGCAGCTGCGCCATTTGCAAGATATTGTTGTGCAATTTCTACCGCTGTGGCGCCTTTTAGTATCACACCTGCAGAGGGACTCGCAAATTTAATTTCGGCGATAATGGGAAACTGGTGTAGTTTGAAAATATTTAAAAAATTTTGTGGCTGTCTAGCATGAGCTGCCTGTTCACGCAGAGTGTTTAAGTTTAAACCTTGAACGCGTTGCTCTGTTGATCGGTAAATGGTTTTTAAAAAATCATGCATAAGCTTTGGGGTCGCTCAGTTTGTTCAATAATGACCAGGCGCTGCCGTCATCAATTGCCCGTGTCGCCAATTGAATGCCTTCATTAAAATTGCTGACACGATCTGCAACTATAAAACCTGCGGCGGCATTTAGAATAACAATATCGCGTTGTGGGCTTGGGGCTCGATTAGAAAAGATATTTCTTATAATGGCGGCGTTTTCGTGAGCATCGCCGCCGGTAATGTCAGCAAGATTGCAGCGTTGCAGGCCAAAATCTTCCGGTTGCACAGTATATTTCTTAATGTGATTATTTTTCAAGTGCACAATGTGTGTGGGGCTGCTGAGCGATATTTCATCCATGCCATCGACGCTGTGGACTACCATGACATGGATAGAACCAGCAGCTTTCAGGGCTTCAATGAGTGTTAGTGCTGGTTTATCGCTATATAAACCTATCACCTGACGTTGTACTTGTGCGGGATTTGCAAGGGGTGCTAAGAGATTGAAGAAAGTACGTATGCCGAGTTCACGGCGTAAACCGCTGATATTTTTAAGTAAAGGATTAAAAAAAGGCGCAAATAAAAACGCGAAATGATGCCGTGTTAAACTATTAATAATTGCGCTAGGTTGCTCAAAACGCGGAATATTTAGTATTTCTAAAACGTCAGCGCTTCCCGATAAACTGGTTACAGAGCGTCCGCCATGTTTAGCCACATGAATGCCGGTACTTGCTACTACGATGCTAGCGGCTGTAGAAATATTGAAGGTTTTGAGTTTATCTCCACCCGTGCCGACTATATCAATCATTGGAGAAGTGTGTGTAGTATTTATTGGCAGCGCGTTTTGTTTAATAAACTGCAAAAAACCGGTTAATTCTTCAGCCGTTTCTCCGTGCGCAGCTAGCATGGCTAGAAACGCAGCACGTTGGGTGTCAGGTGTTTCGCTTGCGCTCATCAGCTGTAAGGCGGCATAAGCTTGTTCTGCATTTAAAGTTAAACCTTGTTGGATTTTTTGCAATATATCGTTAAAGGTGTTCATAGTTTATGCCTAATTGGATAGCTTCATTTAGCCTCGCGTACCAACATTTCCAATCCATCCCCAGGTTTTAAAGCGGTGAAGATGATGATGGAGATCATAGTTACCACACCCAAGGTAAAGAAAGTATGCTGAAATGTCCCTGTAGTTAGCAACGAGCCTGCCGCTGTACGACTAGCGGCAAACAAATGCAGGCATAATGCTGCGGCAGCGACGCCGAAACTTTGGGATAACTGTTGTAAAGTGCTCATAATACTGGTTGCAGCACTGAGATCCTCTGTAGCAATTCCCGCATAAGCTAAAGTATTCATGCCGGTATACTGAATCGAGGTTAAAAATCCAAATATAAAAGTCAGACTGACGATCATTGCAATCGATGTGTCTTGGGTAATCAGCATAAGCGACCACAGTGACACTCCGACAAACAGCGTATTGATAATTAATAATTTCTTATAACCCAGTACCCGTAATAAAGGCAATGAAACTTGCTTGGCTATTAGCAATCCGCCAGCAATAGGCGCAACTAATAATCCAGATTCATAAGAAGAGTAGCCCAATACTACTTGTAATAATAGCGGTACTAAAAAAGGTATGCCGGAAAAACCCAGTCTAGCCCATAAATTAGCGGAAATTGCCGTTTTAAAAGTACGATAGCGCAGCAGAGCAGTTTTGACTATGGGATACGATTGATGTCTTGAATGCCAGATATAAAGAAAAAATACCAATATAGAAGCAGCAATAATCATAGTAGCCAGCAGGCTGTATGAAGTAGATTGGCTAATCAGTGCTATACCAAAAGTGAACCCGGCAAGACTGCCGCCAAATAGTATAAATCCAAGTAAATCCAGAGGTGGCGTTTCTTGCTGCAGTATATCCGGCAAGCTATGTTGGATCATCACAATAGCAGCCAAGCCAATTGGAATATTAATCCAAAAAATCCATGACCAGGAGAAATAATAAGTGAGTATACCGCCTATAACGGGTCCTAACATTGAGCCTATAGAGGCAATGGTGATGACGCGATTCATCACTCCGACGATTTTATTGCGTGGAAAAGTACGCACGATAATAAGTCGCCCCACAGGTAGCATCATAGCCCCACCAATGCCTTGAACACTTCGGGCGATAATTAATTCCAGCAGATTATGGGCAAAACCGCACCATAACGAACTGGCGGTGAAAATCGCTAAGGCATAAGTAAAAACTCGTTTGGCGCCAAATTTATCTGCCACCCAGCCACTGATAGGAATAAAGATAGCTAATGCCATCAAATAACTAATCAAGGCAATTTTCATATCAACAGGGTTTACTTTGAGATGAGCAGCCATTGTGGGTATGGCGGTATTAATGATAGTGACATCCAGGGCTTGCATAAGCGAAGCTAAGGAAATAATGAAAGGAATTATTTTTTTGGAAACGGGTTGCATGATTATGAGATCGTGGCTGCTTTTGATATAATCCTGACTTTTTTGTCTATGGTCAAACTAGCCATAAAATAGCCCTATGTCAAGCGCTAATCTTAAAGGAAACTTACCATGCAGCAAGTATTAAATCGGCTTTTTAAACTGACTGAAAATAAAACAACTATAAATCGAGAATTGGTAGCAGGGTTAACTACATTTTTGACCATGTCGTATATTATTTTTGTCAATCCCGCAATTTTAAGTACAACGGGTATGAATGCCGGCGCGGTATATGTTGCGACTTGTCTTGTCACTATCATTGGTAGTGTGCTGGTTGCTTTTCTGGCGAATTACCCCATAGCAGTGGCTCCGGGTATGGCGGTGAATATCTTTTTCGCTTATACCGTAGTGCAGAGTTTAGGCTATTCTTGGCAGTTGGCTTTGGGGATGGTATTTATTTCTGGGGTGATATTTTTTTTGATTACTCTGACTAAGGCGCGGTTATGGGTTATTGAGTCGATGCCGGAGAATATTAATCTGGCTATTGCGGTGGGGTTGGGCATGTTTATTGCCATCATTGCGTTAGAAAATGCCGGTATTGTGATTAAGCCTTCCGGTAAAGCTTTGTTGACTATGGGTGATGTGCGTTCTTGGCAGAGCCTTTTATTTTTTATTGGATTTCTGATAATCGTGGTGCTTGATTATTTTAGGGTGCATGGCGCCATGATTATTTCTATTCTCTTGATTACTTTGGTGAGTTTGGTATCTGGTTTGGCTAAGTTTCACGGTGTTTTTGCTTTGCCGCCGAGTCTTGCGCCTACTTTGTTGGCAGTTAATATTCAAGAGGCGCTGCATTATAAATATTTGCCGATTATTTTTACTTTTTTTCTGGTGGTGTTTTTTGATTCTACTGGCACCTTGATGGGTATATTACGGCAGTCGTTGTTTCGACAGGATGAGCAGCGTTCGCAGCGAATTTCGCGTGCTTTGATTGCTGAAAGTGGTGCTACTATTTGTGGTTCGTTACTGGGGACTGCTAGTACTAGTCCGTATATAGAAAGTGCAGCGGGTATTGAAGCGGGGGGTAGGACAGGTTTAACGGCATTGACGATTGGGGTGTTATTTTTTGTGGCTTTGTTTTTATCGCCCTTGGCAATGGCTATTCCAAGTTATGCGGTGGCGCCAGCGCTGTTGTATGTGGGTATTTTGATGATGAAGAATGTGGTGTTGTTTCGTGTTGATGATCCTACGGATTTTATTCCCTGTATTTTGATTGCTATTATGATTCCTTTTACTTTTTCTATTGCCGACGGTTTGGGTATTGGCATTATAGTGTATGTGGTGTTAAAGCTGTTTACGGGTAAAGTGAAAGCGCTTAATCCTATGTTGTATTTTATTACGTTAGTATTTTTGGCTTATTTTGCGTTTATGTTGCGTTAGGGATTTGTGCCAAGGGGGTGTGCCACATATCGGCGAAAGTAGCGGGGAGGGGCTCATCAGACACGCTGTGAATACGTCCGTGTACGCTCGACGGGTTCATCCATGAACCCGACGGTCTGATGAGCCCCTCCCCGCCACTTTCGCCTTACTTTAACGCCATCATTTAATAAGATGAGCTGACCACAACTACATGTGAGTTAATTCAAGATGATAGTTGTTGGTTGGCTTTCAATATGTTGCAAAATAAACTGCCTTGTTCTAGGGCGTCGTCGAGGGCGATGTGGGTGTGGGGTAGATTGTCAAACCATTCTGCGGGGTAATGGTTTTTTCCAGCTTTGCGGTAAGGGAGGTTTTGCATGCCCATGACGTAGCTGCGAATGTCTATAACGGCGAAGCCGAAGGGGTTTTCTCCGACGAAGCGTTGTAGGTAATAATTGACGAAATTAAAATCAAAGGCGGCGGGGTAGGCGACGAAAATTATTTTTCCTGGTAGTTGTTTTAGCCAGCGTTGGTATTTTTGCATTGCGGTTGCTGGGGGTTGGCAATCGCGGCGGCAGGCTTCGAAGGCTACTGGTTGGGTGTTCCACCAGTGTAGGGTAGCTGGTTCTTGAACGGCATTGGGCAGGGTTTCAAGGTTGACGGTGAAGGTATCAAGTAAGGTTTTATCAGCGAGGAAGGCTGCTGAACCTAGGCTGAGCATGGAATTTTTGCCTGGAGTCCAACCATCGGTTTCAATGTCGGTGCTGACATAAATTTCGGGTAATTGCATAGTGTAAATTCTCCCTATCTATCTCTATGAATGTAGTGTTAGCCATTGTTTGCGAATTAATACAGTAATTAAGATTAAACTTAAACTGAGAAATATCGTCATGACTAAGCCGATTGGTAGAAATGTTCCATGATAAAAATAGCTGACTAACTGTAAGCAAAGTGAAGATAGCAAGAGGCGTCCTGCTTGAATAAGTGCTGTTGATCGGCCCTTGGCATTTTCTATCACATCGACTGCCAGCGGAAATGAAATATTGATGGGAAATAAAATACCGGCAGCCAAAATCAACATGGCTCCGGTGATGATTAAGGGATTGTGGACTTGAAATAATGCTATCAGCAGAATAAAAATAATGGCCACACCAGTCAATATAATACCAGTATATAAACAGCGGCGTTGGCCAAAAGCTGCTAAAATTTTGGGGCTGAGTAGGCTTAAGATTGAAAAAACGGCAGCGATCGCGCCTTGGTAAAAGCCAAATTGTTTGAGTGAGACGCCAAGGCTTTCCATATATAAAATCGAGGACATGCCGACAAAAACCCAGTAGGGAGTGATAGCAAAACAGATGCAAGCGATGAAAGTCATGAGCTTGCGAGAGCATAATAACGGCCAGTAGCTTTTGGGTGAGAGGCGGATGGAGGGATCACCTTTGCGGCTAGGTAGACCGATTGCGCTGGTAATAAGGCAGATAATACCTAGACTCAGCAATAGGACGAAATTTCCGTGCCAGCCGAAGTAGAGGTTGACATAGCTACCGATGGTGGGAGCAAATGCCATGGCGATGGTGATAATGCCATTTAAAATTCCTAGCATGCTTGCTTGTTTTTCAATTGGGTAAGTATCTGCGATCACCGCATAGCCTAACACGGCAGGTCCGGCTATGCCGGTACCTTGGAAGAAACGCCCGAGTATTAGCATATCGATATTCACTGCACTGACACATAACAAACTACCTAATACAAACAGTATCAAGCCACCAAGTATAATGGTGCGTCTATTGAAACGATCCCCCAAGGTGCCAGCAAATAAGCTGCAGATGCAAAAAGCGAGGAAATTAACGCTTAAAGTTAATTGCACCTGGAAGGGTGACAGGTGAAAAACCTGGCGCATTTCGGGAAAACTAGGAATAAATAGATCAACTTCAACACCTGCCAGTATGCAGATGATGAGCACGATAATAAATTGAAACATAAGCTCGAGATTTTTTATCTGGGTTTATAGCGAGTATGGTTTTGAATTATGACGGGTTGCTACAAAAAAGCTAGTGTTATCATCATGGGCTAGCTAAACATCGGCGAAAAAAGTGAGGAGGTTAACGATGTCCCCCATGCTCCCCGCCATGCATCATATGTTCGCCATGAAATTCCTCATGGTTTTCCCCTTCATTACCATTTTGAATAATGACATTTCCTGAGATATAAGGGTAATTATAATTATAGGGGTAGGGATAATAAGGTTGGTTATAGTAGTAAGGCGGGTTATAGTAGTAGCTGTCGTCGTAATCATTGCAATATTGATTTGAATAGTTACAGTAATCCTCATTTGGAGATTGTCCAAAGGCGTAGGTTGTAAGTCCTATAGTGCCCAGGATAAAAGCAGCTTTTAGTGCTAAAATATGATATTTGTTGTACATAACTTACCCCTCATTGTATCTGTATAATTATAGCTTATGTATATATTCTAGAAGTCTAAAATCTGGTAAAATACGACAAACTTGTATCAAATTAATATAAATCTGGTGGTTCGATACCTCATGTCTTTAGAAACATTACTGCAAAATTACTTAGATCCTTATCTAAAAAAAACCTGGGGAGAATTACAGGCTGTCAAACACCTGGAAATTGCTCCGGGAAAAATTACTTTGCACATCAAATTACCCTATCCTTTGGCACATTTAAAAGCCGCCATGGCAGCGCTATTGCAAGAAATGATTACTGCAAAGTTTCCAGGGTATCAACTTGAACTCACAGCAACTTGGCAGATTGATTCGCATCTGTTTCAACCGGGAGTACAAAATATACCCGGGGTAAAAAATGTCATTGCAGTGGCTTCAGGGAAAGGTGGGGTAGGAAAATCCACTACGGCAGTGAATATTGCGGCTAGCTTAAAAGCTGAAGGGGCGCGCGTGGGTATTTTAGATGCCGATATTTATGGGCCTAATCAGCCACATATGCTGGGAGTTAGCACGCGGTTAGTGACGCAAAATGGTCAACCTATCTCTCCAGTGTTGGCGCATGGGTTACAATCCATGTCCATTGGGTATTTAATTGATCCAGAAACGCCGATGATTTGGCGTGGACCTATGGTCAGCAGTGCTTTGCAGCAATTGGCACGTGATACGGCTTGGGATGATCTGGATTATCTCATTATTGATTTGCCGCCGGGAACGGGGGATATTCAACTGACTCTGGCGCAGAAAATTCCCTTGAATGGGGTGTTAATTGTGACTACGCCGCAGGATATTGCTTTGTTGGATGCGCGCAAAGGTTTGGAAATGTTTCGTAAAGTCAATGTGTCGCTATTGGGTATTGTCGAGAATATGAGCATACACGTATGCGGCCAGTGTGGTCATGAGGAGTCTATTTTTGGCAATGAAGGTGCTTCTCGCTTAGCTAAAGATTATGCGGTTGAATTGTTAGGCAATTTGCCGTTGGCCAAACAGATTCGCGAGCAGGCTGATTGCGGGCAACCAGTGGTGAATGCTGCGCCCGAAAGTGATATTGCAAAAATCTACCGGGAAATTGCGAGAAAGTTGGCGGGAAAGATTGCTTTACAACCGAAAAATTATGGGGCTAAATTTCCGAAGATAGTAGTTGAAGGGTAGGGATTAGTTAGTCGCCGGCGCAAAATTCAAAAAATGCACGTCGTTTCGGCATAGATGCCGGGATCCAGGCCGCACGAAACTTTAACTTCTGTGTCAGCTGGATCCCGGCTTCCTGCCGGGACGACGTGCATTTTTTGAATTTCGCGCTAACGACTAGTTAGTCCATGTTAGTTTCCCCATTTTTCAAAGGGGATGGTTCTATAACATTCTACAGGTGCACTATGCCAATAAAATCAGATAAATGGATTCGCCAGATGGCGGAAAAGCATCATATGATTACGCCATTTGCTTCTCAACAAGTGCGCCAGAATGCGACTGGCCGGATTGTTTCTTATGGAACTTCCAGCTACGGTTATGATGTGCGTTGTGCAGATGAATTTAAAATTTTTACGAATATCAATTCAGCTATTGTGGATCCCAAAGCGTTTGATGGGAAAAGTTTTATCGATGTTCGCGCTGATGTATGTATTATCCCGCCTAATTCATTTGTTTTAGCTCGCACCATTGAATATTTCCGCATTCCACGTAATGTGTTGACAATTTGTGTCGGTAAATCTACCTATGCGCGTTGTGGCATTATTGTGAATGTGACTCCCTTAGAACCTGAATGGGAAGGGCATGTGACGTTAGAGTTTTCAAATACGACAAATTTACCGGCCAAGATTTATGCCCATGAAGGTGTAGCGCAAATGCTGTTTCTTGAATCAGACGAAATTTGTGAGACGTCTTATAAGGATAGAGGCGGGAAGTACCAGGGGCAGAAAGGGGTGACGTTGCCGGTGACTTGATTTGTTTTTCTTTCTCTAATCATGCCCCCCTTTTTCAAAGGGGGTGCAAAAAGTTTATTGTTTATCCGTATTTGCAGCTTGATTCACTCGATCGCGTAAATCTTTTCCTGCTTTGAAGTGTGGCATGTACTTAGCTTCAGTTGCTAGTTTTTCCCCTGTTTTAGGATTATGAGCATTACGAGGTGGGCGGTAGTGTAGGTTAAAACTGCCAAAGCCGCGAATTTCAATACGCCCATTTTGGCTTAAGGTCTCGCTTAAATATTCAAAAATCTGGTTGACGCTCATTTCCACATCTTCAAGCGACAGGTGCTGACGTTTTTCTGCCATGTGTTGTGCAATAAGATAGATTAGCTCTGATTTAACCATAGTGAGGTGTCCTATCCTTTGTTATCAAAAGAATAATAATCCCATAAGGGCTGTGAAAAATCTAGGGTGTGTTGTTAAAATCACTGTCACCACTGTCATCCTTCGCTTATGCTCAGGATGACAGCTGGGGAAAGAGAGAAGATCATTCAGCGTTCTGATCTGCCAAAGGCGAGAAAGAAAACTGCCCCCCCTGTACTGGAAGCAACTGACCATCAAGACTCACTCCATTATCATGCAGCTGTAAACGTCCTTCAGCATATAACCTGATGACCTCAGGGTAAATTTGATGCTCTAATTGTTGAACTTTGGCTTTTAAAGAATCCGTAGTGTCTTCTAGTGTGATGCGAGTTGCAGCCTGGGC
This sequence comes from Gammaproteobacteria bacterium, assembly GCA_035546635.1. Lineage (NCBI taxonomy): Bacteria > Pseudomonadati > Pseudomonadota > Gammaproteobacteria > Gammaproteobacteria bacterium. Next base: position 121,272 of record DASZWJ010000019.1, read on the forward strand.
AATAATGGGTCCGGCATCGACTTCGGGTGTGACTATATGCACAGTGACGCCGTGGGTACTATCTCCATTAGCCAATGCTTGTTGGTGAGTATTCAAACCAGGATATTTGGGTAATAAAGAAGGGTGGATGTTTAACAGCCGTGGATGGAAGTGTCTGACAAATTCATCACTTAAAATACGCATAAAGCCGGCTAAAATGATTAATTCAGGCTGATATTCATCCAGGCAAGACTGCAAGGCTGCATCATAGCTGGTTCGATCTGGGAAGGCTTTATGCGATAAGATTTTAACAGGAATGCCAGCGCGTGCCGCGCGTACCAGGCCAAAGGCTTGTTCCTGATTGCTAATCACGACGCTGATTTTGGCGGGAAGACCAGCAGCAATAGCATCAATGATCGCTTGTAAATTACTGCCATTACCAGAGATTAAGATGGCTAGCCGGAGTGGATGGTTGTTAGTGTATTGAGACATTAAGCGATGATTACCTCGGGAAGGGAGGACTGAGATGTTTCAATAGTACCTATCACACAGGCGGTTTCACCTGCGAGTTGCAATAATTGTAAACTAGTTTCAATCGCATGGGCTGGGACAACCAGAGTCATGCCGATTCCACAGTTGAAAGTGCGATACATTTCGGCTGCTTCAATTTGGGCTTGCGTTTGTATCCAGTGAAAAATCTCAGGAAGCGGCCAACTGCTTGCATTAAGTCTGGCTTGTGTGTATGGGGGTAGTACTCGCGGCAGATTTTCTAATAAGCCACCACCTGTGATGTGCGCGATGGCATGTACTTCCACTTGCTTCAGCAGTTGCAAGATAGGTTTGACATAAATGCGTGTTGGTTGTAGCAGTGTCTCTCCTAGGGTGCTCTGTGCGAATGGCATGTGAAGATCGCTATGGGTTTGTTCTAGTATTTTGCGGATTAGAGAAAAACCATTGGCATGTACACCAGAAGAAGCTATGCCGATTACCGCATCACCGGCACGTACTTTGGTGCCGTCCAGCAGGGCATTTTTTTCGACTATACCTACGGCAAAACCGGCTAAGTCATAATCGCCATGCTGATACATTCCGGGCATTTCGGCCGTTTCACCCCCAACGAGTGCAGCACCTGCTTGTTCACAACCCTGGCCTATGCCGCGTATGACCTCTGTTGCAATGGCAAGATCTAGGCGGCTTGTGGCAAAATAATCTAAAAAAAACAGTGGCTCGGCACCTTGTACAATAATGTCATTGACGCACATAGCAACTAGGTCTATACCGATGGTGTCATGTTTATTTAAAGCCAATGCTAACTTGAGCTTGGTACCTACGCCATCGGTTGAGGAAACTAAAATGGGTTGTTGGTAACGATGTAATGGCAATTCAAATAGTGCGCCAAAGCCACCAAGACCGGCGAGGACGCCTGGACGATGGGTTTTAGTGGCGATGGGTTTAATGCGTGTGACTAATTCATTGCCTGTTTTTATACTGACGCCGGCGTCTTCGTAGGTGATTTGGGAGTTTTTTAAATTGCTCATGCGGTTATATTCTACTGATGTGAGGGTGGGATAATTATAGTGAGGCTAGGTTTAAAAGGGTAGGTTTTTAATGAAAGTGATTGGTTACCAGCTACCTAAAAGTATTTTTTAAAAATTAGAAGAGGAAGTACGAACACATGAAATGTTATCGACTATATCTTAAAATTCTGCTGCTGTTACTAATACCGTATAGTGGAATCCTTTTGGCAGCAATGCCTTTAAGTGCTTATCAAGGGCAGGTGGCAGTAGCCAGTCATTCTCCCGCAGATTGGAATAAAGCGGTGGCGCCAGCGTTGTTACAGGTGTTAGTTAGGATGAGTGGTAATCCGAATATTGGTGATAGTGATAGGGTTAAGCAAGGGTTAGCCAAAGCGGATGCTTATGTGCAAAGCTACAATTATGTGACCGATAGCCGTTCAGGATCGCTTTCGCTGCAAATTCGCTTTTCACCTAAAGCTGTAGATAATTTGTTACAAAATGTAAATCAAGCTTATCAAGCTCCACCCACGCAGATGGCGACATCGCAAAATCGTTCACTGACTTTGGTATGGCTAGCTGTGCAAGATGCACAAGGTCAGCCGCAAATATTAACAGATAGCAAAGATGCAACGGTGGCGAATGTGCAGCAGCAGGCCGATAAAGCTGGTTTATCCTTGTTGTGGCCGGCAGGAGATTTACAAGATGTTTCAAGCGTGTCTGCCAGCCAAGTATGGCAGTTAGACCAGGGGGCTGTGCAGCAGGCTTCGCAACGTTATCGGGCAGATAATATTTTATTAGGTAAGATACAAAAGCAACCTGATGGTAGTTCACAAGGGAGTTGGGTTCTACTGAGTAACCAAGGCAATGTCTCATGGCAAACCCAAGGTAATAATGCCAACCAGGCAGCTGCTGCAGTATTGACTAAATTGGCTGGGATTACTACGGCTACCAATACAGCTGAACCAGCCATGCCAGCATCTGGGCAGGTGAGTTTGACGGTGATTGGGATTAATGGCTTAAAGGATTATGCGGCATTAGTGAATTATTTACGCAATTTGACCAGTGTGATGGGGGTGGATACGACGCGAATGGCTGGTGATAGTGTGATGTTGGCGGTGAGTTTGCGTGCCGCGCAGAGTGCTTTTGTTAATGAGATCAATCAGGGTGGGCAATTAACTGCGCTCAATTCTCAAAATCAGGGAGGGCTGACTTATCAATGGGCTGGGGCTGGTAATGCGACAACCGTATTATCATCAGCTAGCACTCAAGCGCCTGTCAGTGTTGGCAATGCTCCCCAATCCAATGTGCAATCTTACTCAGTGCCGGATACGCCGACACAATTCACCCCGGATACGAATAATGTAGTCCCGGATGAAGTTTCGCCGTAGTTGTTAAAAAAAATGGATCACGCTATGCAATTACCACTCCCTTTAAAATGGGACGACACCACGACTTTTGCAAGTTTCTATCCAGGTGATAATGCGCAGGTGATAGCGTATTTAAAAAACTTTGTTCAAGGGTTAACTGAGCCTTGCGTTTATTTGTATGGAGTTTCGGGCGTGGGGTTGACCCATTTATTGCGAGCGTGCTGCCTGGTTTTAAATCGTGAAGGAAACGCGACTGCTTATTTACCGCTGGCTAAAGCCAATTTTTCTCCGACTATTCTTGAAGGTTTGGAATCATTGGCGCTGATTTGTTTGGATGATATTGAAGCAGTGATTCAGGATGCAGCTTGGGAAGAAGCATTATTTCATTGCTATAACCGTCTATTGAGCACGGGTTGTCGGTTGTTGATTGCCAGTCATGCACCACCAGTGCAGCATACCTGGGGGTTGGCTGATTTAGGTTCGCGGTTGGCGGCAAGTGTGGTATTTCAAGTTAAACCGCTGGCGGATGAACAGAAAATTGCCGCATTGCAGTTGCGTGCCAATGCTTGGGGTTTGGGTTTGTCATTGGAAGTAGGCAATTATCTTATCCATCATTATTCGCGTGATATGCATGCTTTACAGGCGGCATTGGAAAAATTAGATCAGGCTTCGTATATTGCGCAGCGTCGGCTTACAATTCCTTTTGTGAAGACGATATTGGGCTGAACTGTCATCCCGCACTTGTGATTAGGATGAAAGTTATTTGTGGGGTTTTATTTTTTAAATTTACCAAAAAAGATTATAAATTTTTTGTAAATTTTAAGAGGATTGTTAATATTTCTTTAAGATAAACTCGGCAGAATGGCAAACAAGATACTTGAATCAGTATTTATGTAAACCATATGGAGATCTGAAAAAATGTTACATCAAAAAACCACACATCATTTTTATAGAAATGTAGAAAACGATTCTCAATACTTGTCAAGACTAGAAAGCAATGAAACCTCTGATTACGAGCTTTATCAGATTCTGGCCGAATATGATGAAATGCAACGTAAGTCAGATAATGAATTAGAACCTAAATAGCGATTAAAATTTTTGTTGTCTCGCAAAGTAAGGCTTTGCGGGACAATAAATAATTATGTCAATTTTAATGCCACCTCAGCCAAGCGTTTACCAAGTGCCTTGCATAATCTCATTTCTTCCTCACTTAATGGAGCATTACTCTCTAAACCGGCTACATGGCTTGCACCATAAGGTGTGCCACCACTTCGGGTAGTGACTAAATCTGCTTCAGCGTAAGGAATGCCAACAATCATTGCGCCATGATGCAATAAAGGCAGCATCATGCTCAATAAAGTAGCTTCTTGTCCACCATGTAGGCTGGCAGTTGAAGTGAAAAAAGCTGCTGGTTTCCCAGACAACTCTCCAGATAACCATAAATTGCTGGTACCATCCCAAAAATATTTCATAGGCGCAGCCATGTTGCCAAAGCGGGTTGGGCTACCCACGGCTAATCCAGCGCATTCTTTTAAATCTTCCAGCGTTGCATAAGGAGCACCGGATGTGGGTATTTCTGGGGCAGTGGCTTCATTGACGGGTGAAACCGGAGGAACAGTGCGTATTTTAGCTTCTATCCCGTTCACCATGGCGACACCGCGTGCGACATATTCTGCCATTTTTGCTGTAGCGCCATAGCGACTATAATAAAGAATCAGTATATTTTTCATGAGATTTCTCGTATAGAATTAAGATTTTGCTCTGCAGCAAATTCAGTTTATAATGTTATGCCGTAAAAACACGTAAAAAACAACTTCAAAAAGGTTTGCAACATGATGGTAACAATAGGTAACACCTGCCGGTTCAGTGTAATTCATTTTATTTTGGCATTATTTTTTATTTCTACAAGTGCGTTTGCACAAACTTTCAATGTTCCTGCCCAGGGTGATGTTGTGGGATCAGTTAAAACTGCAGTGGTCAAAGCGGGAGATAGCTTGCCGCAGATCGCCCGCGATTATGATATGGGATATACCGAATTAGAAGAAGCTAATCCTAATATTGACCCTGACCATTTAAATCCAGGCACCGTAGTAGTCATTCCCAGCCAGTTTATTCTACCGAATACCCCACGCAATGGCATTGTTATCAACTTAGCGGAGATGCGGCTGTACTTTTATACCAACGGTGGCCGCACCGTCCACACTTATCCTATTGGCATTGGCCGCGAAGGTGAAGATACCCCGATAGGTGTTTTGAAAATTATTCAACATATTCCCAATCCCACCTGGTATTCACCAGAATCCATCCGCATAGCCCGTGCTAAAGAAGGGATTGATATCCCTAAAGTTGTGCCTCCAGGACCTGATAATCCACTGGGCAAATTTGCTATGCGTTTATCAAAGCCAACCTATTTAATTCACGGTACTAATGATCCGTTGGGCGGCATAGGTAGACGCAGCAGTTCCGGTTGTATCCGCTTATATCCTGAAGATATAGAGCGGTTATTTAGCATGGTACCTAATGGCGCGAATGTTTATATCATTAATGAACCTTATAAAGCCGGCTGGTTAGCTGGAGAGCTTTACCTTGAATCGCATGTGCCTTTAACCGATAAAGATGCGGATACTCCTGCCCCCAAAGATGCAGAACGCATCAAGACAGTGGTACGGCTGGCTATTAAAGATAAACAAGCGATGGTGGAATGGGATAAAGCGATGGATATTTCGGATGAAACGCAAGGTTTGCCGCAACCAATAGGACGGGTGGCATCAAGACCGTTGGCAGATAGTGGAATGGCTTCGAGCAATGTTTCTGGCTGATTTAGACCTTGGATTCATAAGAATACATAATAATACATAAGGTGTACAAAAATGCCGCTTTCAAAAATGACTTTTGATGAAGTAGAGGTTTTGTTAAATAAAAGTTTGAAACAATTTGTTTTACGACCCATTGCTACTACGGTTTCTGATTCTGTAAAAATAGCCACAATAAAACGCTATATCGACTTAGGCATTAAGTTAAATTCTCTATTGAGATTATGGCATAGGGATCAACAGCATATTGATGATTCAATTTCACTAAATATGAAAGGCGTGCTTGCTGCCCTCGATGAATTTATAAAATCTGAAAAAGAAAAACATTTTCCCTATTTAGGTAAAGGTGTGCGGCCTTTGGAAAATTCCATGATAAACCAGGAATTAGAGGACCATGAAATTGGAATGCAAGACAGATATGAGAAACGAGAAAAAAAATTAGTTTTATCTAGAAGTGAAAATAGTGTTCTTGCCTCAAAAGAAACCATAGCTTCCACTGCCGATAATGATCATTATCCGAGTCGCAAGCGGTTAAATCGTCAAGATAGCCAAAATCTGATGCAGCAGGAGCAACTTCAACAAGAATTATTTCAGCAACAGGTTATATTTGAATCATTTAAAAAGCCAAATAAAACAACTGTTTCAGATAATGGCGACGGCGACAAGAAACACAAAGAACAAAAATTTAGAGTCAATGCAACCCCAGCAACATTAACTCAACAAGAAGATAACTCAGCTTCAGATACAGAGGGAGTTACCAGCGAAGAGGAGCTGGATATCGACAATGACAACGAACCTGAAAATTTAAAGCTAGCAAAAGCTATTTCGCTTTCGCATAATCCTTCGGCTGAAAATAATGGAGAGGAAGAAACCCTGGTTGATGTTGCTCCTGCAGATTTACAGCAGAATTCAGCTATTAGCACATCTTCAGTGGGCTCTACTAGTTCAACTATGTTGCCTGCACAATATTCAGAAGGGGCGGGTGTAGTAGGATTTTTTCCGGTGCCTACTAATCCTGTTATCTCTGATTCACAGTTGACTTCACCCGCATCTTCATCTGCATCTTCACCTACTACTTCCTCGCTGTCATCCTGAGCGTAGCTGTCGTCCTTCGCTTGCGCTTCTAAAGACGTCACCATTCGCACGTCGTCCCGGTATGGATGCCGGGACGACGTGCATGTCGCCTTTTTGTGGCGCGGAGCGCAAGTAGTTACGTTGAATTAAGCCATTTCCACAAAAATGCTTACCAAGCTGGTACCGCCTGATCTTTAAACAGCGCTTTGGCTTCTTTCTTGACCGCATCAGAATGTAAAGCATCCACCAAGTGCTGTACCCGCGGATCATTTTCTGACCCTTGCCGCACTACAATCAAATTAGCATAAGGCGAATCAGCGCTTTCAACAATCAACGCATCCCGAGAAGGAAGCAAACCTGCAATCATGGCATAGTTAGTATTGATAACAGCTAAAGCCACATCCGGTAATACGCGTGGCAATTGCGCAGCGTCTATTTCTCTGAACTTAAGCTTTTTAGGATTAGAAGCGATATCTGCGACAGTAGCGTTGGGATTATCACTGTTTTTCAGCGTAATTAAATTAGCTTTTTGCAGAATCAATAGCGCACGAGCTTCATTACTTGGATCGTTGGGAATTGCTACAGTTGCTCCATCAGGTAGAGCGGAAATTTCATGAATTTTTTTCGAATACACACCCATGGGATAAACAAAAGTTTTACCTACAGGGACGATTTTATAACCTTTGGCTTTAATCGCTGCATCTAAGTAAGGTTTATGCTGGAACATATTGGCGTCAATGCTGCCATCTGCCAAAGCTTCATTTGGCATGTTGTAGTCAGTGAAGGGTACGATTTCTATATCCAGATTATAATCTTTTGCTGCTACCTGTTTCGCTACTTCCATCAGTTGAGTTTCAGGTCCAGCAATGGTGCCTACCTTGATAGTATTGCCATCAGCGGAAGATTTTTGGCTGCAAGCTGAAACAACGACGAAGGTAGTGGCCAGGAGAATAATTTTAAAGAGTTTTTTTAATAGTGACATCTGCTATTCCTTTTATTTAATGCATAAATCTTCGGGAGAGCCAATCACCTAAAAATTGGATCCCGTAAACCAGTATAATTAACACCACAATAGTAATCAAAAGAATGGTTAAATTAAACCTTTGATAGCCATAATTAATCGCAAGACTACCCAATCCCCCACCGCCAACGGCTCCAGCCATGGCTGAATATCCAACTAAGCTGATCCAAGTAACAGTGATACCCTGAATAATTCCCGGGCGTGCTTCAGGCAGTAATATTTTATAAATGATTTGCCACGGCGAAGTACCCATAGCATGACCCGCCTCAATCAGACCCGAATTCACTTCGGCGAGAGCGTTCTCTACAATTCTGGCGACAAAAGGAATAGCGCCGATGGTCAATGGTACAATTGCAGCCTGCGTACCGATAGAGGTGCCTACCAGTAAACGCGTCAGCGGTATTAAAGCAATCAGCAGAATGACGAAGGGAATGGCGCGTACAACATTGACTACAAAGCTTAGGCCGCGATTACACAGCAGATTTTGTAAGACTCCACCGGTTCTTGTGGTTAATAAAATTACTCCCAGGGGTAATCCAAATAATACCGAAATACTCCCGGAAAGTAGTACCATGTAAATGGTTTCCAAGGTGCTTTGCAGTACTTGATTAATTAGATCGGCTGACATATCCCAACACCTCAACAAAAACACCTTTTTGTGTTAAATATTCTATACCCTGTTGGGCATTTTCAGGTTCGCCTTGGACTTCAACCATCATGACTCCAACCATCGTATCACGCACCTCCTCGATATTGGCCTGCAGAATATTTAAGTTTAATGAATAATGACGTGCCAAATGTGAAATCATCGGCTCTTGTGCGACTTTGCCGAAAAATGACAAGCGCCAAAGTGGTGCAGATTCTGGTAACGGCACAGTCGATACATGAGTTTGCAAACTTTCAGGTAATTCATGCATGGAATAGCTGCGAATAAATTTTTTCGAGGTCGCTGTTTGTGGGCGAGTAAAGAAATTAAACACCTCAGCTTGTTCAATTACGCGACCGTGTTCCAGAATGGCTAAGCGGTGACAGATTTCTTTGATAACTTGCATTTCATGGGTGATTAACAAAATCGTTAAACCCATACGTTCATTGATTTCTTTGAGCAAATGTAAAATCGAATGCCGGGTTTCCGGGTCTAGAGCAGAGGTGGCTTCATCGCTTAACAGAACTATAGGATCATTGGCTAAGGCGCGGGCAATGGCTACACGTTGTTTTTGTCCACCGCTTAATTGGCTGGGATAATAATTCTTGCGTTCGCTAAGACCAGTTAACTCCAATAATGGTTGCACTTTTTTGGCAATTTCACTCTTGGAGAAACCGGCTAATTCCAGAGGAAAGGCAATATTTTGGTAGACGGTGCGGCAATTGATCAAATTGAAATGTTGAAAGATCATGCCAATTTTGCGGCGTGCTAAGCGCAATTGTTTTTTATTCAGCGCCGTCAATTCCTGGTCATCGACGATCACCTTGCCGGAATTAGGAATTTCCAGCAGATTGACACAGCGGATCAAAGTACTCTTACCCGCGCCACTTTCGCCGATGATGCCAAAAATTTCACCGCGTTTAACCGATATTTGTACATCTATCAAAGCGGGTATGATCGCGCCATCAGCTAAACGATAGCTTTTATTGAGATCATGCAGTTCTATCATGCGGTAATTGACCTATGAGGCGTTTTAAGAAGGGGATAAGTAAAAAGCTAATAACTGTCAATGCCAATGAAAATAGCCCAAATAATAAAAATGCATGATTATATATGGTTAAGGAAGTCATTTTATCGACATTTTCCGGTGCGGCCGCCAAATTTGCCAGCGTGCCGCCTAAGGCAAAGGACGCCGCTTGTGCAAAGAACCATACGCCCATCATCATACCAACTAAACGCTTGGGAGTGAGTACCGTAATCATGGACAGTCCTACCGGCGATAATAACAGTTCACCTAAGGTCTGTAATAAATAACTGATGACCAACCACCAAGCGGAGATAATACCGGCATGGGCGGTAAATTTGATACCTAGCGGTAAAATTAAAAAACCTAACGTGACAAAGGCTACGCCTAGGGCAAATTTCAGTGCAAAGCCGGGATTGATGTGTTGACGGCTTAATTTAACCCAAAGGCTGCTAAGAATTGGGCTGAGCAGGATAATAAATAACGGGTTAAAAAATTGCATAGTCGAAGCATTCACTGGAATGCCGAGAAAATATTGCTCCATATTGCGGTCAGCAAATAAGGTCAGTGAAGTGAAGGTCTGGTTGTACAATGCCCAAAAGCCAATGGAAATGGCAGTCAAAATTAGGCTAGCCCACATTTTATTGCGATGTGCCTTGGGTTCTTTATACATAAAATAAACAACGATTAATGTAATGACTACAGCAGCGGCTTCAGTGAGCCAAGCGGTGGCTTGTGGATAATGAAATGCCAGCATACACAGCAGCACTGCGATAATAAATCCTAGATAAAATAGAATTTCAAAGCGGATTTTAGCTGATTTAGATTGATTCAACGGACTGATAAGTGGAATTTTACCTGCCAATGGCAGGCGCTTTCTGCCTAATGAAAAGATCACTAAACCCAAAATCATGCCGGCAGCTGCCAATAAAAATCCACTGTGCCAGCCGTAATGTTCAGTCAAGGTGCCTGCGATCAATGGGGGCACTAAGGCGCCAATATTGATTCCCATATAAAACAATGTGAAACCCCCGTCGCGGCGTGGATCACCCGGCGCATAGAGATCGCCAACGATACTGGATACATTGGGTTTAAACAAACCGTTGGCACACATCAAAATACTTAAACCAACGAAAAATGACGTTTCATTAGGAATCGCTGTGCATAGATAACCTACGGCAGATAAAGCGCCGCCGATCATGATTGCGCGCTGGAAACCCAGAAAGCGATCGGCCATATAGCCGCCGAGTATGGGGGTTACATAGAGTAAAGCTGAGTAGACGGCGTATAAAAGGTTGGCTTTATGATCTTCGTAACCTAGGCCTTTGGTCATATAGAGAATAAGAATGGCTTGGATAGTGTAGAAACCAAAACGTTCCCATAGCTCGGTTGAAAATAATAAGTATAAACCTTTGGGTTGTCGGTATAGGGAAATGGCTTCTGGCATGAAAGTGTAATCCTGAAGTAAAAGTAGTTAGTCTTTCGCGCGAAACTCAAAAAATGCACGTCGTCGCTGGAGAGTTACTCAACAATCCCAGCCTTACAATGCACAAGATAATTCACATCCGTATCCTGTTTAAGACGGCAAGCATGCGTGATGGGATTATAAGAAAGCCCCGCAACCCGTAAAAGCGCTAAGTCCGACTGCCGCAGCCAAACAGCCAATTCAGAAGGACGGATAAACTTATCATAAGTATGTAAGCCTTTAGGCAGCAGTTTTAACAAATATTCCGCGCCGAGAATAGCAAAAGCATAGGCCTTAAAAGTGCGGTTAATGGTAGAGAAAAAAATCTCTCCGCCAGGCTTAAGTAGCTGCGCGCAAGCTTTAACTACTGAAGCTGGATCAGGCACGTGTTCCAATAGCTCCATACAAGTAATCACATCAAATGCTTGCGCATGAGAATTGGCAAAATCTTCTACAGTCGATTGCTGATAATTAATCTCAATATTTTTTTTAAGCGCATGTTCGCGAGCAGCAATAAGCGCCTTTTCAGACATATCAATACCCGTCACCTGTGCCCCTTGCGCTGCAAGACTTTCCGTCAAAATCCCACCGCCACAGCCCACATCCAATACCGTTTTATGGTTTAAATTTGTCGTATCAGTGATGAACTGTAACCGCACTGGATTAATATGGTGCAGGGTTTTAAATAGACCTTCAGGGTTCCACCAATCATAAGAAACCTGGTCAAAAGTTTGTAATTCCTGAGGGTCGGCATTAGTGGCAGGAGACATGTTATGCTCCAAATTGAGGCAGAAAAAAGCCGGTTAGCATAGGAATAATCCACTTGATAGGGTAAAAAAAAAGGATAATAGTATTTGTAGAGAGAAACGGCAAGACATTGATTTATAGGCTAATATATGGACATAATGCTAAAATATTTTTTTAGCGTGAAAAATTACCAATTAATACATAAATTTAACTTTTTGCTATTGTAAGAGGAACCAATGTCACATCAAAAAGAGCAAGAGCTTGTCTCATTAACCTCTTCTGCCGATCTGCAAGAAGAGCAAGCCCTTGAAGATACAGCCGATCAGAAATCATCTGAACCTGAAAAAATAGCACCGGTAGACCCATCTCCTCTTCAAATGTCGCCACCGCTTTTAAAAAAACAAGAAAAAAAACGTCGAGAGACGACCTATCAGCAACTACTGGAGCCGTTAGCTTTTACCTCCTATTCGTCTCCCGTTACTGCAAATTTCAGTTTCTTGGAGGCTCTTCAAGAATGTTGGGAAGCTTTTGAAAATTTAAATTTTCTGAATACTGGAACACAATTTACCTTGCAAGAAAATATTATTCTGGAGCAAGCTGTGGCTAAAGTTGTGGGTGCAATGGCAAAGTTACTCCATGAACATAAATTTTTCCCAGACTATACAGCAGAGGCTGTTTATTCTGCTAATAGTCTTTTGGCCATCATCGAAGATATGCTAAAGCTTAAAAAGCCAGAGCTCGAATTGTGTAGTGTGCAGATACGGCTTAAGGAATTAGTGGAATTGATGCAAAGTCAAATTTCCGTGTCATCCATGTTAACTAGTTTAATAGAAGATGCTAAAAGTTTGACCCAAGCGATAAGAGCTTATATGGAAAAGCCAGCTGATGGTAAAAGTCTTAAGACAACAGAGGGATCTAAACAAATCATACAGGCATATGGTGAATTATTAATAAAGTGTCGCATAAACGGTTTTTTACTAAATGATATATTTTTTTCTATAGATCTTTCCAATAATAAACAAAGAGACATAATTGAAGATGCTCTTTTAGATGAAATAATACATCTAGTCGATAACAACCCTAAATATAAAGATCAAATTAACGAGGCTGGGGTGGCAATAGGAGAAGTGCAAACGGAGTTTTGTAAATTGATAAAAACCATTCCAAGTGTTGCCAGTATTAATCACTGGTCTCAGGATTTAAAGAGCACTTCATCTTCCACAGAACCCAAATACCCTTTGTTACAAGCGATGCTAAAATATCATTACTTGCAGCAGGATACAGTGCCACTACCTTGTTCCGGCAGTAGGTTTCCTATTGAAGATTGTCAATTTCGTTTTTCATTCAAGGATAAAAATAAAACACCAGTAATAGAAAAATCTCCAAGTTTAGAAGAAAAAAAGTTCGGAGAAAAAAAAGTAGAAAGAGTCGAAGAGCAGTCAGAAGTCAAAGACCAAAAATTATCTCACGCGTCCTCTGAAAAAGAACCGATGCTTAAATTGTCACGACGCACTTTGCTAGAAGGTAGGGCCGCCGGTTCAGGGAATACGACCCTTTGTCAATTTTTTGCCAGGCAATGGGCGCAGGAAATAGATGAACAATCCGCACATGCATGGCAAGCACAGCAGTTTCATTATCTTTTTATTGTTTCATTACCCGACTTGTTGGCAGACGGCAACAGCTGCGGCAACATGCCAAGTCGAGTTGCAGCCTATATTTATAAACAGTTTAACCATGACTTGCAAAGTCAAACCAGTCTACGAGAAATTGCAGCGGTTCTAAGTCATGAACAAAATTCTCGCACATTATTATTCCTCGATGGCTTTGACAAAGTTGCAAGGTTTCTTGCAGATCATAAATCAGCGCACTATAAAATTCTCCATGAACTTATGGGATTTAGAAATGTATTTGTGACTACACGCAATTATGTGATTCCGCCAGCGCAATATCCTTTTGACTCTTGCAAAGTAAGTTCGAAATTGAACGAAACTGAGGTTAATGCTTATATTCAAGGCTATTGCAAATTTGCTCTGGAAGACAAAGAAAAAAAACGCCATGATCTGGCGCCTGATGCACAGACGGTAAGTCAGCAGGCATTTGCTTTGCGGGGAGAATTGGCACGCAATGACTGCTTCATGGAATTGACACAGACACCACTTTTTTTGGCGACAATCTGTGAAGATTACTTGCCGGCGTCGGTCGTTTCCAGCAGTGTTGGGGGTAAGGCTACAGACAAAGACTATAAAGTCGCAAAAACGGCCACTTGTGATTTGCCGAAATTGAATTTAGGTGAAATACATCATCATATCGTAACGCAAATATTAGAACGTCATATGCAGGCGTATCGGCCTGCTGCCACTTCTGCTCCCGAGCAAAGCCCTCATGAGTTTTATGCAGCGCGGCTGATGTTGCTTGGTGAGATGGCTTGGCGTATGTATGAATCACAAAAGTCTATAGTTGCAGGCTCTATACTTCGAGAACATATAGGAGGAATGAAAGATTTTCCTCACATTTATCAGCCAATGCATCAACGCATTGAGCAAGAATTTGCAGAAAGTTTGGCGTTAGGGTTTTTACAGTATCATCCAGATGATGAAACTAAACCGTTATTAGAGCGCAACTATTTTTTTATTACTTCAGGGTTTGAGAAATATTTCGCTGCTTTATATTTATTGCCATTGCTAACTCATCAGCATAAGGAGCAAGTAAAAAGCATGTCCAACTGGTTAGGGAAAAATAAATATCATCCCCAGCATGCGGTATTTCTGGAGTTTTGTGCAGGTTTAGCGGCGCAACCCGGTTATGATTTTGCATTATCAAGTTTTTGGGAGGCATTGCAGTTACCACCTCGGGATGTAGTGGGGAAAAGACATGCGCACTTAATCGCCAAATGTTTGATAGCATCATGGTTTGATCCCCGTATTCCAGGGCGAGAGCAATTGCTGGCTTCGATTCGGCAATGGATAGATAGTATGCTGTTAAAAGATAATTTGGAAAACACGGCATGGTTAGAGGACTTATTGCATGATAAGCCTGGATTAGTGCGTGCTTGTGGATGGCAGCTATCGACAAATTGGATTAAGGCTGCCAAGCATGAGGATAAAAATATTCAATTACGAACTCTCATTGCATTGGGTCGATTCGGTGTGAATCTTGTTTCCTATCCTTTGGGTTTAGAATTGTTTTTTAGTGCTGTGCGAATGCATGGTAGCGATGAACTTAATATTGGTTCTGTGGTAAAAAAAGCAATGGCTAGTTTGACAGTAAATTTTGCAGCCTATCCTGACAGTTTTAAACAGATACACGTTGCAAGATACTATACGACAACTGATGCTTTAACAGCCGTATGTTTCGCATTACGCGCAAGTGTTGTGGCAGGTTATCGGCCTGCTATTGAAATAGTATTTAAAATTTTGAAGTTTGAGGCGAGTTCAGGGCGTTACTTAAGCCATCCTGTTATGATGGCCGCATTATCAGTCCTAAGCGAACTAAGAGAAAAGCGTGCCACAATACCTGACCTTACCGATGTGATGTCTGAGGTGGCGATGAGCAGAAAATTTTCAGCTCAGATTCGAATAGCGGCATTTTCTACATTTTGTCCACTGACTGCTTCTCCTACAGCGCTTGCGGGAGTGCTTCAATTTACCAATCCAATGGGTGATCTTAATACTATAGAAACCGCGATTCAAGCGCTGGTTCCCAGCATAGCAGCGAGTCAAGAAGTACAAGAAGCCATTTTTCAACTTGCTATAAATAGTCGTCCAGCAGTTCGGGGAGCAGCGCTTTGCGCATTGGGTCAACTGCCAGATAATCTTATTTATCAGGAAAAATATTTAGCTGGAATACTTGCAATGTCAGCTCCTTTAGCGCGAATAGTAGAAGTTAGCCCAAGGTTAGCAAAGAATCTTGGCTCATATCCTCAGGCTTTATCATTGATATGTAAAGCGGCGGAGCAGGGAAATAGATTGGCAATTTATATTCTGAAACATGCTAATCCATGTGATGAAGTTGTCAAGGCGTTTTGCCAGGTTGCAAAAAAAGAAGATAGCGTTGCTCGGAAAATGGTGCTTTCGAAATTAGGTGAATGGTTACCTCTTTTTAGACTTTATAAAAAGGATTTATATAAAGAATGTTTAGGGTGTTTGTTGCTCGCTGCCAAAGATAAAGATCCTGAGGTTCGAGAAAATGCAATTGCTGCATTTAGTGGTTCTAAGCAGATTTCTTATCGACCGATTTTTGAGGCGGTATGCAAAGCGGCAACAGATGAAAAAAACATCGTACGGGTAGCAGCGGTCAATATTCTTACTGAATTGCATCTTCAGGTTCTTGAGCAACCCACTTACAATATCTTATTTAATGCGCTGGAACATAAAAAAGCTTTGATCCAAAAAGCCACGGTCATCGCATTGCGTAAGATTGGTGAAGAAGTTCTTACACATCCTAGGGCTGAGAAATTTTTGGACAATCTCAAGGCGCGAGCCGAAAACCATAAAGATTGTGCGCACAAGGAGGCGCTGGCTACATTGAGTGCAATGAAGCAGCATTTAGCTCGCCGTCCTGATATTTTAGCCTTGGTGCTGTCAGATCAGGAAGCGCGCGATTTGTTAGATACGCATACCTTGATTCAAATTTACCTGGAATTAGAAAGAACAAAGGAAAAGACAAAGTCATTTTGGTCCTTCAGTAGCTCTCCAAATCCTTGTCTGCCAGTACTGGTTGCTCGCGTCCAACAAGAAGATCTGGCTATTGTGCTAGATTATAATTCACTCACTTTGGTAGCAGGTGGTCAACAATCACGATTTTATTTGGGGAACGATATTGAGTCAGCACATGCTTTAAGCACGGCGATTCGGCAAACTCGTGAAAAATGTGAACAACCTGCTGTCACGTTTAAATTTTGCACGAAAATGGACAATATTTATCCAGCTACAGCGTCAGCCAAGGCTCAAGCGCCATTGTTAAATGCGCATGGCTTTAAAGTGGATAAAAAACAGGTTAGGTCTACTTCTGTTTCTACCTCTACTTCGACCTCCATCTCCACCACCACTCCAAGCCACACTTCTATGACTCCAATAGTCCCTAGAAAAAAATAAATGATAACTACTCGCTAATCTAACTACTAGCACGTCGTCCCATGGATGCCATGGATGCCATGGATTTATACATAACTTTGCTCTAGATTGAAAAGTATGTCATTCCCGCGAAGGCGGGAACCCATCCGCTCATGGCAAGTAGCATAGAAGAATCCTCCCCTAGACTATAGGTACACTTTCTTCCATAGTCGCTGCCACGCGTGGATAGATTCCCGCCTTCGCGGGAATGACAAAGTTATTTTACCCGCTCAAAAGGATATAGAGCCAAAGTTATGTATAAAGCCATGGCATCCATGTCGGGACGACGTGCTAGTAATTAGATTAGTGCGAGTATTTACATTAGTAAGAGTATTTACATGGGATAATAAATTCACCACCATTAAAAAGAGAGAATCACTATTTCCATTGAACCAACTGTGAGCGCATTTCTGGTTGCAAAGTCACATGAGTGATGGCAAATTTTTCAGATAACATGATGCGTAAATCATGTAAAGTCCTTTGCCAATCCGTGAGGTCATCGAGTTCAATATGGGCTGATAAGACAATAAGACCAGAAGATAGTGTCCAAATATGTAGATCATGTACGGCGATGACTTTGGGTGTGTTAGCAATCTGCTTACCCACTTCGGCCAGATCCAAATGCAGCGGCACGCCTTCCATCAAGACCAGTAATGTTTCTCGTAACAGATTAATACTAGAAATCAAAATTAAAATAGCGATAAACATAGACAGCAGCGGGTCTATCGCCAACCAGCCGGTCAAGTGAATAACAATACCTGAGATTAAAGCGGCAACTGAACCTAATAAATCTCCCAGCACATGCAAAATAGCCGCACGCGAATTTAGCGTATGCTCAGCATGATGCAATATCCAAACCAGTAACAGATTAACGGCAATACCCAATGCACCGATCAACATGACAGTGTTGGAAGCCACAGCTTGTGGCCTTGCAAAGCGTTCTAACGCATGAAAGCCAATAAATAAAGCAATCAACACCATGGCCATACTACTGATCCAGGCGCCTAATACTTCAGCCCGACCTAAGCCGTAAGAGTGTTGTTTAGAGGGAGGTTTGCTGGCAATCCAGGCAGCAATGGTGGCCAATATCAATGATGCACCATCGGCGACCATATGCCCGGCATCACTGAGTAAGGTCAATGAGTTAGCCATCCAGCCGAAGATGCCTTCTATAATGGCAAAACCAAATAGCAATACACTGGCGATCAGTAAGGCATTTTTAGAAGTCTTATGCTTATGGTTGCCATGAGCATGTTTATGTGGGTGTGACATGTTTTAGATTCGCTTTAAGCTGTTCCATTCCTTGTTGAGCCGCGGTACTAAATTTACTCATCCAGGTCTTTTTAACCTGATAACACACTTCATAAATATCGGCATTACGACTGGCAGTAAGCAGATAATCATCGCTGGTCATAATAGCATCGATTAATTTGAGTTCCAATGCGCGACTTCCGTACCAATGTTCTCCGGTTGCGACTTTATCCATGTCGAGATTGGGACGATTTTCTAAGATAAAAGCTTTAAATAAGGCGTGGGTTTCATCCACTTCTTCCTGAAATTTTTCTCTTCCTTGCCGGGTATTTTCGCCAAATAAGGTCAGTGTACGTTTATATTGTCCTGCCATAATTTGTTCAAATTCTATGTCTTTTTTCTTGAGCAATTTGTGGAAGTTGGGAATCTGCGCGATGACACCGATAGAGCCGACTACGGCGAAAGGAGCAGATAAAATGTGATTGCCAACGGCAGCCATCATATAGCCGCCGCTAGCGGCGATTTTATCGACGATGACGGTTAAGGGAATTTGTTGCTTGCGTAAGCGTTGTAATTGTGAGGCAGCTAAACCATAAGCATGTACCATGCCGCCGGGGCTTTCTAAGCGTAAAACGACCTCGTCTTTGGGAGTGGCGGTGGTGAGTATGCCGGTGATTTCTTCACGCAGGTTTTTGACGGCTTGTGCGCGGATGTCGCCTTGAAAATTCAACACAAAGATGCGTTTGCGCATTCCCGATTTTTTTTGTTCTTTTTGGAGTTTTTTGGTTTCTTTGTGGTGGCGTTTTAGCTCCTGCTTGCTGCAGGTTGTTTCGCATAATAACTGCTCCATGGCTTCGTACTTATCATTGATTTTTTTGACTTCTAGCCGGTCTTTGGAGCGGCTTTTACCTTTGCTGGAGATGGCGATGATGCCGCCGAAGAGGATAAGGATGGCAATGACAATCGTCAGAGCCTGGGCCAAAAATAAAGCATAGTGAGCTAGCATGGAACAGTCCTAGTTATTTGGAAAGTTCTACAATAAATTCAGCTTCTTTAGATGTCAAGGTTAGTAGGCGTATCCCGGCATGGATGCCGGGACGACGTTATGGAAGGTAAAGTTAAGCGGGAGCAACTTGTAAACTTTTGCGTTGTTGGCGCAGTTTCAAGTCATTGAATTGCACCAGCAATACTGAAAAACCCCAGAGGGAAATGGTGGCAACCATAATCATTCCAATCACGAGACCGAGGGTGGGTAGGGAGCTGAATAGGAACGAGGTTAGCATTAAGGCTAATAAAGTGACTAATGCTTGGATAATTGAAAAGACCAGCAGAACGAAAAAATTGCGCCACCAATGACCCCAAACGAGTTTGCAGCTGGCCTTGATAGATTTAACAGCGCTGCAGTTGTCCAATACCATGGCGAGCTGATAGTAGCCTACCAGGAAAAAAAAGAAGAGAGTCGCAAATAGCAATGGTATTCCCACCACAATCATTAGAATAATAAGAAGAGGTATAGAAATGAATTTTAATAAAATCTCCACACCTATGACTAATCCCCAGAGCAGCGTGGGTATTATAAAAATCAGCAATGTAGCACCTATCGCTGGTAAAAGTTTTTTAAGGGCGATTTTTAATGAGGCTCTGCTAGTTAGATAGGGTGGCGTCACTAGGTTATAGATGCGATGAAAGTTGAATAAACAACCAAATAAGGGCACAAGAACGCAGGCTAGGGCTAATATTGCACCTGCAATGGAAAAAAATGTCCCATTGGGAAGATTTAGCTGGTGAGCTATGGGCGAGTTGTCGTCTAGCAGCGATAATATCAGCAAGGGAATTTGCCACAGTAATTGCCAGAGCCATATTTTTAAAAAAGTCGTTTTATATAATCGAGTACTATCAGAAAAGATACGCACTATGGATTGGGGTTGTGTAGCGAAATTAAACATTCTGCTGACTCTGGTTAGGTAAAGATTTATTTTGTATTATAACTATTAACGTAGTATTAAATGTTGAGAAAGTGTGACCTTTCTCTAGGGAACAAAAAAAGCTCCACAACCTTCTCCCATTCTGGGAGAAGGTTGTGGAGTATTTTTTGTACCCACAGAGCGTACAACCTCTGCAGCAAAGGACTAATCCTTCTCAAAATAACGCAATGCAGCACGTGCTTGAGCTAAATCGACGGCAGTGCGCAATTGGTTGAGTTGGGTGTCTAAAGTTTGAAGCTGTGTTTGTAATGCTGACAAAGTAGTGGAGAGGTGTGTGGGGTTTTGTATGGTTGAGTTATCTGAGGCCGCATTGTTCATTTTCGATAGCTGATGATCTAAATTTTGCCAAGTTAGATATTGTTTTATTAGGTTTTTTAACAGGTTACGCGAATTGATTTGCTGTTGCTGGCGGGCGGCGTTAAGGCGGTTACTAATGGCAAGAGTATCCTGCATTTGCGTGGTACCGCTGTGGCTAGGTAGGTTGAGGCTCAGTTGGCCACTAATCATATCCAACTTGGGATCGGCGTTGATGGCATCTTGTTGTCGCATACCATAGCTTGCGCCCACTTCCAGTGTCGGTTTATTCAGTTGTTTGCTCCAGGCGCTTTCAGCTTCAATCGCTTTAATTTGGGCGGTGTCGGCTTGTAGTTGGGGGTGATTTATGAGCTGTGATTGCAGGGTCGGTAAAGCAGGTGGGTCAGGCCAGGGGGGTAGGTTGTCGGGCAGTGGACGGTTACTGTTTGGCTTGCCTATCCAGCGTGCCAGTTGGGTTTTAGCCGTGGTGATTTTTTTCTGGATGGTATTTTTTTGATTATTCATGCGGATTAAAGCCAGCTTGGCTTGTAGGGCATCTTGTGCGCTATGGTGTGAATTGGCTTCTGACAGGATTTTATCAGCCAGTTGTGTGATGGTATCGCTATTATTTTCGATAATTTTTGCTGCCTGATACCCATAATAAAGTTCTAGCCAGTCATGGCGCACATCGCGTAATAGTTGACGTTTTTTTAGCTGATTGTTTTTCTGTTTAACGGTTACAAGCGCTTGTTGGGATTGAATTTCTTGTGTTTCATTGTTGCTAAATGCTTTGTGCAGGCCAACATTAACTACGGTTTTGTCATCTTGCTGGGGAAGGAGCGGGTTAGGTGAAAAATTGACGGTATCAAAAACTAAGTAGGTATCGGAAGAGGGTTGGTCTACTTTGGTTTGGATATCGCCACTGCTAAGGGCTATTTTGGTGGGTTGGAGCTTGAATTTATCCCATAAAGCTAGGCTTTCGGCTTCATTTAGCGTCAATGGTTGGTTGCTATTGGGGGTAGCAATGGCATCAAAGGCTGAAATCCATAATATGAATATTAGGATAGTCTTATGGGGGAATTTAGATGAAAGTATGAATTTGAACAAGTTGTGCAGATAGAGGTTAATATTTAATAATTGACTGATTTGATACCTAAAGATCATGGTTGATGCTCCTTGATCCTTGGAAGACTTTATTCCATGTGAAAGGATCTTAACTATGTGTCTAATTGTACCACAAGAATACTAATATTTTATTAACAATTGATCTCCCTGCGTCTACGTGGTTTAATTTACGACCTATTTAGCACTCTATTCCTTGAGTGCTTAAGTTTTTTAATGTTTAGTTAGAAGGCAAAGCTATGAAAAAAGATATACACCCTTCTTATGAAGAGGTTACTGTTGTTTGCAGTTGCGGGCATTCATTTGTTACCCGCTCTACCATAGGTAAAAAAGTCCTGCAGATTGAGACTTGTTCCAGCTGCCATGATTTTTATACGGGCAAGAAAAAATCATTAGAAAATGTTGGACGCGTCAGCCGATTCCGCCAAAAATATGGTCAAGGTGGGGGAGCTTCGGGGGGAGAAGGGAAGAAGGAAGCAGCGCAGTAATATGCTTTCACTTCCCTTATAGGGGCGAATCTCACCCCCTTTTTCAAGGGGGTGAACCACCGTATGTTCAACCTTCCCTAAAGGGGGAGGAGGTTACAATAGTTAACGAAGTGGCTTGCCTAATAATGTTCTGTACACTGGGCAAAAAGCACTGTCATTTCCGCGTAGGCGGGAACCCATCCGCATATGGCAAGGAGTTTAGAAGAACTGCCTCCCCAGGCCATAGGTAAGTGTAAATTGTTTTTCTTCCTTAGTTGCTGCCATGCGTGGATGGATTCCCGCCTACGCGGGAATGACAATACTTTTTACAGGAGTGACATTTTTTGTCCAGTACAGAGCTAATAATGACGCAGATACTTATCTTTTATAAATTGCATACTGGATCAAGGGCCTCTGTTTTTAACATGTAAATTATTTAGCTTCTCAATCTCTTTCAGCGTTTCTACGCAGTTAAAACCCTGTCCTATTATTTGAATAGCACTGTTAAAGGAAATTCCACGCCTATTAGTTATGCCACGCTGTGACTCAGGAATCGACATTAACTGACTATGCAATCTTTCTAGCTCTTCTGTCAAATCAGCCGAAGTAATGTAAGCTGGGAGTTCGCGTAGATTTTTAGCATCAGCAATTCCTTGAACGGTATTAGCATTCTTGCGTAGTAGCTTAGCAACGATTAATAATTGTTCTTTAAGTTGTTGCAGTGTTCCAATCTGTTCTGAAACTGGTTCTTCTGCTGTATCAGTTTTTGAAAAAAATGCTCCATAATCCGATGGAGACGGTTTTTTTTCTTCAGGTGCCATTCCTGTACCTAAATTTACCAGGCCAATAGTTAATAAATATTGATGGATTTTACGCGCTAGATATTGTTGATAATTTTCTGGCTGTAGCGGAGAGGATGAGGGGCTTTTCTGTTGTTGTTGCAACAAATGACCTAATAATTGGCCTCTTTTATTGTTCCAATACTGTTGCAGCCAACTTTGAAATTTCTCATTTTTTTTACTTTCTTGAATAGGTTGAGCCGAGATATTTTGCAGTTGCTGTATCACCTTAGGACTCAATTGAAATCGCTGTTGATTCTGTTTCAAGAGAGCAGCTATAAAATTATTCATGACATCTAAGGTTATTGGAGGCCAGAAATGGTCTCCCGTTATTTTAAAATCGTTTTCAATGTGTTTATTTTCATGTGGGAGGGATTCAGCTCTAAGCCTTGCCAGTTTTAAAATTTCTTTTTCTTCTGCGGCGTCTTCAAGATCCGGGGGGACATAACTTTGTATCAGCTCAATAAGTACGATTGGCATGCAAAGGGGTAAGTTAAGTCTGATATTTAATAATAATAAAGGTCGTATCTCTTCGAAGATTGGTATGACAAAACGTTTTAAGTATTCTTGCCACCATCGCTCAGAAAGAGAACCAGCAGGTTCAATTGAGCCATCGACCAGATAATGCCAAATTTGAGACCTATGCTTTTTAAGATAACAGAATGGAGTAAAACCCTGGTTATCTACTATATTCAGATAGGCGCCTTTTTTTATTAAAAAATCTATAATCTGGAGAACACTGACATTGTTATTTAATTGAGCTGCTACAACATGGTGTAATGCTGTTTTTCCATCACGATCCTGCACATTGATGTCTGCTTGCCGGTCAATTAGCTTTTGAATTATTTTTAGAGCCAACTCCAATTCTTGAGAGCGACAACCGTTAAGTTCTTCGCACAATATTCGTAGCGGTGTGTGTTTATGAATATTTATGGCATTAACATCTGCCTTATGATCCAACAACTCATTCATAACAGCCAAAGAGCTTGGTAAAATCCGCGTAAGAGCATAATGTAGGGGAGTTGCCCCTTCCTTGTCCTTAAAATTTACCTTTGCTTTGGCATCAAGCAATATTCTCGTCGCCGTTTCTTGACCCCTTCGTGCACTTAAATGTAATGGTGTTTTCCCAGTTTGATTTGTAGCATTTACATCTGCGCCAGCGTTAATTAGTATCTGCATGTACTCTGAATGTCCATGAAATGCAGCTAAATGTAAGGGTGTATTTCCAAAGCCTTCGTCAAACTTAGCAAAAGTCTGGATCACTCGATTTCTTTTATTAATATTATGATTTTTAGATTCTAAATCCAGCAGTTTAGTGCCCAGGCGTGCCTCAAAATGCCTTGCGATATTTCCATAAGCATCTTCACTATCTTTAAAGATAATATTTAATAGCTGCCTTGCTGCCGATATATTTTTATAATCAGGGGTTGTTATAAAATGTAATAAAGTAGTTACGGATAAGTCTTCTGCGTGAAAGAGAGCTATAGATAGTCTGGAATGTTTATTGGTTAAGCTAATTTGGCAATCTTCTTCTGGAAGTAGGTCGTGCAGAGGCTTATCCAGATGCTGTACTTCAGCTATTTTTTCCTGAGAAACCTTCAGGTATTTTGGATAAGCACTCAAAGTTGGATAATTTAGTTGGTTGGATTGCTTTAAACCAATATATAAATCTGTGAGAAATTCTGCCAAAGTGATACTGGAGTCATCAACCGTCATGGTATATTTAAAGCCATTATCTAGAATGATGGTAATACGCATTTGCTCTTTCTCATTATAGGATTGTCTGCAGAGTTATATGTTAAATGAGCAATCTTAATTGAAAATTAAATCTCAGTGTCGCGGGTTCTAGATTCTCTGTACTAGACAAAAAATACTGTCATTCCCGCGAAGGCGGAAACCTCCTTGAAAGGCATAAAAACATCGTTAATTTTATCAAAATAAAGTTTTTATGGTCTTTGAAGGGTTTGAGTGCCTGTGAGGGATGGGTTCCCGCCTTCGCGGGAATGACAGTCTTCGAGCTGATAGACTGTGGTTTTAGCTTTTTCGTACTAAGAGTTTTATATCAAACCCGCTTCACATCCGTAACATTTGTAATTTGTGAAATTCTAGCCACCACTCGACTTAACGGCGTCAGCCCATGAATTTCAATACTAATATTAATTTTAGCGATCTGATCTTTTTTATCGGTGTAAGTGTTTAAGGCGATAATGGATATATGTTCATTCACCAGCAGTTGGGTGAGATCGCGTATCAAACCATGTCGGTCATAAGCGTGTATCACCAGATCCACCGCATATTTTTCCTGAGTTTTAATTCCCCAGCTTACCTCGATCAACTTATTCTTTTGCTGCTCATTAATATGCAGGATGTTGGCACAGTCCTGGCGATGGATTGAAACTCCGTGGCCTTGGGTGATATAACCGATCACGGCGTCTCCTGGAATTGGTTTGCAGCAGGATGCCATATGCGTTAGCAGATTTCCTACCCCTTGGATATCAATGTCGGTTCCAGCTGATAAGGCTTTAGCAGCTTGAGAGGGAACAATTTCTGGCTCTACTTCCACTCCCGCATCCGGGGCCAACATTTCTTGCAGAGTATGTACTAAATTATTTAAGGTGATATCTCCGCGGCCTATAGCAATATATAGCTCATCGGGTTTAGTGAAATTCAATTGCTTGGCGAGACTCATTAGATCCACACCTTTTAAGCCCAGGCGTCGCAATTCTTTTTCTACCAATGTTTGCCCTTCAGCCAGATTTTTTTCAGCATCTAGCTGCCGAAACCAGTGGTGGACTTTAGCTTTAGCGCGCGCAGTTTTGAGATAACCAAGATTAGGGTTTAACCAGTCGCGGCTGGGATGACCTTCTTTCGCCGTTAGAATTTCTACGCATTCGCCAATTTTTAGATGATAGGTGAGTGGCACGATGTGCGCATTGACTTTGGCGCCGCGGGTACGGTGGCCAATTTCGCTGTGAATGTGATAGGCAAAGTCTAAGGGTGTGGCTTCTTTGGGGAGTTCCACCACATCACCTTGGGGGGTAAACACATAAATGCGGTCGTCCAGTGCTTGAGAATAGCTCATATCACTGGGTGAGGGCACATTGGTTTGGGTCACTTCCTGTTGCCAATCCAGTACTTGCCGTAGCCAAGCGATTTTGGCTTCATAACCGGCTTTTTTCAGTCCGCCTTCTTTGTAAATCCAATGTGCAGCGACGCCAAGTTCTGCTTCTTGATGCATATCAAAGGTACGGATTTGGATTTCTATGGCCTTGTCATCGGGGCCTATGACAGCGGTATGAATAGAGCGATATCCATTGGCTTTGGGTTGGACGATATAATCATCAAATTCCTTAGTGATGGGTTTCCAGAGTGAATGCACATGCCCAAGTATCGCATAGCAATCTTCGATCGTTGGAACTAATATGCGGAAAGCGATCGCATCATAGATTTCCTCCAAAGCGACATTTTTTCGCTGCATTTTTTTATAAATGCTGTAAATATGCTTGGCGCGGCCAGTCACTTCAGTTTTGGTAATACCCAGTTCTTGAGTAATTCTCTCCAATAGGGTCATCACCGTGTGGACATAGTGTTCACGTTCTATGCGTGTCGATTTCAGGGCTTTGGATATATTTTTATATATTTCTGGTTCTAGATAGCGAAACGATAAATCTTCCAGTTCCCACTTTAAGTGGCCTATGCCTAGACGATTAGCGAGGGGGGCATAAATGTCTTGGGTCATTTTGGCTTCGCGGCGCTTTTCCTCATCAGATAATAAGCCGATATGGCGTAAGATAACCAGCCGTTCCGCCAGTTTGATTAAGACGATACGCACATCATCTACCATGGCCAAGAGCATTTTACGAAAGTTATCAATGGCATTGTGGGATGGCGTTTTGCCAATTTGCTCTTGCAGGTTTTGTATGGCTTCCATTTTTTTTACCCCACCGGTCAGTCGGGCAACATCGGCACCTAGTTGTTCTTGTACATCTTCTAGTATTAAGCCAGCATAACGTACATTGCTGTAAATAATGCCGGTGGCCATTGTCTCTTGGTCGACTTTGAGTTCAGACAATATGGCGGCAATCTGTAAACCCTGTAGCAGGCAGGATTGTCCGTTGGGGGTGGCGATATCCGTGCCGGTGAGTTGAGCTAATGCACAAGCTTGGCGGATAAGGCTGTTTTCGCCGGTGGGATATTGGCTGGACCAGCTTTGCATCCAGCTTTCGATATTATGGGTGGTATTATCGGCTGAGATGACTAAAGTGGGTTTGGTTTTCTTCATGCGTTACATCTTTTCAAATAATGCCATAGATTCTACATGGCTGGTGTGTGGGAACATGTCCATGATGCCAGCGATAGTTAACTGGTAGCCTTGTTGTAGTAATTCTTTACTATCGCGGGCAAGGGTGGCGGGATTACATGAGACATATAAAATTGCGCGTGGTTGTAGCATAGGTAGTTTTTTTACTAGTTCCAGGGCGCCGGTGCGGGGAGGGTCGAGTAGGATTTTATCATAGGAGGCTTGTCCCCACTGTGTTTCTATGAGGTCTTGTGTCAGATCCGAGGCGAAGAATTGTGCATTGGTAATCTGATTGTGGGAGGCATTATGACGTGCACGTTCAACTAAGCTTAAAGCACCTTCAATGCCGGTCACACTCTGGCAATGGCGTGCTAAAGGTAGGGTAAAATTGCCAAGGCCGCAGAATAAGTCGAGTATACGTTCGTGGGGTTGAGGGTTTAGCAATGTTAATGCCTGTGAAACCATTTGTCGGTTAATTTCTGGATTGACCTGGGTGAAATCGCTGGGGTGAAAAAGTATTTCCACGTTATATGCGGGTAAACGATAGCTTAAGAGGTCGCTGCCACCCTCAGGCCATAAGCGGTGTATGGTGTTTATGCCGCCTGGTTGTAGGTAAATAGTTAGGCTTTCTTGACGGGCAAACTGCGTGAGTTTGTAGAGGTCGCCTGAAGAGAGCGGTTGTAGATGACGAAAGATTAGGGCTACAACCTCATCACTAATAGCCACTTCAATTTGCGCAATGGTTTGTTGCGCATCAAGACTTTGCACCAAGGCGCTTAAATGGGTAATTTTTTGACCAACCGCAGGATGCAGCACGGCGCAGCTTTGCATATCCACTAAATAGCGGCCATTGATTTCATGGAAGCCTACTAGGACTTTGTTTTTGGCGCGTACAAATTTTACGCCCAGACGGGCTTTATAGCGGTAGCCGGTGGTGGGGCTGGTCAATGCCGGTAACACCCTATGTGGCTTCGTGCCGCCGATATGTGCGAGCTGATCGAGGAACAATTGTTGTTTGGCAGCAAGCTGACCATGATGAGCGAAATGTTGCAGGCGACAGCCGCCACAGTCGCCAAAATGCGCGCAAACGGGTGGGATACGATCAGGTGAGCTTTGTAATACTTCTACAACCTGGCCTTCATCGTATTGGCCGTGTTTTTTTAAGTAGACGAATTTTACGGTTTCGCCTGGTAAGCCGCCAAAGAGGAAGGTAATTTTGCCGTTGACGGAGGTAATGGCACGTCCTTCATGACTCAGTCCGGTGATGGTGGCGGTGACGGGGGGGAGGTTTTTATGTTTTGGGTGGCTTTTGGTCATAAGGGTTCTTGAGAGGGCTGCAAAAATTATAATTTTATATTGATATGTCTTAACTTGTCATCTTTGGTGGGTCATCCCCTTTTTCAAAGAGGGTAAGAACAGAGATTTTATTCTTATTTTAAGGTAAAATACCCTTTTTAACTAACCAATTTCTCATGACTCAATTACTTATCAATTTGCTAGTCTTCCTGGTTTCCGTATTACTACTCATCACGGTGCATGAATTTGGTCATTTTTGTGTGGCCAGATGGTTAGGGGTCAAGGTGGTAAGATTTTCAGTGGGCTTTGGTCGGCCGTTATGGCGTTGGATAGGGCGTAGTGGTACAGAGTATGTGATCGCATTATTACCTTTGGGTGGGTATGTCAGGTTGTTAGATGAACGTGATGGTGGCGAAGTGCCTGAAAAAGACCAGCCGCTAGCGTTTAATCGTCAATCCATATTAAAGCGCGCGCTGATTATTTTAGCTGGACCAGGAATTAATGTGCTGTTTGCAGTATTCGCTTTTTGGATTATGTGGATGATAGGGGTTGAACGGATGCGGCCAGTGGTAGGCGAAGTGATACCGGAATCTATTGCGGCGCAAAGTGGGTTTCCAGTGGGCGCTGAAATTATGGCCGTTAATGGTCAGCCAACCACTAACTGGCCAAAAGTAACTATCGCCTTAGTAGGCTGGTTAGGTGAGACGGGGGATTTGCCGATACAGGCACGTTTAAAAAATGAGCCGCCGCGCACCTACATCATGCATTTGAATAATTGGAGAACCAATAGCCTGCAACCCGATCCATTAACGAGTTTAGGTTTAAAACCTTTTCAGCCTGAAATTCCATTAACTATAGGGAAGGTGCGCGCTGATTCACCTGCAGCTTTGGCAGGTTTGCGCGTGGGGGATAAGATTTTAACCATCAATGGTGAAAAATTAACGGACTGGGTGGACTTGGTGAAACAGATCCAAAGCCATCCTAATGAACTCGTGCAGCTGACTGTGGAACGTGGCCATGAACCTATTCATCTAGATATCAAAGTTGGCAGGCAATTATCGCGATTTCAATGGATAGGCTATATGGGTATAGAGCCCATCGCTGTGGATTGGCCGGTAGGTATGGTCTATCAGTTAAAATATTCGCCAGGCAGCGCATTTTTGGCTTCACTCAAAGAAGTGCAAGTGCTGACTAAATTTAATTTTGTAGTTTTGGCTAAGTTGATTCGTGGCCAGGTTTCAATGAAAAGTTTAGGCGGTCCGATCTCGATTTATCAATCGACTTCATTTGCATTTCATCAAGGGCTGATCATTTTTATTGGATTTTTAGGTTTGCTTAGCTTGATGTTAGCTATCGTAAATATTTTGCCAATTCCAGGGTTGGATGGTGGTCACATTTTGTTTTTTATCATTGAAGCTATTATGCGGCGTCCGCTATCTCCAGCAGTACAAATGTTAATTGTGCGTCTTGGGTTTATTTTTCTGTTGGTTATCATGATGCAAGCGACTATTAACGATATATTTAGGTCTGTTTCCTAGGAGGGATCATGGTTAAAAAAATATTTAAAACCGATGCTCAATGGCAGCAGGAATTAACGCCGGAGCAGTTTGAAATTGCTAGAAAAAAAGGCACCGAGCGACCATTTACTGGTGAATTTTGGGATAAACATGACCCGGGAGAATATCGCTGTGTTTGTTGTGGTAATCTCTTGTTCAGTTCGGATGCTAAATTTGATTCAGATTGTGGCTGGCCAAGTTTTTCAGCGCCGCAGAATGCAGAAAATATTGCTACGCAAAAAGATAGCTCTCACGGCATGCAGCGGGTAGAGGTATTGTGTTCACAATGTGAAGCGCATTTAGGCCATGTTTTTGAAGATGGACCACAGCCGACGGGTTTGCGTTATTGTATTAATTCGGCTTCTTTGAAGTTTGTGGAAAAGAAGTGATTACTTTTCGTATGACCTCTTGTCTAAATTCTGTTAAATCATTATAAACTCCCTGCGCATTTAAGCCGAGATTTTGTCGGTTAGTTAATAGAATAATATTTAATCGTTGCTCTGGGATGCATAATACTAAAGTACCGGTAAACCCAAGGTGACCAATGACCTTGTGTGTCACAAAATCAGTCTGCGCCAGAACAGCCTGTAATTCCTGATTAAAAATTTTCCACCCCAGACAAAAATGCAGACCGCAATCCCGAGTTAGGAGTTTGATCGTTTCGGGTTTAATCACGAGCTTGTTACTAAAGTAGCCGTGGTTATTCACTAATTCTAACAAGGTATTCACTTCAGCTGCTGTGGCAAATAATCCGGCATGGCCTGCTATGTCGTGAAAAGCATAAAATGCATTACCATCACTGACTTCTCCAATCAGAGTGTAATCTCGCCATTTAGTAAATTTTTCAATATCTTCAGGCTGTTGGCTGCCAAACTTATTGCTGGTTATTAAATTATATTCATAAGGATTCCCATGCGAGGTTGCGGCAAAAGGGTATTTATGTTTGTCAGGGTTGAAAGTAGCCTTATGTAAATTCAGCTTATGAAATAAGTATTTTTTTATAAAGTTATCTAATGAATAACCGGTAATTTGCTCAATCAAATAACCTAAAGTGATAAAGCCTAAGTCGCTATACAAATATTGTGTGCCTGGCAAATACTGGAGCGAAAGCTGGGCGATATAGTTAATCGCATCTTTAGGATTGTCAGCATGGTAATAAAGCGGTACCCAGGGAATAAAACCTGCGCTGTGGGTGATTAATTGCGCGAGTGTGATGTCGCGTTTATCCGCGGTATTAAATATTGGCAAATACTGATGTAATGGTTTGTTTAGGGCTATGCTGCCTGCATCCAGCAAAAGCATAATGGCGAAAGAGGTCACCAATACTTTGGTTACTGAAGCTAGGTCAAAAATATGGTTTACGGTGATGGATTGGGTTGTTGTTAAAGGCTTGATATTGGCTGCTATTTTTAACGGATAGCTTTGATCGCTAGCTCGGAATCCTGATTGATCTAAATAGAACAATTGTTCACACCCATAAGCCGCCTCATGCACTATTTTTCCTTGGCTGGAAATCATCAATACCGCGCCAGGAACTAATCCTTCAGTAATTTTTTTATGAATGTATTCGTCTAGTCCATTTGAATGCATAATTTTTATCCATTTGGTGTTGAGGCATGGTCTGTTTCAGCAAGCCATTTTATTTGGCTTAGGGGTAGATATCGCTATCGCTTAGAGTATACAATAAGAAATATAAGTCAAATTTAACAATAACTGAATTGAGGGTAAAAAATGGATGAATTAAGAATTGGTTTAGAAGGCATTGCGGTTGCTGAAACCAAAATTTCTTGTATTGATGGTGAAACTGGCAGACTGATTTATCGTGGGGAGCTGGTGGAAGATGCCATTAAAGATCGCGCATTTGAAGATATCGCTTATTTATTATGGAATGGTACCTATCCTACTAAAGAACAAAGTGAAAATTTTAAGAAAACCCTCGCCAATCATCGCAATCTCCCAGATTATGTTAAAGCAGTTATTAAAAATCTGCCCTCTGATCTGGATGCTATGAGTGTGTTACGTACTGCCGTCTCGGCACTGCATGTTCAGGGCTCAAGTTGGCCTCCTACTCAAGAGCAAGCAATTGAAATTCTGGCTAAAGCACCTGTTATCATTGCTTTTTATTACCATAATCGCCAAGGTCAGAAAGAAATTCCTCCCGATCCTTCTTTAGGCCATGTAGAAAATTACCTCTATATGCTAACGGGTAAAAAACCTGAGCTTTCCCACCTGCGTGCGCTTGAAACCTATTTAATGCTAGCGGCTGACCATGATATGAACGCCTCTACTTTTACTGCGCGTGTCGTGACTTCGACCCAGGCGGATATTGTTTCGGCTATTGTGGCGGCTATAGGCGCACTGAAAGGACCTTTGCATGGTGGCGCTCCATCAGAAGTTGAAAATATGCTGGATGAAATTGGTAACGAAGCCAATGCCGAAGCCTGGATTAGGGCACAGCTAGATAAAGGTGAGCGAATTATGGGCTTTGGGCATCGTGTTTATAAGACCTATGACCCAAGAGCAGTTGCGCTTAAAGCCATAGTCAAACAGTTTTCAGCAGATAATGCTATGTTTAAATTGAGCTTAGCTGTGGAAGAGAAAGCAATAGAACTGCTGAATGAATATAAACCGGGAAGAAAATTATTTACTAATCTTGAATTTTGGGCAGCGGGTGTTTTAAGGACTATCAATATACCTAAAGATTTGTATACGCCGACTTTTTCTATTGGTCGAATTGCCGGCTGGAGTGCCCAGATTTTGGAGCAGGCGGAACATAATCGTATTATTAGGCCAGGTTCGGTTTATGTGGGTAAGAAACCAAGTAAGTAATTTAGGCTTAAAGACATTAAGTGCCATCCGCCTGATCCTGCGATCAAGTCGCGGGATGACGTTGCAGGGGATGGCAAAAGCCATTTGATAGATCTCGTCATCCCACGACTTGATCGCAGGACAGGCGGAGGGCGCCAAAGCATATATGAAGCTCAATTGCAAAAAAAATGATGGCTGCTTTGTTTTTTGCTTTCTGTTCAAAACTTAATCAATCGTGTGGTTGTAACTAACTTATGTTTGCCGTAACTTCTATCCCCTTGAAAAAATGAGAAGCAGTTACTTTAACCACTAATCATTGCGTCTAAAATTTTTGTCAGTTTATGCCTTTGCATAAACAGGAAAGGATATCCAGATTGACAGGAGAAAATAGTGAATCATTGTTCCATTTCAGGAAGTCGTTTTACAAGAGGAGCAGCATGGATCTATCGAAGTTTAGTCTTATTGCTGTTATTATGCGTTTGTCCAGCGATCTGGGCTGCTGCAAATTTACAGCCTAGCCAGATTCCGCTTAACAATTTTACTTTAGATGAATTGCAGCAAGCAGCAGATGCGGGTGATCCTGATGCACAATACGCTTTAGGTTATATGTATTATTATGGTAAGGGAGTGCCGCAAAACACCCAGACGGCACTCAATTGGTTGAAACGCGCTGCAGTGCAGGGACAAAGTCAGGCGATAAGTGCAATGAGTTTGCTCGGACAGAATACTCCGGCACCACAGCAGACTATGACTTATGTTCCAAGTCAAAATTATGCGCCACCGACAAATCGATCAAACTCTGCTAGAAAAACTTCAACACCTGGGAATGTTAATACAACGGTAACTACTACCACAACCCTGGTTTCTGAAACAGGTGGACAACCCTTATCAAAAGCCCAAACAGGCCATTATTATACTATTCAGCTTTTGGGTGCCTCAAATAAAGACACCTTGAATAACTATATTAATACTTATCATTTGCAAGGTAAGACGACGTATTATCAGACTAAACACCAAGGTAAAACCTGGTATGTACTGGTATATGGGAATTACCAAACTCATGATGAGGCACAAGCGGCAATTGCCAGCTTGCCAGCAGCAGTGCGTGCTAAAAAGCCTTGGGTAAAATTAATAGGAAATGCAGAGTCTAAACCGCAATCAAAGCCTAGCGCTAAGTCTGCATCTAAAAAAACGAAATCAACTAGTGGGAAAAGTACAAAAGCAAAAACAAAAGCGAAAAAGGATGAGGCGTTACCGTTTTAGCCTTTTCCCTGGTAGGGAACAAAAAGCTAAAATCCATTTTTGCAGTTTGTTGCGGGTCGTCACGGCATGGATGCAGGGATCCAGTTGATAGGGATGTCAAAGTTTTGCTCTCCTGCAAGCTGGATCCCGGCATCCCTGCTGGGACGACGAACCTTCTCTTTGAGCCTTAAATGAGATATATGCATTGGATAGGTAAGAGAAGGAGGTGATATTTCTTATTCTGCAAGATTTAGAACATGGTGCCGGAGGTCGGACTCGAACCGACACAGTGTCGCCACTACCAGATTTTGAGTCTGGCGCGTCTACCAATTTCGCCACTCCGGCACGATAACTTGGCTTGAAGAGGCGATGAGTATATCAAACTAAACTTCCAGGTCAAACGCATTTTTAAAGAAATGTCCGACACTTTTATTTCATGAGATGAAACTACAGAGAGAAACTTATATGAAAATGCTCGAGCCTAAAACAGTCAGTGAAACAGCAGTCCACGACCATGTGTACCGTATATTTCCGAATGATTTGAATTCCAACAATACCGTATTTGGTGGGTTAATTATGTCGACTTTGGATCGTATCTGCTCTGTAGTCGCCGAGCGACATAGTGGTCGGGTCTGTGTAACTGCTTCAGTGGATTCTATGCATTTTTTAGAGCCGGCAAAACATGGTGAAATTCTTATTTTTATGGCCTCTATTAATCGCGTGTGGCGAACTTCCATGGAAGTGGGTGCGAAAGTGATTGCTGAGGATCGTGCTACCGGTGATAAAAAACATATTGTTTCCGCATATTTTACTTTTGTTGCCGTAGATGAATTTTTTGCTCCAGTGGAAATTGCCCAAGTAATTCCTGAGACTTTTATGGAAAAAAGACGTTATAAAGAAGCCCAGGAAAGACGAGAATTACGCCGGATGGAAGCAGAGCAACGTAAGATTAGACGTCAGGAAGAACAGGAACCGTAAAAAATATCAGGTTACTCTATAGGTTCCCGCCTACGCGCACTAGTGTCCACTAAAACTCTATATCCCCTCTCCCCTTGTGGGAGAGGGGGTACAGAGTTTTGCCAGACACTATTGCGCGTACGCGGGAATGACAGTTTTTTATCACCCGCAGAGTTTTCGCACTTTATAGAGATCAGGTTACGCTGTGTACTTACACCAATTCAACTTCCAACTTCCTGACAATTTAATTGCGCGCTATCCACTGCTGGAACGCAGTGCCAGCCGTTTATTATGTTTAAATAAAGTCAGCGGTAAAATCACCCATCAACGTTTTGTTGATATCTTACAACTACTTTCCCCCTTAGACCTGCTGGTTTTTAACAACACTCGCGTCATTCCTGCGCGTTGGTTTGGTGAAAAAGCTAGTGGTGGTCGCATTGAAGTTTTAATTGAAAGAATATTGACTGAGCATAGTGCTTTAGCGCATATACGCAGTAGTAAATCCCCAAAACCCGGCAGCCAATTATTATTACAAGGTGGAGTAAAGGTAGAAGTTGTTGCGCGTCAAAATGATCTGTTTGTGCTGCATTTTATTGATGAGCGTCCGTTATTGGTACTTTTAGAACACTATGGACATATCCCGTTACCACCTTATCTAACTAGAACCGATGAAGCGTTAGATCAAGATCGTTACCAGACCGTTTATGCAAAACACCCAGGTGCTGTGGCGGCTCCGACGGCGGGTCTTCACTTTGATGAAGCATTATTAGAACGCTTAAAGCAGCAAAAGATAGAAACAGCTTTTGTCACATTACACGTAGGTGCTGGCACTTTTCAGCCAGTGCGTGAATCTGTGATTTCTCAGCATAAAATGCATGCTGAGTATCTTGAAGTGTCTACTTTAGTCTGTGAGCAAGTTAAGGCGGCTAAGGCCAGGGGAGGGCGAGTGATTGCCGTGGGGACTACCAGTGTGCGTGCCTTGGAAACAGCAGCGCAAATGGGTGTTATTGCCCCATACTCCGGCGATACTCGGCTATTTATTTATCCGGGTTATGCTTTTCAGTGTGTTGACGCTATGATAACTAATTTCCACTTGCCGGAATCCAGCTTGTTAATGCTGGTGTGTGCATTTGCCGGTCATGTCGCGGTTATGCAGGCTTATCAAGAGGCAATTTTAAAACAATATCGTTTTTATAGTTATGGTGATGCTATGTTCATAAGCTAGTTAAGGTTTTTCCATTTAACTTATTTAAACGATTTTCAGACTCACTGTGTCCCTTTGCTGCTGCAGCTTGATACATTTCTATAGCCTTGGATTTATCCTCTTCTACAAGCCAGCCATGTTCATGGACCAGGCCAAAGATATATAGCGATTGCGTGTCATTTTGCTCTACTCCCTCTTCTACCATTGACAGTATTTGCTGAATATAGAATATACTTTTTTCCCTTAAACCAGAATGTATTTGGTTAGCTTGTCGCATTGCTTTGTCGAACCACTGAATGGCTGTCAATAAATCTTGCTTTACAACTTTCCCTTCGTAATAACGACATCCCAACTCACATTGCCCATTCGCATCACTAGATTGCGGCAGGCTAGTAGTCATTGCTGAAACTTTTTTGTCTGGAAATTGTGATTCTTTGCGAATAGGTGAATCAGGTGCTATGGGCGCTAAATTTTTTTTATCTTTCTGAGGGTTGAGAATCCGAGTTAGGACGCTTGCGCGTTGTTTAGCTTCGGTATGATTTTGCTTTTCTGCTTTTTGGTACCAAGAAATCGCTTTTGAGATATCTTTTTCAACTAACCAACCTCGCTCATATAGCATGCCTAGTTCATATTGGGCTATTGAATTTGATTTTGCTTTAGTTTCTAACCCGGTTAATATTTGAGCTATTACGGTTTGTTTTGTTTGTTCGAAATTTTTTGGCAATGAAGTAGCTTTCGAAAGCCACTTTGCTGCTAACAATAGATTTCTTTCAACACCATCACCATTATAATAGCAGAGGGCCAGGTTAACTTGTGCTTCAGGTAATTCTCCTATCGCAGCTTTCTCATAGTTAGTGAATGCTGCTTTTGCGTCTTGGGGAGTACCTTTTCCCATTATATAACAATTGCCTAAGTTGGCTTGTGCCTGGGGCAAATTTTGCTCGGCAGCTCGTTTAAAATATTCAAGCATCAATGATTCATCTCGTTTGGTACCATTTCCATCTCGATAACAAAATGCGATTTGATGCTCAGCTTCAGCCCAATGTTGATCTGCAGCTAATTTCAAGAAATTAAATCCTGTTTTTTTATCTTGTTTGATACCATTTCCATGCAAATAAGCCATACCTACATTGTACTGTGCTGGAGCAACACCTTGGCTTGCTGCCCGATTATTCCAATAAAATGCAGCGTTAATATCTTTATCAGTACCTTCACCATTTTGAAAGCATCTTGCTAAAAACCATTGTGCAACAGCATCATTTTGGGCAGCACTACGTGTAAAGCAATCAAAGGCTGCTTTATAATCTTTTTTGCCTAGATAACAAATTCCCAAAGCAAGGTATGCTGCTAAGTTACCGTGCTCTATTGATTTTTGGAAGTGAGTGATTGCTATTTCTAAATTTCTATTAACACCCTCTCCATAAAAATAACAGGCTCCTATATTAAATTCTGCCACCGAGTCATTTTGTTCTGCAGCCTTGCGATATAATGCAAGTGCTTTGGCAAAGTCTTGGTCAACTCCTTTTTGTGAATAATGATATCCTAATTTACATTGAGCATCTGGATTATTTTGTTCTGCAGCTTTACTCAACCAATGAATAGCCTCTTTAATATTTTGCGTAACACCTTCGCCATCGTAATAATTTGCTCCCAATTGATACTGAGCTTGAGCAAAATTGTTTTCTGCAGCCGCTTTATACCATTCAAATGCTTCTTTAAAGTCTTTTTCTACACCATAACCATTATGATAGCATGTCGCCAAATTATATTGCGCTGGTGGATATTCCTCTTCTGCTGCCAATCTATACCATGCCACTGCAGCTTTCTTATCTTGTTTTAAATTAACCAGTCCATGTGTATACAAATCACCTAATATTTTTTGTGCGGCTGGGTCATTTTGTCTTGCTAAATTAAACACCCTCTGCAGATTTCTGTGAGATTGAAGATAAAGTTGTAAGGCTTTTTTAGGATTGACATGACTAGTATTGGGTTTTTGGTATTTAATAGTACCCAATGGATGGTCTTTAACTGTTTGTTTTTTATCTTCATGTGTGGAAACAACTTGAGGTTGCAAGTTGGTGTCGATTTGGGGGTTATTAGAAACAGTTTTTTTCAGCGGCGCTGAAACTTGACTCTTTTTTTTGCGACGTTGTTTGCTTTTACTAGGGATTTTATCTTTAATTCTTTTCAGCTCTTTGGGTGCTTCTTCCCGCGGAGTAAAACTTTGCGGTATTTCTCCGCCTGATTGTGACGATACAGAGGCTGTTGAAAATGATGTCGAAGATGAAGATGCAGTTGATACCACAGGAGTAGAAGCAGAATCCAGAAGTGGGAGTTGTGGGGCAGTAAAGTCGCGCAATATTTCATACATTTTGGGTTGCGATAAATACTGGACAATGTGGTGACATAATCTTGTGTGGCTTTGTTTCTTTTCTTTTTCCTCAGTTGGCAAACTTACATTTTCATCGTGTTTGGCAACAGTCCGCTCCAGTTGCTTCATGACATCATCAACAGTATAGCTGCGCTGCCAAGTGTCAATATCTACTATATCATCAGCATCGTCATTAAATTTAATTAAACAAGCGCGTAGAAAATCTCTACCTGCTGCGATAATACCTTCATGGGTGCTGCCGTTGTCTTCGATTGGTAAACGTAAATTCTTTCGATGATGCGGAGTAATTACTTTCAAAAAAATATCAGCAAAAAAAGGACCAAAGTTAAATTCAGGATCTACGAATGAAACAATAAAATTCTGGTATTTTTTTGGCGATTTTTTGATGTTTGTTAACCGGTCTCTAACTTGTTGCATTAAAAAAGTCATGTCACTTAATAAAGGACGTTGTGTTTTTATAGCTTTTTGCAATACCAAAGGCCAAGATGTATGTTTTTCTCTTCTGCCATAATGGAAAAAAATCAATTGATTGGTTAGTTTTCTAAATTCTCGTAATGAAAAAACCGTTTGATTTTGTGCCGCGCTAATATAAGTTTCTACTTTCTCGGCCAGTTTTTTCGGAGTATCTTTAGTTTCCTTATCTAGCTTGGGTTGTCCTGACCACACTGATCCTAACAAAGCATGGGTGATATGCCAGCTTGATTCTCTATCAAGGGGTTTCTTTTGGGTCGCTATCAATAACTGTTCCAGTAATTCATCCATTATTTGAAAGTCTTCTTCAGTCAGCTCTGCATATAATAGCCGTCCCTTTATGGTTGCACCTAAATCTAACAAGGTTTTACCAATGGCTTTAGCTATATTGTCTGCAGATAAAAGCGTATTTTTGCTATCGCCGTTAGATTTTGTAGGTTGTTGGCAGATTTCAAGTAAACAGTTTATTGCTGATCGAAATATCTCAAAATCAATTTCGATGTCGTCAGGTTTATAATGGACAAGGATTTTTGCCACACCCATCATTTCTGCTAATATCTGTGGATCATTGGTTGCGTGGATGGTTTGCTGAATCAGGAAAAATAGTGATTTAAAATCCAATAAGCCATCATCTTGAACTACCGAAATTTCTATTAAGTGTTTTAAACTGGTGATTATTTGTTGAAAGATTGCAGTTTTATCTTTGAAGGCACATTGTGCCAATCGTGTTATTAGGGTATTGATATTTTCAGCTGGCAAACAAGCAGAGAGTTGACAGTTATCAGCCAGACGACAGAGATTAGTCAGTAAACAAGCAGAGGTTCTTGTAATATCCGGCGTTGCTGCTGAAGGCAGATCAGTTAAACAGTCTAAGCTGGATAAGATAGTGCGCGCTGTTTGCTCATCGAGCGGTAAATAGGTAGATAAAGGAGCGAGGGTTTTTTCAAATAGTTGTAGGAGGCTAGCTACGCAGGTGGTTCGTTGTTCTACGGGTAATTTTTTAAAATATCCGGTGGCATCTTGCTGAATTAATGCCAATGTATTGCTAATGCTGAGTAGTTTTTGTCTGGGGGTTTGGGTATGTTTATTCAGCCAGGCTTCATAAGGCTTACCTATGTCTAAATTTTTGGCTGAGGTTATAAATTCTTGTAAATCTTTTATTGTGAATGTTGGAGCAAGGGGGGTAGTGGAGGACGATGGAAGTTTTTTATTTTTTATCTCAGTTGTTGGGGTGGATAAGTTGTTTTGAATTAATCTAAAACTTTGGCTAGTTACTTCTTTTGTGTCTTTCTTGTCCATACGCTCTCCAATATTTCATATTCAATAGCAGAACCACAATTGCAGGCTAATTTTTAGTGAAAGTCTATATTTTTTTCCTTG
This sequence comes from Gammaproteobacteria bacterium, assembly GCA_035546635.1. Classification (NCBI taxonomy): domain Bacteria; kingdom Pseudomonadati; phylum Pseudomonadota; class Gammaproteobacteria; species Gammaproteobacteria bacterium. The sequence continues at coordinate 161,600 of DASZWJ010000019.1, forward strand.
TTAAAGCTATGATATATTTTTGTAACCACAAGAAGAATATTCAACGTGCAATTTAAACTCCTTAACCAAGACGGCCATGCCCGGCGTGGGCAGTTAATTTTTACGCGGGGTGTGGTTGACACTCCAGCTTTTATGACGGTAGGCACTTATGGTGCTGTTAAAACCGTCACTATGGACGAAGTTGCGCAAAGCGGTGCGCAAATTATTTTGGGTAATACCTTCCATTTGATGTTACGGCCTGGTACTGAAATTATTCAAGCGCATGGCGGGTTGCATCAATTTGTCAATTGGCCTAAGCCTATACTCACCGATTCCGGTGGATTTCAGGTGTTCTCTTTGGCAAAAATTCGCAAAATCACCGAGGAAGGTGTGCGATTCCGTTCTCCTAAAGATGGGGCTGAAATTTTTCTAACGCCCGAGCGCTCTATGGAAGTGCAGCGCGCTTTAGGCTCAGATATTGTCATGGTGTTCGATGAATGTACGCCTTTTCCTAGCAGTGAGGCGACTTCTGCCTTATCGATGGAATTATCCTTACGCTGGGCAGAGCGCAGCAAAATAGCGCACGCTGATAATCCATCCGCATTATTTGGTATTGTACAAGGCGGTATGTATTTGGACTTGCGCGAACGGTCATTAGCGGGTTTGGTGAATCTTGATTTTGATGGTTATGCTTTAGGAGGTTTATCTGTAGGAGAGCCGAAAGAAGAGATGCTACGGGTATTAAAGCATTTGGCGCCACAATTGCCCCAGCATAAACCGCGCTACTTAATGGGTGTGGGAACGCCGGAGGACTTGGTGGCGGGTGTGTGTCAAGGTATTGATATGTTTGATTGTGTGATGCCTACGCGCAATGCCCGTAATGGCCATTTATTCACTTCCGAAGGCATTATACGTATTCGCAATAGTACTTATAAGGATGATATCAGAGCACTGGATCGTTTCTGTGATTGCTATACCTGTCAGCATTTTTCAAGGGCGTATTTGCATCATCTTGACCGCTGTCACGAAATGTTAGGCATGCGGCTGAATACATTGCACAATCTGCATTATTATCAGCAATTAATGTTGGGTTTGCGTACGGCGATAGAACAGGGTAAATTAGGCGACTTTGTGGCGCACTTTCAAGCGACAGGCGGCAATCTTTTTCCATAACTGTCCTTTATTATTTTTTTGAGGAGTATTAATGAATATCCTAAATTTATTCGGCATTTCTGATGCTTTAGCTCAAGCAACGACTACGACTGCTACTACTACAGCAACTCCTGCGCATAGCACTCAGGGAAGTTTATTATCACTATTACCTACTTTAGTCATCTTCATTTTAGTGTTCTATTTTTTATTGATCCGTCCGCAAGCCAAACGTGCGAAAGAACATCGTAAATTGATTGACGGTTTGGGTAAAGATGATGAAGTGGTGACTACTGGCGGCTTGGCCGGAAAAATTATCGAAATTAATGACAATTTCCTTATTTTACAAGTAGCTAAAGATGTGCAAGTGACATTTCAGAAAGGTGCAATCGCGGCGGTACTGCCTAAAGGTACTTTAAAATCAGTGTAACTATTCAGCACATTGCTGTAAGTAGCGCAAACGGTCAGATTTTTCCAAGATCATCCCTAAAAATTTAGGAAAAAGTGCAGCATACACAGAGTATGTGAGCATTTTTCCTAAATTTTTAGGGGTGAGATTGGGAAAATATGGCCGTTTTAGTCCTGTGGTGAACAGTTATGAATCAGTTTAATTGGACGTTATATGCTTAACCGATACCCCTTGTGGAAAAACCTGCTATTAATCGTTTTGATTGTATTAGGCTTGATTTATGCTGCGCCCAATATGTTTGGGTATGATATGGCGGTGCAGATATCGCCTAAAAATACAGCTACGATTGAAGCAGGCATTTCGGATCAGGTTAAGCATATTCTGGCTGCGCAGAATATCCCTTATATCTCTATGCAGCAGAGTGCGAATAATCTGACGATACGCTTTAATTCTACTGATACCCAATTTAAAGCCCGCGATGTTTTGAAAGAAGCCTTGGATGAAAACTATATTGTTGCCTTAAATTTGGCATCACGCACCCCTGGTTGGCTTGTAGCTTTGGGTGGTCACCCCATGAAATTAGGCTTGGATTTACGCGGTGGTGTTAACTTTTTGCTAGATGTAGACACCAATGATTTAATTAAAACCCGTCAGGAAGCCGATGCCAACAATATGGGCACTGAGTTGCGTGAAAAGAATATCCGCTATGCCGGTGTCTCACGTCAAGCGGGTAAGCCGGTGATTTTATTTCGTGACAGTGATACCCGTGATAAAGCTTTAAGCCTGTTAACCAGCCGTTATACTGATTATATCTTTACTGCTTCGGGTGAAGGTGAACAAGCGATTATTATTGCTACCTTAACTCCTGCTGCCCAGGTGAGTATTATTAATTATGCGGTTGACCAAAATATGGACATTTTGTCTAAACGTGTCAACGAATTAGGTGTAAGTGAGGCAGTCGTACAGCGGCAGGGAGCTAATCAAATTAGCGTAGATTTGCCTGGCATTCAAGATACCACACGTGCAAAAGATATCGTGGGTAAAACTGCCACCATACGCTTTCAGCTAGTAGATACTGAAAATGATCTGCAAAGCGCCATAGCCGGTTCAGTACCTTTAGGAAGCCGCTTATATAAATTCCAAGACCAACCCGTCTTATTAAAAAATCAAGTGGTGCTTCCAGGCAGTGCGATTACTTATGCGACAGCAATGATGGGTGAGAATGGACGGCCTGCAGTTTCTATACGTTTGGGTGGTGGAGGTGAAAGTTTATTTACTAAGGTCACTCAAGAAAATATCCATAAACCCTTGGCGGTTGTTTACGTGGAAACTGTACCGCAAACGACAATGGTGAACGGCCAACCTGTAGTGACGCAGAAACAGACTGAACAGGTTATCAATATTGCGACTATCCAATCAGCTCTGGGTAATAGTTTTGAAATTACTAATTTAACGGATATTCAATATGCACAGAACCTTGCATTATTGCTGCGTTCTGGGGCTTTAGTCGCATCAGTGGCTATTGTTCAAGAGCGTACAGTGGGTCCTAGCCTGGGCGCAGAAAATATTCGCAAAGGAGTTATATCGGTTCTAGTGGGTGCTGCAGCGGTTATTATTTTTATGGCACTTTATTACCGCATATTTGGTTTGGTAGCGGATTTAGCCTTGTTGTTGAATATTGTGTTTATTATTGCTTTATTATCTTTGCTTGGAGCAACACTGACTTTGCCAGGTATTGCCGGTATTGTGTTAACGGTGGGCATTTCGGTAGACGCTAACGTTTTAATCTTTGAACGTATCCGCGAAGAATTGCGCAATGGAGTGAGTCCACAAGCCAGCATTCATACAGGCTATGATCGGGCATTTATTACCATCGTCGATGCGAACGTGACAACATTAATTGTCACGATGATTCTGTTTGCTTTAGGCAGCGGTGTGGTGAAATCATTTGCTATTACTCTGACAATTGGCGTGCTTACTTCTATGGTGACAGCGATTTTCTTCACGCGTGCGATTATCAATTGGATTTATGGGGGGCGCTCAGTTAAGAGCCTTTCTATAGGAATTAATGTGAATAAACCGGAAGCTGTTAAAAGCTTAAGATAAAACTATCTGAGAAAATGCAATGGAATTTTTTAAAGCCAATACCAAAATTGATTTTATGGGACAACGCAAATGGGCGGCGTTGTTTTCTGCGATACTATTCATAGCTTCTATTGTTTCTCTGGCGGCGAACCACCTCAATTTTGGCCTGGATTTTACTGGCGGTACTCAGATTGAATTACAATATCCACAGGCTGCTGATTTTAATGCGATTCGCCAGAATTTAGTTAAGGCTGGTTTTGACCAAGCGCAAGTGCAATCTTATGGAACGTCGCGTGATGTATTGATTCGTATTCCGCCGCACAAAGAATTTACAGAACAGGCGCTGCGAGATAAATTAACGGCAGCATTACCGGGAGCCAAAGTACAGCAAATTGAATATATTGGACCTCAGGTGGGTAGAAGCCTCGTGACGAATGGACTGTTGGCGATTCTGGTGTCATTGTTGGCAACGATGGCCTATATTGCCTTTCGTTTTGAGATGCGCTTTGCTATTAGTGCCGCAGTTGCATTGATACATGACCCAATTTTGATTTTAGGAATTTTTTCTTTTTTCCATTTGCAGTTTGATTTAATTTCTTTAGCGGCGGTATTGACGATAATTGGTTATTCGCTGAATGACACGATTGTGGTGTATGACCGGGTACGTGAGAATTTCCGACGTGTGCGTAAAGGCACGCCCACAGAGGTTATGAATTTATCCATTAATCAGACTTTATCTCGTACTATCATGACTTCAGGGTTAACTTTATTGGTGGTGGTTGCGCTGTTCATTTTTGGTGGGGCAACATTGCATGGATTTTCTCTGGCATTGATTATAGGTATTATCATTGGTACCTATTCATCGATTTATGTGGCAGGTTCTTTGGCGATTAGTCTAGGGTTGAATCGAAGTCACCTCTTACCTCAGGCGAAGAAGGAATTGGATAGCTTGCCATAAGTATTTTTGCCGCATTATATCTTCTCTTGTATCACCTCTATGGTATGCACACATCTTTCATGCGCGCTTCTAAGCTAAGGATTAGCGCTGTAGCCCCCTCTCCCGCGAAAAGAGTTTGAAAGAACTCTGAACCTATTCGCGGGAGAGGGAGCTACAGTGCTAATCCTTAGCTTAGAAGCTTATGGATGTGTGTACCCTAGATCATCATTTACCAATTAAACTTATTCTCTGTTCCAGCCTTCAAGCGTTGAATATTTTCCATATGTCGCCAGATTATCAATATAGCTGCAATTAATATTGGCAGAAAATAAACTGTGTGGAAAAAGAGCACCAAAAGAGTGCCTAATACCACAGCAACCAGAGAGGCAAGGGAAATATAGCGAGAAATGGCAACGACTACGATCCATACGATGAGTGAAATGAGGGCAATTGGAAAGGAGAGTACTAACATTCCGCCAAACAGCGTTGCAACGCCTTTACCGCCCTGGAATTTGAAGAATAGCGGGAAGATGTGTCCTACCACTGCAGCCAGCGCAACTAAAGCCAGCATAAAACCCCATGCCCCTAAAAGGTAAGCGATTAATACGGGCAGAAAACCTTTAAGTAGGTCTCCAACCAGTGTCAGTATTGCAGGCAATTTGCCAGCAATGCGTAGCACATTCGTCGCGCCGGCATTACCAGAGCCTTCAGTTCGGGGGTCAGGTAAACTCATTGCCTTGCATACTAATATGGCGCTTGATAAAGAACCAACTAAATAGGCGATAATGATAAAAATTATTCCAACAATAATCATCGGTCACTTCCCTCTTGGTTTTTGTGAACCTTTTAAAGATACCTGAGAGTCCAGGTATCGCCTGGATTTTACTCTGCATGCTTAGTGTAGAGAAAACTCAAACTCCAAGCCGTAATATTAGGCGAATCTTTAATTAATATCTAGTTTTAACTAGGTTTTTTCGTAACTATTCACCCTATAAAAAATACTGCCATTCCCGCGCGCCACTAGTGTCCGGTAAAACTCTGTACCCCCTCGCCCCTTGTGGGAGAGGGGATATAGAGTTTTACCGGACACTAGTGTGCGCATAATGCTTCATATTATTTTTTTAAGGGCGAATAGTTACCTTTTTTTTATAATTCAATTTATCCCTATCGACTAAATTCGTCATACTATCCACCTGGGTAAGCAAGCTAGCGCTGGTTTTCTTCTTAAGATTAAGGGGAGTAATTACCGTCCCCCCAAAATGCCAGACAGCATGTAATAAGTAGGCTTGATTATTCTCTGCGCCAATATATAAAGCGATATGGCCTGGAAGATGAATTAAGGTCAAAAAAGGAATGGCGTTGTGAATGATATAGCTCTCTTTTTCAGCATCAGCCATATCAGCTAAATTGATTACCTGTCCAATCCGGCACTGTTCTCCTGAATTTCTGGGTAACCAGATACCAAAAGGCGCCATTAAATCCATCAGGGTAGATGAGCAATCACGGAAACCATAAATACCTCCCCAGCCATAAGGGTTGCCAAGTAATTCATTGGCTACTAGCGCTATATTATGGAGCGTAAGTTTCAAGGGAAAAAGATTAAGCTGTTGTTTTTCTACGTGCAAAAGTTTGGTGACGGCTCGGTGATTACTATTACTGACGGCAATTGGGATATCATAGCTTTTAACAAGTCGGTGCTGTATAGGATATAAGTTACCAATACGTGCATTGAGTGGGGGTAGGTCAGTGTGGACGAATGCAGCCAGGTAACTTTTGCTGGGAGCGAAGTATTCATGAGTCTCCCAAGTTTTAATATAACTTCGATTGACAAAGGCAATGTCTTGGCTTTTGATCCAGCCGGAGCAAGCGCCGCTGAAGATGAGGTACCATGCGCCATCACGCGATACATGCAATACAGCTATAGGGGTATTTGCCGCAATCAAAGAATTCTGCAGGTTATCAAATGGATAACCATTATTTTTAGATAGCCACTCAGTAAAAGTGGGTTCAAGGGTTGGTAAGAGGCGTACATCCGCATCATGAATAGTAATAGCTTTTTTAGAAAGGTTAGGAAAAGTGCTTAAATCGGCATTAGCGGCAATTTTCTCTACCCAGGTTTTGCTATGGAGGCGCCCGTTTGCAGCAAAGCCTGGCGATTTTAGTAATTTATCTATCGTATTTTGTGTTTGCTCTTTTATTTCATCAGGGGTATTGAGGAGATGTGTGTCTTTCCAGGGCGAAAAATAATGGGCTAAATAGTCAGTGGCTAATTTTTTTTGAATTTTATCTGGGAGTTCAAAATAAGATTGACTGCCTATCCAGGTTAACGCATCTTGAGTGACGGTGGCTAAAATATCATCAGGGTTGTCAATTTCAGTGGCCTGCCCAGTCAGGGTGGAGGCTAAAGGTGGATCATCCATAGTCTTCCGAACACCCCAGTTATTGAATAAGATATTAGGTTTTTTAATTAACTAAGGATACAATTTAACTCCAACCACTGAGGAAAGTCAAAACATGAATCCAAGACGCGATCATTTAATCTGGATAGATCTTGAAATGACAGGATTAAACCCAGACCGCGATCATATTATTGAAATTGCAACGGTAGTCACTGATTCTCAATTAAATACTGTAGCTGAAGGCCCTAATTTTGTTATTCATCAGCCGGATTCAGTTTTAGAGACTATGGACGAATGGAATACGAATCAGCATACCAAATCTGGTCTTGTTGCAAAGATTAAAGCCAGTCATGTGACTGTAGAGCAGGCTCAGGCTGAGACGATTGAGTTTTTGATGCATCATGTACCTCCGGGAAAATCTCCTATGTGTGGCAGTAGCATCTGTCAGGATCGTCGTTTTTTATATCGATGGATGCCTAAATTAGAGCAATATTTCCATTATCGTAACTTGGATGTCAGTTCGATTAAAATTTTAGCGCAGCATTGGTTTCCGCAGATTTTGCAGGGGGTAAAGAAGGAATCTCGCCACTTAGCTTTGGGGGATATTTATGATTCGATTGCAGAATTAAGGTATTACAAGGAAAGATTTTTTCTGCTGCCTGATGAAGCGGGCAGGACAGTATCTTAAATTGGTGCCGAGAAGAGGACTCGAACCTCCACAGGGTTTCCCCCACAAGTACCTGAAACTTGCGTGTCTACCAATTCCACCATCTCGGCGAGGCTGACAATTTAAGGGGAGTTAGAAGGTTTGTCAACCCGTATATTTGGTATATTTGGTGGTTGGCAATCGGTATGAAAATATATCCTAACTTTAATAGTTTGATAGAACTTGTTTTAGCTCGTAACTTTAACAGCTTTCTTCTTACCAGCAATCACATCATCACAGTTATGCTGGTCATATTGTTTGTAATAAGAAGCCGCGTCAGTCGGAGAGGGTCCGTTAGGATTCATGCTGCTTAGGCCATCATTTAAGATAATATCTTGCTTGAGGTTTTCACAGAATAAGGTTAACTGGTCAGGTTCTTCTCCTTGTGCTTTATGTGAAAAACTACAGCTACATAGTAGCATCACTATACTAACGTAAGCGCCAACTGCTAGATATTTATTTTTATAAGTTAGATTCACGGATGACTCCCTTCAAAAGTAGATAATATAACATTGTTGCGCATGGCAGCAGTAATGGCAATCTTTTTTTGTGATGAATAAAAGCATACACTGAGATTCACACCATGAGTTTTTTAACTGGCAAGATTACAAAAATGTCTGTGGAATTAACTAACCCAGTTACTTATCATTTCCACTTGGGTGAAGAAAAAATTTTAGCTAATTCTTTATTGGGGGAAAAAATACGTTTCCGATTTACCGGTGAAATACGTTGTATTCAATGTGATAGAAAAATTAGCAAAAGCTTTCAGCAAGGTTTTTGCTTTCCTTGTTTTAAGCGTTTAAATGAATGTAATCTTTGTAATATACATCCTGAGAAATGCCGTTTTTATGAAGGTGTGTGTAATAACGATGATTGGGCGCATGCGCATTGTGGAAAAGAGCATGCGGTCTATCTAGCAAATTCTTCAGGCATAAAAGTGGGTATTACCCGTAATTCGCACATACCTTCTCGATGGATCGATCAGGGTGCGAGCCAAGGTTTGGTGATTGCGCGAGTACAGAATCGTTATCAGTCAGGTTTGGTGGAGGTTGCGATCAAACAATATGTTGCCGATAAAACGAATTGGCGTGCTATGTTGAAATCTGAAAACAGTATACAAAACTTGACTAGCAAACGTGAAGAACTATTGACTTTGGCAAAATCTAAGCTTAGTCCGATTTTAGAGCGTTTTTCAGATGATATCCAGTTTGTGTCATCGGAAGAAGCTACACGCATTCACTATCCTATACTGGAATATCCTAAAAAAATAACTACTTTTGACTTAGATAAAAATCCTGTTGTCGAGGGAACCTTACTAGGTTTAAAAGGACAATATTTAATACTAGACACCGGAGTTATTTTGGTGCGGAAGTTCGCTGGGTACTGCCTGCAATGGGGATAGAAAAAATTTATCATATAACCAGGATACAACTAAAATTGATATGTACATGCCGCCAATCACATCGCTTAAGTAATGTGCGCTGACCACTACGCGACTAAAGCTGATTAGTAAAAAAATACTCGCAAATACTACCCAATAACGGGTGAATAAAAATGCTAATCCCATCATCAGCGCAGTAATAAAGATACTATGACCTGAAGGAAAGGACAGGTAAGCCGCTTTCATATGAAATAAGTTAAAACCATATAAATTATCATCGAATAATAATTTGGGGCGGGCTCTACCTAAAATAATTTTTATGACAATGGATAGTAGACTGGGTATAGCAATAGCTGTAATTAAGAACATGCATTTTTTAGCATATTCTGGATTTTTCATGATAAATTTAAAGAGTAAAAACAATAAGGGTAGTGTAATAAAATAGATATTGCCTTTGCCAAATTTAGCCAGTTTATCAGCAATGACAAAGGTGTGAGTGCTGATTGAATACCTGACGGATATTGCTAGGTGTTTGTCGATGTAAAAGTAGCTGATAGTACAAAAAGCGATGACTAATAGTAGGAACCAAGGTGAGCGAAGGATGGCTACGAATTTTGTAAAGGATGGTGAAGTGTTGTTCATGGAGAAGGTTTTAATCTTGGTATTGGCTGTCATCCTAGGCGTAGCGAAGGATGACAGCCAAGGGCTTAGGACTGATCCGGCAATGTCACATTGAGCTCTAACACTGAACGGTTAGCATCCCTTTGCAACTCAACGTTAACCTGATTTTTATCAATATGCAAATACTCGGCAATCACAGTAATCAGTTTTTGCTGTAATTGCTGTAGGTCGACCACGCCATTTTTTCGCTGTATGCGCTCATGGGCTACGATAATCTGTAAGCGTTCTTTAGCAATTTGCGCTGTATTGGGGCGGTTAAGTCTGGTTTTCAGATAATCTATTAAGCTCATGCCGGGCTAGTCTCCGTCGTCGATTTGCTGCCAAAAAGGCGGCGTAAAAATCCCTTTTTTTCGATTTTGAGGAAACGATGTGGTACCTCTTCGCCTAAAAATCGGCTTACAGCATCTTCATAGGCGCGTCCGGCGTCACTTTGTTTATCCATGATTACCGGGATGCCGGAGTTAGAAGCGCGTAAAACAGCTTGCGATTCTGGTATAACCCCTAATAAAGGCACTGATAATATTTCTTGTACAGTTTCAACGCTAATCATGTCACCATTTTCTACACGCTGTGGTGAGTAGCGGGTAATTAAAAGATGTTCTTTCGGAGGTTCTAAACCTTCTTCCGCACGTTTGGTTTTGCTAGATAGTAACCCTAAAATGCGATCTGAATCACGTACTGAGGACACTTCTGGATTAGTGACAATGATGGCGCTATCGGCATGATACATCGCCATATGCGCACCACGCTCTATGCCAGCGGGAGAATCACAGACAATATAATCGTATTCCTGTTTAAGTGTTTCTAGAATTTCTTGTACCCCTTCCGGTTTAAGCGCATCTTTATCGCGGGTTTGCGAGGCAGGTAGAATATAGAGATTTTCTGTATGCTTATCTTTGATTAAAGCTTGGTTAAGTTTAGCTTCGCCATTAATCACATTAACAAAATCATAAACCACGCGACGTTCACAACCCATAATTAAATCTAGGTTTCGCAGACCCACATCAAAATCGATAATGACGGTTTTAAATCCGCGTAAAGCGAGGCCAGTGCCAAAAGCTGCGCTGGTAGTTGTTTTACCAACACCGCCTTTGCCCGAGGTGACAACAATAATTTTAGCCAAGTGAATTTTCCTTTGAGTAAACAAAAAAACGTCCAGAATAAATATTTTGAGTAATCACTCAGCCTTTTTTAGAATGAGCTATTACGTTTTTTGCGCAATTCTACTCTGGATTTTTAAAATTGAAAAGGGAGAGCTGTTTAAATTTTGCCAGCAATACCGTCTATGTGAATTTGCTCACCTTGTAAATAAATTTGCGTAACTGGCATTTCAATATTGGGTATATCATCGCGCAGTTTATAATACCCAGCAATAGAAACTAGCTCGGCTTCTAGCCGCAGGCAAAGAATGCGGGCAGTTTTATCGCCTGTTATGCCAGCCAATGCGCGGCCTTGGAGATTTCCATACACATGGATATAGCCATCGGCCAATAATTCTGCCCCATGACTTACGGTGGAAAGCACCACCAAATTTGCATTGCGCGCATAAACCTGCTGTCCAGAACGCACGGGTTTAGTGATGAGCAGGGTATGGGGTGCAGTGTCGGTTGTAGGTTTATCCTGAGAAATTTTGGTCTTTGCTTTGAGGTTGTTGCCGCTCGTGGATTGACTGGAAAGCAAAGCTAGGCCTGCTGCTTGTGCAGCATGATTTTGACTTTCGTTGCCGTGTCGTATGCCGACTGGAATTAAACCATGCTGGCGTAGTTGATGTTGCATGTTGACAAAATCTATATTATCTGCGCATTGATTTACTCTTTGTAAATCAATAACTAATGGCATGTTCTTAAACAAATTTGGAGTTTTTTGCGCGTGTTTGCGTAATTGGGCAATAAAGACATTTAAGTCTACGCTGAGTAAATGCAGTACGGTGAGTGTAAACAAGCTGCCTTTGAGTTCAAACGCCATATTCGATCTTGCAGCGGAACTTGAAGATTGCATAAGTGACTGACCTTCTAAAGAGTGACTTTACTTTTACTTTAAAATCAAGATAATAGAACTATTAAGGTAACTGCTGGTCTCCTTTTTTAAAAGGGGTGAGTAGTTGCCAGCATTTGAGTTCGGTATTCTGCCTTAATCAATTGGCTAAACACAAGCGGGAACTTTATGTCTGAAAAAATCTGGTTGAAACAATATCCGCAAGATATAGCGGCGGAAGTAGATATAAAGGCCTATAGTTCTTTGGCCGATTTATTTGAAAAATCCTGTGCTGAATTTAAGGATGCGCCTGCATTAAGTAATTTGGGTTCACAACTTAGCTTTGCTGAGTTGGACTTATTATCACAACACTTTGCCGCTTATCTTCAACATGAATTGCAGCTGTGTTTGGGGGACAGGGTGGCGATTATGTTACCTAATGTGATGCAATATTACGTAGCTATGTTCGGTATATTACGCGCAGGTATGATAGTCGTGAATGTCAATCCCTTGTATACCGCGCTTGAACTGTCACATCAGTTGGCGGATTCAGGAGCTACAACGATTATCGTGATGGAAAATTTTGCCCATACGGTTCAAAAGGCTCTGCCACAAACACCCTTAAAACACGTTATTGTTACCGGGATAGGGGATTTGTTGGGGGGATTTAAATCACATTTGGTTAATTTTTTCGTTAGGCATATAAAAAAATTAGTTCCGTCATATCAATTGGAGCACTGCATTCGTTTTAAACAAGTGATGGCCATAGGTAAAGGTCATATTTTTCATAAAGTAATCCTTAACCATCAAAATATTGCCTATTTGCAATATACCGGAGGAACAACCGGAGTTCCTAAAGCTGCAATTTTAACCCACGGCAATATGTTGGCTAATGTCATGCAGGCCATAACCTTCGTTAATGCGGGCAGCATCATTAATAAGGGGAAGGATACGGTTATAGTGCCATTGCCGCTGTATCATATATTTTCATTGACCGTTTGTGCCTTAAGTTTCTTAAGATTAGGCTGTAAAGCGAGCCTAATTACGAATCCTCGTGATCTGAAGGCGTTTATTAAGGAATTAGCTCGGACTCGTTATGAGGTCATGGTAGGTATTAATACACTTTTTAATGCTTTAATGCATCGCGCAGAATTTAGAAAATTGTCATTTAATAGTTTAAAATTAGTCATTACCGGCGGCGCGCCAGTGTTAAAATCTGTTGCTGTGGAGTGGCATAAATTAACTGGGGTGCAAATTTTGGAAGGGTATGGTTTGACTGAAGCCAGCCCAATTGTCACGATCAATCCAGTCAATATTTCACATTTTACGGGTAGCATTGGGGTGCCTGTACCCTCAACTGATGTAGTCATAAAGGATGATAATGGCTATGATTTACCTGTCGGTCAGGCAGGTGAGTTGTGCATTAAAGGGCCGCAGGTCATGCAAGGCTATTGGAACAACGCAGCTGAAACCAGTAAGGTATTTACAGAAGATGGCTGGTTGAAAAGCGGGGATATTGCTAAATTCGATGAACAAGGTTTTTTATATCTTGTAGACCGTAAAAAAGATATGATTTTGGTATCTGGATTTAATGTTTATCCTAATGAAATTGAAGATGTATTAACTAGCCATCCTGGCATTTTAGAAACCGCGGTCATCGGTATTGCCAATGATTTAACTGGAGAAGCGGTAAAAGCATTTGTAGTAAAAAAAGATCCACTGCTTACAGCAGAACAAATTATCGCTTTTTGCCGTGAAAAATTGACAGGGTATAAAATTCCCAAAGATATAGAGTTTGTCAGTGAGTTACCGAAATCTAATGTGGGCAAAGTATTGCGCAAAGAGTTGCGGAAATAATGCAACTTATATCAACCTACTCAAAGTATTGAGTATACAACTAGGATGTAATGACTATGAAAGAACAATCACCAGGTAAACGTTTTAAAATTGCAGTCAATAAGGAAAAACCCCTGCAAATCGTGGGCGCTATCAATGCGTATTGTGCCTTGATGGCGACGCACGCGGGTTATAGGGCGCTTTATTTGTCAGGGGGAGGCGTTGCTGCTGCCTCTTATGGTCTGCCTGATCTCGCCATTACGACTTTAGATAATGTTTTGGAAGATGCGCGGCGTATTACCGGGGTTACGGAGGTGCCTTTATTGGTTGATATCGATACGGGTTGGGGGTCAGAATTTAATATCGCAAGAACGATACGTCTTATGGAGGGGGCAGGTGTAGCTGCTGTACACATTGAAGATCAACCTGGAGTCAAACGCTGCGGACACAGGCCAGGTAAGCATGTGATCCCGGTTGAAGAAATGGTAGATCGAATCAAGGCGGCGGTTGATGCTAAAGTGGATGAGGATTTTGTTATTATGGCGCGCACTGACGCTATACAGAAGGAAGGGCTGAGTGCTGCAATAGAAAGAGGGCATCGTTATATAGAAGCTGGAGCGGATATGATTTTTGCTGAAGCAGTTACCGACTTAGACCAGTATCGAGAATTTGTACACAAAATCAAAGCGCCTATTTTGGCTAATATCACCGAATTTGGTAAGACCCCTCTATTTACATTAGAGGAGTTGCGTGCGGCTGGAGTAAGTATGGCGTTATATCCATTATCAGCGTTTCGCGCTATGAGTAAGGCCGCAGAGAATGTATATAAAACGTTGCGTGAAGCAGGTACGCAAGAGAGTCTTTTGAAAAATATGCAAAGTCGTGAAGAATTATATAAACATCTAGATTATTATCATTATGAAGCTAAATTGGATGGTTTGAAGACTGAATAATCAATAAATTTTTTACAGGTGCTTAAAGAATGGCCGATATACTTAAGCGACGCAGCGTAGCTGTTAAAATCGGTTCAATTATCATGGGTGGTGATTCACCCATCGTCGTGCAATCCATGACAGATACTGACACCGCTGATGTAACTACAACCGTCAAGCAAATTGCCGCACTGGCTCATGCCGGCTCGGAAATTGTACGCATCACAGTCAACAATGAAGCTGCAGCGAAACAAGTCGCGCGAATCCGAGATCGATTACGTGCTATTGGCTGCAACACGCCACTGGTTGGAGATTTTCATTACAATGGCCATACCTTACTGACCCAATATCCTGAGTGCGCTGAAGCTTTAGACAAGTACCGTATTAATCCGGGTAATGTAGGTTTTGCTAATAAAAAAGACAAACAATTTGCGACCATGATAGAAATGGCGCTGAGATATGATAAACCGGTGCGTATAGGCGTCAATTGGGGCAGTTTGGATAAGGAGTTGGCAACTGGACTTATGAATCAAAATGCACGCTTGCCAGAGCCGAAAAGCGCAGCATCAGTGACAGAGGAAGCATTAATATTATCAGCGTTGCAGAGTGCTGAATTGGCTGAAAAGCTAGGGTTAGGGCGTGATAAAATTGTGCTTTCCTGTAAAGTTAGCGATGTGCAGGCGCTGATTGCCGTTTACCGTGAGTTGGCAAAACGCTGTGATTATGCATTGCACTTAGGGCTTACCGAAGCAGGCATGGGATCTAAAGGCATTGTCGCTTCGAGTATTGCTATTGGCGTTTTATTACAACAAGGGATTGGGGATACCATTCGCACGTCATTAACCCCTGAGCCAGGTGCAGAACGCGTGAATGAAGTGATTGTATCGCAACAGATTTTACAAACGATGGGATTGCGGGCATTTACGCCTATGGTGACTGCCTGTCCTGGGTGTGGACGCACCACTAGCCAGTTTTTCCGTGAGCTGGCTGAGAGAATACAAACCTATGTGCGCGAACAAATGCCAAAATGGCGGGAGCAGTATTTGGGTGTGGAGACTATGACTTTAGCGGTGATGGGTTGCATTGTGAATGGTCCCGGTGAAAGTAAGCATGCGAACATCGGTATTAGTCTTCCTGGAAGTGGTGAGGAACCGGCAGCGCCAGTTTTTATTGATGGCATTAAAACTGTAACCCTACGCGGGTCTAATATCGCTAGTGAATTTATACAGCTGATTGACCAGTATGTTGCGACTAAATATCCGCGTGTTGGCTAATTAGTTGTTGTCGCCGGATTTTTAAATGACACATATTTTCATATTTCGCCCCAGCGGCTGTCGCCACACGCACTCTACTACGTCGTCCCGCGGCTTGTCCGCGGGACGACGCAGTGGGGAGGCTAATTATTGACAGGCCCTAGCAATGAGGAGCTTTGCTGTCAAAAAGAGAAAAGAATTAACTCAAGATTTTAAATCTATATCAAGTAAACTACGCTCAGTAGGTGTTGGTGGTTTATCTTCTTTGAAACGCAAGTGGGTTCTCAAGAGGTGCCGTTTGGCATGGTTATGGTGGCTATGAGTTTGCTGATTCCAATATTCAATAGCTCTGCAGATGTATTCGGCGCGATGCACCCGCATAGATTTTGCATGCAAGTCGGCTTCATTTAGGATTTTTTCGGGCAAGCGAATAGAAATGAGTGTCATGATATAACCTCCTTGTTATAATCGATTGAAATATAGTTCCCGTCTCACATCCATGTTTTAAGGTATTTTTAGCAACTTCATACCTAAGTAAATTTGTTATTCATTGGCTTAACCATAATCCTCAGGCAGATGGGAGTGTCCTTCTGGGACTCGCATGAGGTTAATGGTAAAGCTGATTGTTACAAACTCAGACGGTCTGTAAATTATAGACCGCAACAGCAATTGAGGCAATAAGAATTATGGAATTTATTTTTCAGCCAAGTGTAGTGTTCGGAACAAAACCTGCAAGGTGGTAAGGATAGAAAGTCCAATAAAAACAATAAATAAGGCGCTTGCCCAGTGGGTGTTATATAAGCTGAGAATAGGAATTAACAGCATGAAAAAAAACATTTCGCCACGATTTAAAATACGCCAGATAATTTTTTCTTCTGGGTCAACGACAGCCTGACGGTGGTTGGCATAGGCGACAATAAAAGAAGGCATAATTGCAAAAAATAGGGCGATATAAATCCATTGGCCTAAGAGTAACCAGGGGAGCTCAAGGGGCAGCCAGAAATAGCTGAACAATATAATAGAATCGATAAAGCGGTCTAAACTGCCGTCTAAGAATGCACCTTTACTTGAAGCACAATTTAAATGTCGGGCAAGTGCGCCATCAATTAGGTCGCATACGCCCGCAATGAGAAATAATAGGGTACTGCACCAGACCCAACCGTAAATCATCATTCCCATGCCAATAAGGGCTATGGGTATAGTCATCCAGGTGTAATGATTGGGCGAAAATGGCAATTTTGATGAAATTTCCCCTAATTTTTTTGAGGCTAGGGCCCAGAGTTGTGATTTTTCCTTTATCATTTTCCTATTATACCCTTGACTTTTTTCCTTCTCCCCTTGTGGTAGAAGGTGCCCGCAGGGTGGATGAGGGGTGAGCCTTGCAGTAGCTTGGGCTACTTAAACCAACCCTCCATCGGCCCTATCAGACACCTTCTCTCACAAGGGAAAAAGAAAATGGGCTTTATGTAGTAAATGCTGCTGCAAGGCTTACCCCTCATCCGCCCTTGCGGGCACCTTCTACCACAAGGGGAGAAGGAATAAGGTTAAGGCTGTTTTAGGACTGCAATTTTTTCTTTAATAGCTCATTCACTTGTCCGGGATTAGCTTTGCCTTTAGTAGCCTTCATCACCTGACCAACAAAAAAACCAAACACGGCTTCTTTTCCAGCGCGATATTGGGAGACCTGTTCGGGATTAGCAGCGAGAATATCTTCTATGGCTTTTTCAATAGCACTTGTGTCAGTGATTTGTTCCAATCCTTTGCTTTTAATAATCTGATCGGCATCCCCCTCACCATTCCAAACTGCTTCAAATACCGACTTAGCAATTTTGCCAGAAATCGTGTTATCAGCAATACGTGTGACTATTCCGCTTAGCTGTTCTGGAGTCATGGGGCATGAGATAATGTCCAACCCCGCCTTATTCAAAGCTCCCATTAAATCGCCAATAATCCAGTTAGCTACTAACTTGGCAGAGCCTTTAGGTGCTGATTTGACAGCCGTTTCAAAATAGCTGGCTAATTCACGCTGACTGGCTAATATATTGGCATCATATTTACTCAAGCCATATTCTGAGATAAAGCGTTGGTTTTTTTCCCAAGGGAGTTCTGGCAAAGTACTGCGCACCGATTCAATCAGTTGTTCCTCTAGTACTAATGGCAGTAAATCGGGGTCTGGGAAATAACGATAGTCATTAGCCTCTTCTTTGCTGCGCATAGGACGAGTTTCGTTTTTATCAGCGTCATATAACATGGTTTGTTGTTCAATTTGACCACCACTTTCTAGAATTTCTATCTGGCGTTGGATTTCATAATTGATAGCGCGTTCAACAAAGCGGAAAGAATTGACATTTTTTATTTCTCGTCGGATGCCAAATTTGCTTTGTCCCACAGGTCTTACGGAAACATTCGCATCGCAGCGGAAAGAACCTTCCTGCATATTGCCGTCGCTGATGTCTAAATAACGCACCAGCGCATGTAATGTTTTTAAATAAGCAACGGCTTCTTTTGCTGATCGTAGCTCAGGTTCAGAGACAATTTCCAACAAGGGTGTGCCTGCGCGATTTAAATCGATCCCAGACATACCTTGCAGATCCTCGTGCAATGATTTACCCGCGTCTTCTTCTAAATGTGCCCTTGCAATATTGATTAATTTTTCTGTGCCATCTTCTAGGATAATTTTTAATTGTCCTTTACCGACAATGGGTAAGTCGAATTGGCTAATCTGATATCCTTTAGGCAGGTCAGGATAAAAGTAATTTTTTCGGGAGAACACGGAGTGTCGAGTAATATCCGCATTGATGCTTAGACCAAATTTAACGGCCATACGTACCGCTTCACGGTTAAGGGTGGGCAATACGCCGGGGAAGCCTAGGTCAATAATACACGCTTGCGTATTAGGCTCGGCACCGTATTTTGTTGCGGCGCCGGAAAATAGCTTAGATTTGGTTGAAAGTTGTACATGGACTTCAAGTCCTATCACGGATTCCCATTGCATGATTTAAGCCTCGTGTTTAGCTCGTTAATTCAGGAGATTGTAAATGCCAATCAGTATTTTGCTGATATTGGTGCGCGGCATTCAGTAACTTAGCTTCAGAAAAATGCGGTCCCAATAATTGCACTCCAATAGGCAGGCCATTGATAAAACCAGCTGGGATAGCGATGCCAGGCAAGCCAGCCAAATTAGCGGCAATGGTATAGATATCCGAAAGGTACATACTCACGGGGTCATGATTCTTTTCGCCTAACTTAAATGCTGGGGTTGGCGTAGTCGGAGAAAGGATCAAATCTACCTCTTTAAAGGCTTGATTAAAATCATGGCTGATAAGCTGGCGGACTTTTTGGGCTTTAATATAGTAAGCATCATAATAACCGCTGGATAGCACATAAGTGCCAATCATGATGCGTCGCTTCACTTCTTCACCAAACCCTTCGCTACGGGTTTGTTCATAAAGATCAGATAAATCTTTAGGATTCTGGCAACGATAGCCATAGCGTACGCCGTCAAAGCGCGCCAGATTGGATGAGCATTCAGCCGGTGCAACTACATAGTACACAGGTACTGATAAAGATGTGGAGGGTAGGGAGATTTCTTTAAAGGTGACCCCCAATTTTTTATATTCTGCAATCACAGCATCAATGGATTGGCTCATATTGGCATCCAGGCCATTACCAAAGTACTCTTTAGGTAGACCGATACGCAGTCCCGCTAAAGGATTGTTTAATTCTGCAGTGTAATCGGGCACTGGGTAGTTTATGCAGGTGGAGTCTTTATCATCATAGCCGGCAATAACATTGAGCAAGAGTGCGCTGTCTTCGGCGGTGATGGTCATCAAACCGGCTTGATCCAAGCTTGAGGCAAAAGCAATCATGCCAAAACGCGATACACGGCCGTAAGTGGGTTTAATCCCAGTGATGCCGCATAAAGTTGCTGGTTGGCGCACCGAACCGCCGGTATCAGTTCCGGTTGAAGCGGGAGCAAGTCCAGCGGCGACTGCTGCTGCTGAACCACCTGATGATCCTCCCGGCACTCTCGATAGATCCCAAGGGTTTCTAACAGGGCCATAGAAGCTGGTTTCATTGGATGAACCCATCGCAAACTCATCCATGTTGAGTTTCCCCAATGAAATCACTCCGGCTGCATTAAGACGCTCAATTACAGTGGCATCATAGGGAGATATAAAATTATCCAACATTTTAGAAGCGCAGGTGGTACGCACCCCTTTAGTGCAAAAGATATCTTTATTGGCGATGGGAATACCCAATACTGGGGAGGATTCACCTTGGGCGCGGCGTTGATCGGCATTTTTAGCAGCTGTGAGTGCCTGCTCTGCTGTAACGGTAATAAAACTATTGAGTGTTTTATCCAGTTTTTCAATGCGATCTAGGTAAGACTGTGTCAATTCAACGCTGGAATATTTTTTTGCTGCCAAATCACGGGAGATTTCAACGATGGTTTTGTGAGGCATGTGGACCTTCATAATGTTGGGTTAAAGGTTCGACTAATCTTCTTCTCAATGAACCTCTCCCCTTGTGGGAGAGGTCGACAGGCGTAGCATGGAGGGAGAGGGGGGAAGCTTGGGTAGGCAGAGATTAAGTTAATGCCTACCGAAGCCCACCCCTCTCCCTCCGCGCTATGCGCGTCGACCTCTCCCACAAGGGGAGAGGTTATTGAGAAGAAGGAGATGTTTAATCATTCGATCACTTGTGGCACCAGATACAACCCACTTTCCGTTAACGGTGCCAGCTTAAGTAAGACTTCCCGCTGGTTAGTCTCAGTGACTTTGTCTTCACGTAATTGCAAAGCCGCTTCCATAAAAGGCGAGGCCATGGGGGTAACACCACTGGTATCTTGGGCGTTAATCTGCGCAATCAGATCAAATATATTGGAAAGACTCAAAGCATGTTCATGGATTTCTTTAGCATCAATACGTAGACGTGCTAGCTGAGCTACTTTTTTCACTTCCATTTCAGTAATTTTGGATGCATGTGAGGTAGACAAGGTTTATGCTCCTTTTTAAAGGGAGCATAGTGTATCAACCTTGAAAGATTGAATCAAATGACAAGAGCGATCAGTGCGAGGGGCATTAAGAGATCTAAGTTATTGACACAATGAGGAATTGCCCTGAAAGAAAAATTGCTGCAAAATATTCGTGAGCTTCTCGACGAAACCAATGTTTTCAGTTAAAGTAATAGCGGCTTGACTTTTCAGGGCTTGCGGGTAACCGGAGAAAAATCTGAGGCAAGCAAAAAAATCTGCTTGCGTTTTTATACCGCGCAGTATCATCAAACAATCATTCAACGCGTCTGGATGGGATATTCATGTTATTTAAAAAGTTTTTCGGTATTTTCTCTAACGACCTTTCTATTGATCTGGGGACAGCCAATACCCTGATATATGTCAGGGAAAAAGGTATAGTTTTAAACGAGCCTTCAGTGGTTGCGGTGCGTATGGATCCTCATTCCGGTCAAAGCCATGTGGTTGCGGTGGGGGTCGAAGCCAAACGTATGTTAGGACGTACACCAGCCAATATCACAGCTACCCGTCCTTTAAAAGATGGTGTTATCGCTGATTTCTTTGTCACTGAAAAAATGTTGCAGCATTTTATTCATAAAGTGCATGAAAACCGCATATTAAAACCCAGTCCTAGAGTATTAGTTTCAGTGCCTTGTGGTTCAACGCAGGTAGAACGCCGTGCGATCAAAGAATCTGCTTTAGGCGCAGGTGCGCGAGAGGTGTTTTTAATAGAAGAGCCGCGTGCTGCAGCTATGGGAGCAGGCTTGCCAGTAGAAGAAGCCAGTGGTTCTATGGTGGTAGATAT
Source organism: Gammaproteobacteria bacterium (assembly GCA_035546635.1). Taxonomy (NCBI): domain Bacteria; kingdom Pseudomonadati; phylum Pseudomonadota; class Gammaproteobacteria; species Gammaproteobacteria bacterium. The sequence continues at coordinate 183,140 of DASZWJ010000019.1, forward strand.
TGGTGGCGGCACCACAGAGGTAGCCATTATTTCACTGAATGGCATTGTTTACTCGGCTTCAGTGCGCATTGGCGGGGATCGTTTTGATGATGCGATTGTCAATTATGTGCGTCGTAATTACGGCACATTGATAGGTGAGGCCACAGCTGAACGTATCAAACAGGATATTGGAGCCGCTTTCCCAAGCAATGAAGTGCGTGAAATTGAAGTACGTGGGCGTAACCTGGCAGAAGGGGTACCACGCAGTTTTATAATGAATAGCAATGAAATTTTAGAAGCACTGCAAGAGCCCTTGGCTGGTATTGTTGCTGCCGTGAGAGATGCATTAGAAAAGATTCCACCCGAGCTTTCTTCTGATATCGCAGAACGTGGTATGGTATTGACGGGAGGTGGTGCGTTGCTTAAAGATTTAGATCGTCTTTTGATGGAAGAGACTGGATTACCTGTGATTGTTGCTGACGATCCCCTGACCTGTGTAGCCAGAGGTGGTGGACGCGCGTTAGAAATGATGCATGTATTCAACGATGATTTTTTATTCAGGGAGTAAGCCTTTAGTCTAAGAGGCCTTATAGGTCATAAGGAGTATCAGCCATTAAACCACTGTTTAAACGAAGACCTTTACTGGGGATACGAGCCACAATCCTGGTCATTTTATCTTTGGGCTTGATGATTATAAATCATCAAATGACCACATTAGATGTAGTACGTTCCAAATTAACTGTGCTGATTTTGCCAGTACAGTATATCGTCGATAAACCAATGAAATTTATTCGTTGGGCGCAAACCAGTTTCTCAGCTCAGCAGGATGTTATGGAGGAAAATGCCAGGCTGCGTGCCCGGCAGCTTTTGTTGCAGGCAAAATTGCAGCGGTTATTGGCTTTGGAGCGGGAAAATTTACAATTACGCGAACTCATGAGTTCATCCAGCCACTTAACTGGCAAGGTATTGGCTGCGCAGATATTGGATGCTGACCTTGATCCTCTTAACCAAGAGATTATCCTCGATAAAGGTGAGAAAGAGGGGGTATTTGTCGGACAGCCTGTGTTAGATGCCTATGGTATCATGGGGCAGGTGATAGAAACTGGACCATTTACCAGCCGTGTATTGTTGATTACCGATGCGCGAAGTGCAATACCGGTACAAGATAATCGTACTGGCATGCGAGCTATTGTGGCTGGCACTGGGTATGCTAATGAATTATCTTTGCTGCATATGCCGACGACTACCGATGTGCAGCGTGGAGATTTTTTTGTTACTTCAGGGTTAGGCGGAAGATTTCCATTTGGGTATCCAGTAGGAACCATCGTTGATATCAATAAAAAATCAGGTCAACGATTTGCGGTAATCACGGTGAAGCCAAGTGCACATGTTGAAGAATCCAGGATGGTGGTTTTAGTTTGGCCGCCTAATGTTTCCAATGATACTAGCCTACCTGTTGCAGATACTACTGCAAAGCCTGAAGTCCATCCTAAAAAAAGCAAGAAACGTAGTACATAATTAACTGCTCTCTCTCGGCTGTCATCTTGAATATAAGCCAAGGATGACAACCGGAGAGAAGAAATATGGACATGAATATTAGGATAAACCACAAATGAAAACTTTCTTCGCAGTGACCTTAAGTTTCCTGGCAGCACTGATTTTGGCAATTATTCCATTGCCCACCTGGGCAATTTGGTTTAGGCCGGACTGGGTATTGCTAGCTTTGATATACTGGTCGCTTATGCTGCCAGAGCGTGTGGGAGTTAATGTGGCTTTTTGTCTGGGGTTATTAATGGATGTGTTAACTGGGACTTTGCTTGGGGAGCACGCATTGGCTTATGTTGCGGTTGCTTACTTTACTGTGCGTTTTTGTCCATTAATTCGCTTATTCCCAATATGGCAGCAAGCATTGCTGATATTTATATTTACTTTTCTGGTTCAAGCATTCAAATTCTGGATTTGGGGCTTATCCGGCACTGGAGCTATTTCCGTAGGTTGGATTTATTGGCTGCCTGGAATTATCAGTGCGATATTATGGCCTGTGATATATACTCTTCTAAAAGGTTACCAGGGGCGGTATAGAATTTACGAATAGCGTTTAACCAATATCTGATATGCTTTTAAAAAAATTACTAAAATTCTTTATAGAAGCAATTGTTGCGATATTGGTATTGGTGGCTATCCTATTGGGTATCGCACGCTCATTACTTCCTTATGTTGATCGCTATCATTCTAATTTTGAAACCTGGGCTGGTCATGCCATTGCCCATCCAGTTTCTATAGGGAAAGTTGCAGCCAGCTGGAGAGGGTTATATCCTCAATTTAGCTTTGACCATATTATTATTTATGATAGCGCACGTAAAATCCAACTGCTTAAAATAAAGCATTTTCAAATCAGTCTTAATTTATTTGCCAGCCTTATTAATAAACAAATTACGCCTGCAGAGTTTCATGTATCTGGCACTTATCTTTCCATTCATCAATTGGAAAACAATGATTTTGCTATTAATGGCATCAGAATGCATTTTGCTCCTCAGCAATTGGGTAACTCAAATATTCAGAATTTCTTAGAGCAGATGTTGGAGCAGGGGCAGGTGTTACTTGATGAAATGGATGTCGATTGGTATGGGAAAAATGGCCTGGTATTACCCATTACCAATTTACAATTAAAATTAAGTAAGCACTTTTTCCAGCATCAAGTGATTGGCATCGCAACACTTATACAAAAAAAACCAGCTATACTCACGACTTACCATGCGAATAATTTTCTGCAAATAAATATCGCACAAACCTCAACTATTTGTGCATTGCCGCCTAAAAATTTCCATGCGCTATCCATATCAAAACGGATCTTTGATTTCTGTCCATTGCCGCCGCCCGTAAAAAAAGTAGAAAGCTCATCTGCCCAGGTGCGCTTTGTGCTTAATTTGCATGGTGATTTTTTGCAGAAGAGTCAGCTAAAGGCCGACGGCTATATTTATATAAAAAATCTCCAACTTGAGCCCTGGTTAAAAAATCATATACAGAATGGATTTTCATTCACTGAAGGTAAATTAAGTCAACTGCAACTATGGGCAAATTGGAGTAATCAGCAATTACAACAAGTACAAAGCGTATTTACATTGAATAATGGCTTGTTGCGTTCACAAGCCACGGGGAATATGGTTAATGTCAATACAGTGAGCGGAAATATAGCTTGGCAACGTCATCAAAATGGCTGGGACTTGGCGGCAGATCAATTGCAGTTAAACATCAATAATCACCTGTGGCCGTTGACACAATTGAGTATCCAAAATGTACAACCTGCAGCTCAACCAGAACTGCAGCTTTTTCGAGCTGATACTTTAGAGTTAGCTCCACTCAATGCCCTTTTGCGTAATTCAGATTTAATCTCAGAGAATATCAGTGCGCTATTGCAAGCCATGCAACCTGTGGGAGAAATTAAAAATCTCATTATCAGACGTGAACTGCCCATAAAGACTAATGAAAAACCCAGTCTATCGGCAAGCGCTGACTTCAAGCATGTAGGTTTGCAACCTTGGAAAAAATTCCCCGGAATAGAAAATTTAAGTGGCCATCTACTTTTGACACCTACTACAGGCGATGTACAACTCGCAGGTGACAACCTATCAGTGATGATAGGACAACTATTTCATCAGCCAGTGCGGCTGACGAATTACCATGGTCGAGTGGAGTGGTTACAAACTGATACAGGTTGGAAGGTTCAAGCGAGTGATTTAGCATTGAATAACAACGCATTCAGTCTTCGAGGCGATATGGATTTATATCTTCCGTCTGCGGGTGATCCGATTATTCGTTTACTTACTGGTTTTTCTATCAATAACATTGTTCAAGCCCATCAATATATTCCAACACTTATACTCAAACCGAAATTGACTGCATGGCTAGAACAGGCATTTGTGGGTGGAGAAAACATAACAGGTCAGATGCTATTGCAGGGACCTCTTTTGCACTTTCCATTCGAAGATCACACGGGTCAATTTGAAATTGCAGCGCATGCTACCCACCTTGATTTCAGTTTTCATACCGGTTGGCCATTGGCGAGAGACATGGACGCGGATATGTTTCTGGATGGTAAACGTTTGCAAGTAAAAGTAGCCAGCGCCAAAATTTTGGGGGTACCTGTTAATTCAATCTATGGTGAAATTGACGATTTGATTACCGGAAAACTTGAGGTGCAGGGTAATGTGGTAGCAGATATGCGTGACTGCATGCGCTTTATTTTTAAGAGTCCATTACAAGTACCGCTAGCAGGTCTGAAACAACTGGATATGCAGGGTCCCATGCGATTGAACTTAAAGTTGGAAGTGCCATTGCATGAAGCATCAAATGCGCATGAATTACCTAAAGTTGATGGCGACATTACGCTCTTGCCGGGTGGAATGGCAAAATTACCGGCATGGAATATCAGTATGGATCAGTTACAGGGGCAAATACACTTCACTGAACGTAGTGTACAATCGCAAGGATTACAGGCCAACTGGCTAGGGCAGCCCGTTGCAATTTTAGTACAATCAATAGAGCTCGAGCCTTTGCATCACATGACGACAATTCAGCTGACTGGGAATGCAATGATTAAGGCAATTATTGATAAATACCAAGTGAATTCTCTGCGTAACATCATTTCAGGAGCCATGCAATATCAAGCGCAGTTGCAGTTAAATAAGAATAAAGACCAGAGCCAAAACCGTTTGATAATCGACTCAGATTTACAAGGTGTCGCCATCAATCTACCTGATCCTATTAAGAAATCAGCTGCTAGTAAGATGCCTGCAGAGGTAGAGTTGGATTTTAGCCAACAAAATAAACTGAATCTATTTGCAACTTTAGCCAAGAAGTTAAGTTTAGCGCTGAGTTTTGATGCCAATAAGTCTGGAAAATACTTTCTAAAAAGTGGAAATTTACGCTTTGGGAGTACTAAAGCTGCTCTTAACAATAGTGGCGGGTTAACGATTGATGGCGAACTGGCTCGATTAGACTGGTCAGAGGTCAGCCCATTTTTAACTCCTTATTTAAACGGTAGCCCAGCCACTAATACCTCATTTCCTCTGCAGATAAACCAGATTCATTTATCAATTGCTGAACTCGATGCCTTGGGTATGCAGGTGTTGGGGGCTAATATTCTGGCACGCCCGATGGCTGATGCCTGGAGTTTGAGAATTGATAGTCCTGCGATAGCTGGCAGAATTTTACTGCCAAAAGATTTAAAAAATACAGAAATACAAGGCCGTTTTCAACACTTTACTTTTGTACCTGGTGAGTCTTCAATCTCACAAAGTATAGAACCGGCTAAGGTGCCACCGCTTAATTTATTGTTCCAGGATTTTAGTTATGAACAAAGACATTTAGGTAAGCTAACATTGGTGACTTTCCCAGAGAACAATACACTGGTAATTGAAAAATTAGCGTTAGATACCCCTAATTTAAATCTTTCAGCCCGTGGACGTTGGCAAGGCAGTGCTAACCGCCAGCAGACTACCCTCAATGGTAATATTAAAAGTAATAATATAGGAGCAGCATTGAAATCTTGGCAAGTAACCAATAGTCTTGAAAGCGGGGAAGGTACGGCCACTTTTGCGTTATCTTGGCCAGCTGCAGCCTATAAATACAGCTCTGCAATTTTAAACGGCAGTTTTTCATTCAGTTTCAACAAAGGACGCATTGTCAATATCAGCCAGGGGACTGAAGCGGAAATGGGAATTGGGCGTATTTTGAATTTATTAAGCCTGCAGAGTTTGCCAAGGCGGTTGGCGCTTGATTTTAGTGACTTGTTTTCAAAGGGATTTACCTTTGATACTATGAGGGGAGATTTTGCCATAACTAGGGGCAATATGACGACTAATAATACTTATTTAAACGGCCCCATTGCAAAAGTCGAAGCCCAAGGGCGTATAGGATTGGCGGCTAAAGATTACAACCTGGTTATGACTATTACCCCTTATGTGACATCTAATATACCTGTTATTGCCACTATTGCCGGCGGTCCAATCGTGGGAGCAGCAGCCTGGGTGGCTAACAAAATATTTGGCGGTATAGTAAACAAGATGACCAGTCATGCTTATAGCGTGCAAGGTTCATGGGCTAAACCCATTATTGAAAAATTAACCACTTTAGAACGACGCAGTCAACCGCAGTTTAGTACTGTAACTTCATCACCTAATACAGTGGGAACTTAAAACATGGAAGAAAAATTTTCTCAACAAAAACTAGCTTGGTTATTGTGGATCATTTTCACAATTGGCATCTGTATTTTGATTACTGCTACCGGCAATAGCCATACTGTCAGTTTAAATTACTGGTTAGCTGGCAACCATTGGTTACAGGGAAAGCCATTATATTCTTTAAAAGGTGCGGGATTTATTTATTTCCCACAATCGGCAATATTATATACGCCATTAGCGCTACTACCATTTGCTTTGAGTGAAATTTGTTGGCGAGTTATATCATTAGCTGTGTTTGCTTTGGGGTTAAATTGTTTTGCTAGCATGCTCAAACATAGTGCTTTCAATCAGGTTAGAATTGGGACAAGTTATCAGTATATTAAATCACAAGGATTTTTTTTCCTGTTACTGACTATCATTACTCTACCACTGGCATTTTCCTCAGCTCGTAATGGTCAAATGCATCTAGTTCTTTGTGGAATGCTATTAGGAGCATTATACAAGTTCAGTTTGCGGCAGTGGTGGAAATCTGCTGGGTTATTGCTGATTGCATTTGCATTGAAACCTACGGCAATTGTATTGTTGCTCATGTTAGGTGCATTATATTGGGCTATGGGTTGGCGTTTATTTGTTGGTTTGTTGGCATTAGTCCTATTGCCTTTCTTTACACAATCTTCTAGTTATGTTTGGCATCAATATACAAACAGTATTATGTCTTTTCAGATGACAGTTGAAGGAGGTTCATATGGAAATTGGGCACAAGTATTCAATGCATTGTCTCAATTTGGTTTGGTGATGTCGCAAAATCTGCAAACAGTCATTCGTCTTATTTTGGCAGTGGGAATTTTTTGTCTAGGATATTTAATAAAGAGACGTTATTCGCTAAATGAAGTCGCATTGTGGATCTTTGTGTTATCTATTTGTTATTTATTATTGTTCAATCCCAGAACAGAAAGTAATGGTTATTTTATGCTGGCGCCGGCAATTGGTTTTATCATGAGCCGGGCCATTGTTAGAAAACAATATTTGCTGGTTAGTTCTTTGGTCTTGTATTTAGTACTCACTTTTTTGGGATATTATATCACTCGTGCCTTGACCCCTGGCCACCCAGCCTGGCTTGATCCGCTGTTAGGGTCATTATTTTTTGTTTTGGTATTGATTGAAATTTTTAAGATGTTATTTCAGAAGAAATTTTTTTTAGCAACGAATAGCCTGTCACCCTGAGCGCAAGCGAAGGAGTTTATTATGTACGGGAAGAATTAAATGAACCCATCAATCAAAATAGCCCATGATGCATTATTGTCCCCATCAGGTCTTACCGAAAATTCACTAGATAATATTCTGGGAAAGTTATTGGGTAAAAACATTGACTATGCTGACCTCTACTTGCAGACGGCGCATCATGAATCTTGGTTATTAGAAGATAGTTTAGTCAAACATGGTAGTTTTAATATCGATTGTGGTATGGGGTTAAGAGCCATCTCAGGTGAAAAAACCGGTTTTGCTTATTCTGATGATTTACAGCTGACTGCTCTAGAACAAGCAGCTGGAGCTGCGCGCAGCATAGCTCAGCAGGGTGGTTATCAGCGAGTGCTCAGCCATAGTTCTGTTGTTAATAAACAATTATACGGTTTATTAAATCCACTGGGCACGCTTTCAGAGCAAGAAAAACTACAGCTTCTGCATCAGGTAGATGCCGAAGCGCGACGTCTAGATCCTCGCGTAGTGCAAGTCAATGCCAATCTTGCGGGTAGTTATGAGGTTATCTTAATTATAGGCAGCGATGGCACCTATAATGCCGATGTGAGACCCTTAGTTCGTTTGAATGTCAGTGTGATTGTCGAGAATCAGGGGCGACGTGAACAGGGCTTTGCCGGTGGTGGTGGACGTTTGGGTTATGCTTGTTTCACAGAAAATCAAACCGCATTAGAGTATGCGCGTGAGGCGGTGCGCCTGGCGTTGGTTAACCTTGAAGCTAAAGATGCACCTGCAGGGGAGTTCCCAGTGGTATTGGGTTCTGGCTGGCCGGGTGTTTTATTACATGAAGCAGTAGGTCATGGCTTAGAAGGTGATTTTAATCGCCGTGAAACTTCGGTGTTTTCCGGTCGCATAGGTGAGCGTGTGGCGGCGCCTGGCTGTACGGTGGTTGATGATGGCACTTTGCCAGGGCGACGCGGCTCTTTAAACATTGATGATGAAGGTACACCAACCCAAAAAAATATATTAATTGAAAATGGCATATTGAAAGGCTACTTGCAAGATAAGCACAATGCCCGCCTAATGGGTGGGGTATCAACGGGTAATGGTCGGCGTGAATCTTACGCACATTTGCCTATGCCGCGCATGACGAATACCTATATGCTACCTGGAAACTACCTACCCGAAGAAATCATCGCTTCAGTAGAAAAAGGCATCTATGCAGTCAATTTTGCTGGTGGCCAAGTCGATATTACTTCAGGAAAATTTGTATTTACCACTAGTGAAGCCTATATGATCGAAAATGGGAAAATTGCTTATCCAGTCAAAGGTGCAACTTTAATAGGCAATGGCCCTGATGTATTAACTCGGGTGAGTATGGTTGGCAATGACCTGAAATTGGATTCTGGAATAGGAGTTTGCGGCAAAGAGGGACAAAGTGTGCCAGTGGGTGTAGGCCAACCTACGCTTCGAGTCGATGCGTTAACGGTGGGGGGGACTCGCTAGTAAAGATATTCCTTCATTCATCCTTGACAGGGCGATCACGCTGTTGGTATAACATGCGCTCTGTATCCTACTGCTCTAGATTTTACGCATAACTGTATGTGAAATAATCAATTCCAAAATCTGAGATGAAGGGTATAAAATCCGGTGGGCAGATTGGGATGCCCAAAATTATAAATAGGAAATATTAAGAGGGAATACTATGACTGAAAGAAAAAGCAAAGCTGATTTAATAAATGCTATTGCATCAACTACAGGTCTAACTAAAGCTGTTATAGCTGAAGTGCTTGATGCGAAAATCGATACTATCACCAAATGGGTTGCTACAGGTCACGAAGTTGTATTCGTTGGTTTTGGAACCTTTGGTTCCTCTAAAAGAGCGGCACGTACGGGTCGAAATCCTCAAACAGGTGCTACGATAAAGATTCCTGCAGCAAAATTACCGAAATTTAGAGCAGGTAAAGCATTTAAAGATGCGGTTAACCAACATAAATAAAACGAAAGTAGTGAGTAATCAAGATCCTAAGTAACTACTTACCCCTTTTCAAGGGGGCAAGTAGTTACTTAGGATCAAAGTCTCGGGTGCTTAGCTCAGCTGGGAGAGCATCGCCCTTACAAGGCGAGGGTCGTAGGTTCGATCCCTACAGCACCCACCAATTTAGGAGTGGTAGTTCAGTTGGTTAGAATACCGGCCTGTCACGCCGGGGGTCGCGGGTTCGAGTCCCGTCCACTCCGCCAATTCTCCTTAGTCTTTGAAATTCTTATCATATCCAAGCTCAAACATTCGTTATCTTGTGATTTAATCGCGGGATATCAGGCTCCATTGCATTCAAGACTGCCAAATTAAAGGTGATTCCATGTTACAAAATTTAAGGGAACATACCCAAGGTTGGATCGCAACTGTTATTGCGCTTATTCTTTGTGTGGCATTTGCGCTGTGGGGAATTCAATACTATCTTTCTGGCAATAATACGCATAATGCTATTGCCAAAGTCAATGGAGAAGAAATAACCCAACAGCAGTTTAATTCAGCCTATAAATTGCTTAGACAACAGCTGCACTTGGGAGAGGAATCATCTACTTCACTCGATCAGGCAGAGCAGACGCAATTAAAATCCACCGCTTTGCAAGGATTAATTTCCCAAGTTGTGTTGGCCAATGCTGCTACTCGTAATGGTTTCCGAATTAGCAATAATCAGATGAGTGCGATTATTGCAGCGGTGCCTTTTTTCCAGATGAACGGCCAATTTGTACCCACTTTATTTCAGCGTTTTGTTGACGAGTTTTATTCTTCGGAGCAAGCTTTTGTAAATGATCTTAAACAGAAAGCCTTGGTTCTCCAGGTGAAAAGTGGCATAACCGCAACGGCTTTCGCCTTACCGAGTGAAATTAACAATGCCCTGATATTGGCCAATCAAAAACGCGATATCGCTTGGCTTATTTTGCCGCAAACATTTTTTCTTAAAAATGTAAAAGTTTCAGATGCTGATGTTCAAGCTTATTATGCCTCACATAAACAAAATTTTATGACAAATGAGCAGCTTAGTATTCAATATATTGAATTGTCTGGTGACCAAGTTAGCAAAAAAATTCCAGTAACCGAACAGGAAATACAGCAATATTATCAAGATAATAAAGCAACTTTTACGAGTCCTACACAATGGCAGATTGCGCATATTACCGTCAAATTACCTGAGAATGCTGATCCAAAAGCGCTGAGTGCTGCTCAAACTAAAATTAATTCTATTGCCCAGCAAATTCAATCAGGACAAGATTTTGCTAAGATGGCTCTGCAATTTTCTGATGACAAAGCCACTGCAATTAGTGGTGGTGTAGTCGGCTGGGTCAGCAGCGCTCAACAGACACCACAAATGGCAAAAGTGGTGCAAACCTTATCACCTGGTCAGGTGTCTGCACCTTTTAAGACAGCGGATGGATTTGAATTAATTAAATTATTGGCCGTAAAAAAAGGTGAAGCACTGCCGTTAGAAGCTGCTCGCACGCAGGTAGAAAACACTTTGCGCCGACAAAAAGCCGAACAACTCTTGGCTGACCAAAGCGATCAGTTAGCAAATTTAACCTATACGAATCCCGATACTTTGAAAGTAGCAGCAGATGCTCTGGGATTGCCTATACAGACCAGTGAATTATTTACGAGAAAAGGCAGTGACTCCGGCTTAACCGCGAATCCAAAAATAGTCAATGCGGCGTTTAGCGACAATGTACTAAAGCAGCATAATAACAGTGATGTCATTACTGTGGACAGCCAGACATTAGTCGTCTTAAGAGTGGCGCAACATAAACCACCTATGGTACGTCCACTAGCGGAAGTCCAAGCGAGCATTAGAAATGATCTTACGGCTGAATTTGCCCGCAAAGCTGCAATGCAGGCTGGCGAAAAAATTATTCAGGATTTGCAGCAAGGAATTCCAAAAGACCAAATAGCCTTACCGCAGGGTCTAACCTTTACGCAAAAAACTGCAATCACTCGCAAGACCACAGATATGCCAGCTGAAATTTTACAGCTTGCATTTAGTTTGCCAGCTATGAAACATGACAAACCCTCTATTGGTGGTCAGTCTTTAAGTAATGGTGACTTTGCAGTGGTCATGATAAATAAGATTTTACCTGGTGTCTCTTCGCAGGCTGATCCCAAGGAACGCCAATTACTGCAACAGGATATAGAAAATCATCTGGGCGCATTGGATTATTATTTATATACGACCCAACAGATGCACGCGGCTAAGATCAAATATGAGGAGGATCCCCAAGTATGAAGCCGTTTTTTCAATATCTACAAAAGCAACTGGCTGACATTAAAGCAGCAGGTCTCTATAAAGAAGAAAGAATCATTACCTCACCCCAACGTGCCGCAATCAACGTGATGAATGGTAAAGAGGTGATTAATTTCTGCGCCAATAACTACTTGGGTCTGTCAGATCATCCTGCATTAATAGTGGCTGGGAAAATTGCTTTAGATCAATATGGCTACGGCATGTCTTCGGTGCGTTTTATTTGCGGTACGCAATCAGTGCATAAAATGCTGGAGTCACAGTTAAGTGAGTTTCTAGGTACTGAAGACACCATTCTTTATTCTTCTTGCTTTGACGCGAATGGTGGTTTATTTGAAACCTTGCTGAGTGAAGAAGATGCAGTGATTAGTGATAGTCTGAATCATGCCAGTATTATTGATGGTATTCGGCTGTGTAAGGCCAAACGTTTTCGTTATGCTAATAATGATATGGTGGATTTAGAGCGTCAGTTGCAGGCAGCGAGTCAGAATCGTTTTCGCTTAATTGCTACCGATGGTGTATTTTCCATGGATGGTATTATTGCGAATTTAGCAAAAATTTGTGATTTGGCCGATCAATATGATGCGTTGGTAATGGTAGATGATTCACATGCTGTGGGTTTTGTGGGTGAGAAAGGTCGCGGCACACCTGAATATTGGAATGTCATTGATCGGGTGGATATCATTACCGGGACTTTAGGTAAAGCTTTAGGTGGTGCCTCTGGCGGTTACACCAGTGGCAGAAAGCCTGTTATTGATTTGTTGCGGCAACGTTCCCGACCTTATTTGTTTTCTAATGCTTTAGCACCAATGATTACAGCTGTATCCCTCGAAGTGTTAAAAATGCTGCAAAGTGGTGATGAATTACGCAAACGCTTGCGAGAGAATAGTAGGTATTTCCGCCAAGAGATGCAAAAACTAGGTTTTAATCTGGTGCCTGGCGATCATCCGATTATTCCGGTAATGCTGGGTGATGCAAAACTTTCAGGGGCTATGGCGGAACGTTTGCTAGAAGAAGGTATTTATGTCATCAGTTTTTCTTATCCTGTTGTCCCTCAAGGACAAGCGCGGATTCGCACGCAAATGTCTGCTGCGCATGAACCCCAACATTTGGATAAAGCGATTGCTGCTTTTGCGAAAGTAGGCCGGGAATTAGGGGTGATTCCTCTTTAGGTAATTCTCAACAGCCAAAATGTAGTATTTTGTTATTTTACCGAAATATTTAATTTGTTTGTAGATATAGAGAAATATTAAAAAATAGATAAATGACAAATCATGAAAAAATTCAAATATGGGGTGGAATTATTAGGGGCTTATTTTGAGAATTTTCTTCGGATGATTTCTTTCTTTGAAAGTCACATAGATTTTGGAAGGAATTCTATGGGCCGGCCAACCTGAGCCTTTTTCAACCATCGCTCAAGTTTTTTTCGCAATCAGTTGAATGATTCCTGACCAAATATATCTTCAACGCATGTATTTCACCCCCCATTAAATCAGCTAAAGCGCTGTAAATTAATCGATGGCAGGAAATATCACTTTGGTTGTTGAATTGAGGGCTGCTAATGGAAACTTTAAAATGTCCTGCACCGTTTTGTGCGCCTGGATGTTCTTTGTGAAAATGACTTTCATCGACAACTTCAAGATAAGTTGGTGACAAATCGCGCTGTAAGCGGTCAGTAATCGATTGTAAACGTTGCTCAGAAATCATGAGAATTTGGATTTTTTATAGTATTAGGCTTAGGGAGTTTTTGTGGCGTATTGTTTTTTGTATCCATATATTTGGTCATATAAATAGCTTGTATGACCATAAATACTAGCGTAAGTCCCAAAGTGCCAAATAATTTGAAATTGACCCAGGCATTGGTGCTGAAGTGATACAATACATAAATATTTGCAATACCCATGAGCACAAAGAATAGAATCCAGCTAACATTTAGACGCTGCCAAACATTACGTGGTAAACTCAGCTTGCTATCTAAAAGGCGTTGAATCAGTGGTTTTTTGCCGATGAATTGGCTGGAAAGAAATGCTAAGGCAAATACCCAATATATCGCAGTAGGTTTCCACTTGATAAATAAATCATTGTGTAGCAGCAAGGTACTGCCGCCTAATAAAACAACGGTCACCAGGGTAATAATATGCAGGCTTTCAAAACGGCGGTGTTTTAGCCAGTATATGCCAACTTGCAGTAGGGAGGCGAGCATGGTGGTGGCTGTGGCGATATAGATTCCGAAAAATTTAAACGCGATAAAAAACAAAAAAATAGGGAAAAAATCAAATAAAAGCTTCATTAGTATGCGGTTTCCGTCTTAAGTAATATTTAATGTAATTATACCATAATTTATAGGGTTATGGACAATTTAACAGGTATTTTGTAGTTTATAAATCCTAAGACATATATCAAAATTTAATAAAAATTGGAGCTTCAATGACTCAATTGCTGCACATTCATCCAACCCATCCGCAAGCGCGCTTAATTAATCAGGTTGTTGCTGTACTTCAACAGGGTGGGGTCATTGCATATCCTACGGATTCTGCCTATGCTTTAGGTTGTCATTTGGGGGATAAAAATGCGCTAGAACGCATAAAAAAGCTGCGAGAATTGGATAAAAATCATAATTTTACCCTGGTATGCCAAAATTTATCGGAAATTGGCACTTATGCTCAGGTGAGTAATTCTATTTTCCGTCTGCTCAAAGCGAATACCCCGGGTGCTTATACCTTTATATTGCCTGCGAGCCAGGAAGTACCTAGGCGTTTACAGCACCCTAAGCGTAAAACCATCGGGCTGCGTGTGCCAGATAACACGATTGCCTTGGAAATTTTGAAAGCACTCAATGAGCCCTTGATGAGCGTGACATTAATATTACCGGGAGACGCCATTCCTTTATTTGACCCGGAGACCATATTGGAACGTTTGCAAGGGCAGGTTGATTTGATTGTCGATGGTGGTTATTGCGAAATTGAGCCAACAACCGTTGTCGATCTGGTTGAAGGCGTTGCGAAAATCATCAGAGTAGGCAAGGGCGATCCTGCACCATTTCAGTAGTTTACGTCATAAAGTTAAAGTTGATTTGGAGTATGGTTTGTAAATTTCAGCCAATGCAGGAAGTAGCAAAACGGTCAGATTTTTCCAAGATCGCCCCTAAAACTTTTGTAAAAAAGCGGAGCATACACGGAGTATGTGAGCATTTTTTACAAAAGTTTTAGGGGCGATCTTGGGAAAATATGACCGTTTCAATCCTGTGGTAAAGAGTTAATATGATTTATCCTTGGCAACAAAAACAATGGCAGCATATGCAGCTGCAATTACAAAATCATAAGCTGCCGCATGCCTTATTGCTAGCAGGTCCAGAAGGATTGGGTAAGCGGGCTTTTGCAGAGGCATTTGCTGCTTATCTGTTATGTGATAATCGTCAGGAGACGGCTTGCGGTGTATGTCGTCACTGTCAGTTATTTAATGCGCATACTCACCCGGATTGGTTAGAGCTATCACCAGCAGCAGAAGGCAAAATTATCAAAGTAGAACAAATACGCGAATTAGTAGCAGAATTGGCACAAACTGCTCAGCAAGCTAGTTATCAAGTGATTATGATTAATCCAGCAGAAGCGATGAATAGCGCAGCTGCTAATGCTTTGCTTAAAAATCTAGAAGAACCACAAGGTTTAGTTGTATTTTTGCTAATTAGCCATCAACCTTCTGCGATACCGGCCACCATTCTCAGCCGCTGCCAACGTATCAATTTCACCGCTCCCGATATAGCCCTTAGCCGCTCTTGGTTGCAGCAACAGTTGCCTCCCCATCAAAATGCTGAAGTATTGCTAAAATTAGCTGAAAATATGCCACTTAGGGCATTATCTTTTGCCGAAAATGGTTGGGTAGCAGTTTATGATAAAATTTTGCAGCAGCTGATGCAGCTAAGTCTAGGGGTTGGTGATCCTTTGTTTTTAGCAGCCAATTGTCAAGATGAGGATTTTGCGCGCATTTATTCTATCATGTGGACAGTGCTTTTCGATTTGATTTGTGCAAAATCAATGCGCCATGGTCAGTCTGCGAATGAACTAACAAAAATAAGTGATAGAACAACTTTTTCCGCACTATTTACATTGCTGGACAAGCTGATGGAAATGAAGAAACTTCTAGAAAACAAAATTAACTTAAATATGCAATTAGCTTATGAAAAATTATTTATTGAATGGTCGCAAATTTTTAATTAGTCGCTGCCAAAAATGTCGTGCCAGCAACTAATTAGTACTGAAATTAATGCTGGGTTTTGGCTCGCATTTTAGATCGGGGTAAGTTAGAGTATTCAAAAACAAAAAGTTGTCACTACATAACTTATTACGCAAGTCACCATTATAGGAAATTATATGGACAGAATTGATGCTGTATTGCACTACTGGTTTGGGCACGTTGAAGAAACTTCCTTGCCTTCTGAACATCGTACCTGGGTTTGGTTTAGTGGCGACCCAGTGGTTGATGCGGAAATCAAAGAACAATTTCAGGAAGATTTTGACAAGGTAGTCAGTGGCGAACATGCTGATTGGGAAAATACCCCGCGGGGAAATTTGGCGCTTATTATCTTTCTCGATCAATTCTCACGCCGTATACATAGAGATACCATGAAAGCTTATGCTCAAGATGCAAAGGCCTTGGATCTCTGTTTAAGAGGCATAGAAACTCAGCATGACCATATGCTGAGTCTGATGGAGCGGGCATTCTTTTATTTTCCCTTGATGCATTCAGAAAGCGCTGAAATGCAATCTCTATCCCTACGCGCTTATGAAATGTTGTTGTCACTCTCATTTCCTGAGGTGCGCCCGGCATTTGAGAAATTTCTGGATCATGCCATTCGCCACCATGAAATCATTTCCCGCTTCGGGCGTTTTCCTTATCGTAATAAAATATTAGGCAGAGTTTCCACGCCAGCTGAAGAAGAGTTTCTAAAAAATGCTGGTACATTATTCGAGTGAATATATACCCATTGCACTCTAAGAAGCCAAAAAAATCTGCCAGACTCTCTGGATCCCGCGGGACGACGCAGTGGGAGGTTAATTGACAACAGACCCTAACTTTCAGGAGATATAAAATGCGTATTGGCAGTGTCATGATTGACCTGGAAGGCACACATTTAACACCAAAAGAGCAGGAGTATCTTACTAACCCGCAAGTTGGCGGTGTTATTTTCTTTACACGCAATTATGAAAACCGCGTGCAGTTACAACGCCTGATTGAAAGTATCCGCGCGTTGCGGGATCCAATATTAATAGCAGTTGACCAGGAAGGTGGTCAGGTACAGCGGTTTCGTAAAGATTTTACCTTGTTACCTGCATTAGCTGAACTTGGAGATGTCTATCAACAGAATCCACAACAGGCGCTATCCCAGGCGGAATATTTTGGACATCTTATGGCGTTGGAGCTTTTAGAACTGGGTCTCGATATGAGTTTAGCCCCGGTTTTAGATCTGAATCGTAATATCAGCGCTATGATAGGTCGGCGAAGTTTTCATAACACTGTAGCGGGTGTGGTTGCATTAGCTAAGGCATACATTCAAGGAATGCATACAGCTGGTATGGTGGCTACAGGTAAGCATTTTCCAGGACATGGCGGTGTGGTGGCTGACTCCCATTTGACTATGCCGGTGGACACCCGTGATTTTTCAGCACTCTATCAAGAAGATATGCAACCTTTTATACAACTAAAAGACCTGTTATGGGGTATTATGCCAGCCCACGTGCATTATTCAGCGATTGATGAAAATCCAGCGGGATTCTCACCTTTCTGGCTGCAAAAAATACTGCGTAATCAATTAGGTTTCGATGGTGTTATCATCAGCGATGATCTAACCATGGGAGGCGCTAAAGAAGCTGGAGGTTCTTATCTAAATCGAGCCCGCAAGGCATTAGCAGCTGGATGCGATATGGTTATTGTCTGCAATAATCCTGCTGGAACTCACGAAATATTAACGGGTTTATCTCATGAACTTAGCCCTGATTCCGAGCGTCGTTTGTTAAAAGGCAGGTCTAAAAAAATTATTTAGCTACAAAAGGAGAAATGATACTGTGCAATTGCCCAATGATATACAAACTGTCTTTAAAACTTCTACTTGCCTTCATACCCGCACTGCAGTCGAAGCCGCCTTAGATAACATGGCAGCTGAAATGAATCAGCGTTTAGCGGCGACTAACCCAATATTTGTATGTATTTTGGTTGGTGGAATTATCCCTTTAGGAAATTTATTGCCACGTCTGGATTTTCCTTTGGAAGTAGATTATGCCCATGCAACCCGTTACCAGGGTAAGACCAGAGGCAGTGATTTAAAATGGCAAGCTAAGCCGCAAAAAGATTTAAAAGGCAGAACAGTGATTGTCGTAGATGATATTCTAGATACAGGCCTGACGTTACAGGCAGTGATTGATTATTGTTGGCAGCAAGGTGCACAAAATGTTTACAGCGCGGTTCTGGTTGATAAAAGTGAGGCTCGCGAACCTGGGGGGTTAGCGACTGCTGATTTTGTTGGCTTAAAGGTAGAAAACCTTTATGTTTTCGGTTATGGCTTGGATTATAAGGAATATTTGCGAAATGCGCGCGGCATATATGCAGTAGCACCTGAATATGAGTAAAAGATAATCATGGTAATCAAAAAGAGGGATTGCAGTTTAGAAAGATCACAACCCCTCTTTTTACACACAGCCTTAACTTGAGGTGGTGGTTGTGGTAGTGGTGCTGCTGCTTTCAGGTGTAACAGTAGTGGTGGTGCTGGTTTCTTTAGGCTTACATGCTGTGAGACCTGCAGCCAATGCTACTGTTGCTAATAAAGCAATAATCAATCTTTTTGACATATAGACTCCCTGGTGATTGTTGTGAATATTTTAATCCTCTTATGCGGTCGCCGAGAGGACAACTTCCCGCAGCCACATATGTTTATACTAAAGTCGCAGGTAAGTAAAGTCAAGTTTGCCGGCTTCTACCTTAAGGACACCTCTAGAAATTGATCTTTTCGCTCAATACGGCGTTGGATTAGATTTTAAAATCTAATCCGCCTTTTCTTGAGCGAAAATCTCTAATTTCTAGAGGTGCCCTTAAGTGGCGGCCAAAGTTTGTCAGAGAAAAATTTATCCAACAGGTATAACTTCTTGTACAAATGTATGAAATAATACATTCGTTGAAATTATTTTTAAACGGGATGTATCCCTTCATAGTAAAAGTTAAATTTAGCCAACTACGAGGAAACAAGATGGACGATCAAAAAAAGAAAGCGCTAAGCGCTGCATTAGGTCAGATTGAACGCCAGTTTGGTAAAGGTTCTGTCATGCGCATGGGTGACGCCGGTGTCGTACGAGATATTGAAAGCATTTCTACAGGTTCCTTGGGATTGGATATCGCTTTAGGAATAGGTGGCTTGCCCAAAGGTCGGGTTATAGAGATTTTTGGGCCAGAGTCTTCAGGTAAAACCACCTTAACGCTACAAGTCATCGCGCAATGTCAAAAAGCCGGCGGCACTGCTGCCTTTGTTGATGCCGAACATGCATTGGATGCTCAATATGCGCAGAAGCTGGGTGTTAATGTAGATGAATTATTGGTTTCGCAGCCCGATACTGGAGAACAGGCCTTAGAAATTACAGATATGCTGGTACGCTCAGGCGCCGTAGATGTAGTCGTTATCGACTCTGTGGCTGCTTTGACACCACGTGCTGAAATTGAAGGTGAAATGGGTGACCAGCATATGGGTTTACAGGCGCGCTTAATGTCACAAGCCTTGCGTAAATTGACGGCTAATATCAAACGCTCTAATACACTGGTGATTTTCATTAACCAGATCCGCATGAAAATAGGAGTCATGTTCGGTAACCCAGAAACCACCACCGGTGGTAATGCCTTGAAATTTTATGCCTCAGTGCGTCTAGATATACGTCGTACGGGTGCTATCAAACGTGGCGATGAGATATTAGGTAGTGAAACTCGGGTTAAGGTAGTCAAAAACAAAGTTGCTCCTCCGTTCAAGCAGACTGATTTTGATATTCTGTATGGTCAAGGTATTTCTCGCGAAGGAGAAATCGTTGAGTTGGGAGTGGCGCAAGGTTTGGTTGATAAATCAGGTACATGGTACAGCTATGGTGACAAACGGGTCGGTCAAGGTAAAGAAAATGCTTGCCAATTTTTGCGCGAACATCCTGAGATTGCTGCAGAGATTGAAGCACAGATCCGCGCTAAATTGCTGCAGCCGGTTTTAAGATCTGCAGAGGCTGTGGAATTGGCGGAGGAGGAGGTTTAGTACTGAGGGGAAAGGGGATACAGCGGTGCTCTGGCAAGAGGAGAGGATACAGCAACTCTTAGCCTGATCTTTACTTTAGGCAAACATTTCATGGAACCTATAAAATCCAAACCAGCTGATATCGAAAAGGTAAGAGCCTGCGCTTTACGCCTTCTGGCAAGACGCGAGCATTCACGCACTGAGCTTGTGCAAAAACTTCTGCTGCGCCATTTTTCAGAAGATTTAATTCATGCAGTTATCGATTCAATGTTAGCCAAAGGTTGGCAAAGTGATTTGCGTTTCGCAAAAGCTTATGTGGAGCAACAAATCCAGCGTGGTTATGGCGCGCTTAAAATTGAAATTGAGCTGAAAAAACGTGGTATAGCCAAAGAGTTAATTGTACTAGTACTTCCTAGCGATAACGCATTCTGGCAACAGCAATTGCGAAAATTGTGGAACAATAAATTTAAAGAAACAAACAAAACACGTCCCGTGACCCAAGCGCAGCAAATCCGCTTTTTACAATCACGGGGTTTTAGTTGGCAACAAATTAAAAGCATGGTCTTGCATAATGAAAAGTAACGAACTACGTCAAACATTCCTAGATTATTTTGTAAAACATGGCCACACCATTGTGCCCAGCAGCTCCTTAGTCCCGGCTAATGATCCCACTTTGCTGTTTACCAATGCGGGTATGGTACAGTTTAAAGATGTATTTTTAGGTAAAGAGTCACGTGCTTACACTCGTGCAGTCAGCGCGCAACGCTGCGTTCGTGCCGGTGGCAAACATAATGACCTCGAAAATGTCGGTTACACAGCTCGCCATCACACTTTTTTTGAAATGTTAGGCAACTTCAGCTTTGGCGATTATTTTAAGCGTGAAGCCATCGTATTGGCTTGGAATTTCCTCACTGAAGAATTGAAAATCCCGCCTAGTAAACTTTGGGTGACAGTATTTAAAGATGACAATGAAGCGGCTGATATTTGGCTTAAAGAACTAAAAATCGACCCAGCGCGTTTTTCCCGTTGCGGCGAAAAAGATAATTTCTGGTCCATGGGCGATACAGGTCCCTGTGGACCGTGCAGTGAAATTTTTTATGACCATGGCGAAGAAATCCCAGGTGGTCCCCCAGGTAGTGAAGATCAAGAAGGCGATCGCTATATCGAAATATGGAATTTGGTATTTATGCAATTTAACCGATCGGCTGATGGGAAAATGACCCCGCTGCCTAAACCTTCGGTCGACACTGGTATGGGTTTAGAACGAATTTGCGCAGTCATGCAACAAGTACACAGTAATTATGAAATCGATATTTTTCGCCATCTCATCCAGGCGATCGCTGATCTGGCTGAAATCACCGATTTAACCCACGCTTCTTTGCGGGTGATAGCAGATCATATCCGCTCAGTCGCTTTTTTAATTGCAGATGGCGTGACACCATCCAATGAGGGGCGCGGTTATGTATTGCGCCGTATTATTCGTAGAGCCATTCGACATGGGCATAAACTAGGATTACGTGAAGCCTTCTTTTACCGATTAGTATCACCCTTAGTTAAAGAAATGGGAGATGCTTATCCTGAACTAACCAAGGCTGCGCCTATCATAGAAAAAGTTTTGCAGCATGAAGAAGAACAATTTGCTGAGACTTTAGATCAAGGCATGAAACTGCTGGAGCGTGCATTACAAGGTTTGAAGGACAATATCATCCCCGGTGAAATATTATTCCGATTATATGATACCTATGGTTTCCCTCCTGATTTAACGGGAGATATTGCCCGCGAACGTGGCTTGACACTAGATTATCCAGGCTTTGAGGCAGCGATGGAGCAGCAGCGTCAGCAGTCTCAAGCTGCCAGCCAGTTCGGTGTCGACTATAAAGTAGAATTACAGATTGCCGGTGAAACAGAATTCACGGGCTATGAGCAGATCAGTGGTGAAGGCACTGTCACTGCTTTAATTGCCCAAGGTGCATTAGTGCAAAAATTGCTACCAGGAAGTGATGGAGCAGTTATTCTGGATCGCACCCCTTTTTATGCAGAATCGGGAGGGCAGGTGGGTGACAAAGGTCAGCTGTTTTTTGAAACTGGCGTGTTTCAGGTAAATGATACTCAAAAGCAAGGACTAATTTATCTGCATCATGGCAAAGTTCTCTCGGGAACTTTAGAAACCGGCGCTAAAGTCACAGCTGAGGTTGATGCCTCACGTCGCGCCATTATGCTGAACCATTCAGCAACACATTTACTACATGCTGCCTTGCGGCGCTTATTAGGTAATCATGTCATACAAAAAGGCTCTTTAGTAGAAGCCAGCCGCTTACGTTTTGATTTTTCACATTTTTCCCCATTAACCACCAGTGAAATTAAAGAAATAGAACGCCTAGTTAATCAGCAAATTCGTGCTAACCTGCCGTGTCACATTGATTTTATGAACGCAAATGCAGCTAAAAATATGGGCGCGATGGCATTATTTGAAGAAAAATATGGTGACGAAGTGCGTGTGCTCAGCATGGGGGAGTTTTCTGTAGAGCTTTGTGGAGGAACCCATGTTTCCCGCACGGGTGATATTGGATTATTTAAGATTATCTCTGAAACGGGGATTGCAGCAGGGGTCAGGCGTATTGAAGCTTTAACTGGTGATAATGCTTTAGATTGGATAGATCAAACTGAGGCAAACTTGCAAACGATGGCTGAGATATTAAAAACACATAAAGAAGATGTGGTGGTTAAATTACAACAGCTGCTGGAGCAAAACCGTAACCTAGAAAAAAATCTCAATAAACTCAAAAATGAACAGATACACTCTCAAATACAGGAACTTGTTTCTAAGACTTTGAAAGTGGGTGATATATCTGTATTATCTACCTTAATTCCCACAGTAGATGTTGAAACTTTACGCCAATTGATGGACGTCCTAAGGCAAAAATTAACGCATGCGGTTATTGTTCTAGCAACACATAACGAAGCTAGAATATCGTTAGTTGCGGGTGTAACAAAAGATTGTTTGGATAAAGTTCAGGCCAATACCTTAATTAGTTTTGTAGCGCAACAAGTAGGTGGCAAAGGAGGAGGGCGTCCTGAGCTTGCTCAAGGTGGCGGTGATAGAGTAGAACAGCTAGATGCAGCTTTGAATTCCGTTGTTCCTTGGATACGGCAAAAGTTGCAGCTGTCATCCTGAGTAGCGATACTAGTGTCCGACAAAGTACTGTATCCCCTCTCACCCTCTCCCCCACAAGGGGAGAGGGGTTACAGAGCTGGAGCGAGGGAAGATGACAACTCAATATTTTTATTAAAAAAGTGTACATATGGCATTGATTGTGCAAAAATTCGGCGGCACCTCAGTTGGGAGTTTGGACCGAATTGCCCATGTGGCAAATAAAATTATCCAGGCTAAAAACCAGGGGCATCAGCTGGTTGTTGTCTCTTCAGCCATGAATGGAGAAACTGACAGATTGATCCAGCTGGCAAATGCCTTCTCCGATCAGCCGGAAGCGCGTGAATATGACGCCATGGTCGCTACAGGTGAGCAAGTAGCAACCGCCCTAATCAGCATTGCATTAAACAGCAAGCAATGCCAAGCACGCTCCTATAGCGGGGCTCAGGTGAGAATAACCACGAACAGCGTGCATAAAAAAGCACGTATCGTTAACATCAATCCTGAAGTTTTACGCGCTGATATCAATGCTGGGATAATACCGGTAGTTGCTGGATTTCAAGGAATTGATTCTAAAGGGGATATTACCACTTTGGGTCGGGGTGGTTCTGATACGACTGCTGTGGCCTTGGCAGCTGCGTTGAAAGCAGATGAATGTCAAATTTACACAGACGTCGATGGTGTATATACTACTGATCCCCGAATGGTGCCTTCTGCAAGACGTCTGAACCGCATTACTTTTGAGGAGATGTTGGAGTTAGCAAGTTTAGGGGCTAAAGTTTTACAAATTCGCGCGGTAGAGTTTGCTGGTAAATTTAATGTGCCAGTGCGTGTGCTATCCACTTTTACTGATGGGCCGGGAACATTGATTACTTTTGAAGATAATAGCATGGAGCAGCCTTTGGTTTCGGGCATTGCCTTCGATAGAAATCAAGCCAAATTGACCTTGCTGGGTTTGCCTGATCGCCCTGGAGTGGCTAGCTATATTTTAGCTGTAGTCAGCCAGCATAATATCGATGTCGATATGATTGTACAAAATGTCCCGCGGGAAAATAAAAGCGTTGATTTTAGCTTTACTGTCCAGCGCGATGATTATAAGAATGTCCATGCCTTAATGGAGCAACTTGCAAAAGACTTAGGTGCCCAGGGTCTTTTGGGAGATGCTAGGATAGCGAAATTATCGTTAGTGGGTGTGGGAATGCGATCCCATGCTGGGGTTGCAACCACAATGTTTAAAACATTGGCGGAAGAGGGTATCAATATCCAGCTTATTTCAACTTCTGAGATTAAAATTTCAGTAGTGATTGATGAAAAGTATCTGGAATTGGGCGCTCGCAGTTTGCATGCGGCATTTGGGTTAGATGTGGAACCCATGGAAGAAGAGAGGCTATAAATATTTAATTCTGGCTAAATAACAAAATAAGGCATTTTATGCTTTTATTTTTTAGTGAATTTGAGTTATAGTTTCTGGCTTTTCATCTGGTTTCAGATGTGGGATAAAAAATCATTAATGGACTAACAAATACTGCTCTAGCTTTGGAAAGCTTGTGCTTAGAATATAACTTATATCAGTTATATCTACGGTTCAAAATATGTTGCTGAGCGTGGTATATAATTGAATAGAGTATCTGAAGCTTTGGTAGTAATTATAATTTAAGGGATATATGAAGGAGAATTACAATGTTAATATTAACAAGACGTATTGGAGAATCTGTGATTATTGGTGATGACATCACCATAACAGTGCTTGGCGTGAAGGGAAATCAAGTTCGCTTGGGTGTAAATGCCCCAAAAGAAATTTCAGTGCATAGGGAAGAGATCTATAAACGTATTAAGCAAGAACAGGGTACTGATGAGACAAAACCAGAGGAAGAATAATGGCTGAGCTGTTTATAGTGCATTGTGGTTAGAAGGTGAGTTATGCGCTAGAGGCCGGTTTGCCCGTTATGTTATAGCAAGTATAATTTGCCTCTAGTCCTCTGATCGGCTACATGGGAGTACAAAAATTGGAGATGGTAGAGCCATCAGAAAATTATTGTAATTCTAGGCCTTGTGCAATATGCAGGATGATAGTTTCTGAATGCTGGCATTCGTCAGCATGTTCAAAAAAATCTACCTGAACCCTTGATGTAAAATTTACAGATATTAAAATAAAACCAGCTAATAAAGCTGGTTTTATTTTAATATACTAACTTCTTACCCCCTTTTTCAAAGGGGGGGTGAGAGTCTGGAGAGATGGCCGAGAGGCTGAAGGCGCTCCCCTGCTAAGGGAGTATGGGGTCAAAAGCTCCATCGAGGGTTCGAATCCCTCTCTCTCCGCCAAATGGTCGATAATACTGCCTTTGTCAGGATGACTTAAACATTAATCCGCGCCCGTAGCTCAGCTGGATAGAGTACCTGGCTACGAACCAGGGGGTCGGGAGTTCGAATCTCTCCGGGCGCGCCAACTTTCCATACAATTTAGCCCCCCCTCATCCACCTAATAAACATCCTCCCTCGCCCCCAGCAAGATTAAGAAATCCTAACTATACTTACATTGAGAATTTATAAATATTTAGGAGATTATTATGTTAACTCCAAAATTAAAACATTTTTTAGATGAAAATCATGTAAAATATAGAACAATCGATCATACAGTTGCCTTTACTGCCCAAGAGACTGCAGAAATGGCGCATATCCCTGGAAAAGAATTAGCTAAAACCGTGATAGTTAAAATAGATGGCAAAATGGCAATGGTCATCGAACCAGCCAATATCAAATTAAACCTGCAATGGATGGAAAAGCTATTAGGCGCTAAAAAAGTAGAGCTAGCTACCGAACGAGAATTTAGAGAATGGTTTCCAGAATGTGAGATTGGTGCAATGCCTCCTATGGGTAATCTGTTTAATATGGATGTTTATATGGATGACAAGCTGTCTGAAGATGAAAATATTGCCTTTAACGCGGGTACTCATACAGATTTGGTAGAAATGAGATACAAAGATTTTGAAAAATTGGTTAAGCCTAAAATGCTTCACATGCATTAATTTTAGAGAAGTATAAAGCTTAAATCATAAAACTAAAATTAAAAAGGAGGGTAGCAAAATGGCAATGTTACCAGTAGATATTACTATGCGCGATATTCCCAATTCTGTTGCTGTTGAAACTAAAATTCGTCAAAAAGTTGAAAAATTAAAGTTGCTTTATCAGCGGATTGAATTCTGCAAAGTGGTAGTTGAACAATTGACGAAACGCAAACATCAAGGCAGAGTATTTGGCACCAATATTGAATTAGGAGTTCCCGGAAAAAGACTAGTTGTCAATCACAAATTTGATGAAGATTTATACGTAGTGATAAGAGATGCTTTCGCTGCCATGAAACGGCAAGTTGAGCATTATGCTCAACAACAGCAAGGTTATGTAAAAGCCCATATGGAACCCTCGATGGGTCGCATCAGCCGGCTATTTGAGGATTATGGCTTTATTGAAGATATGCAAGGAAATGAATTTTATTTCAATGCCAGCAATGTCCTCAATACTGAATTTAATACAATCATGGTGGGGGATTCAGTGACTTTTCTGGAGAACATGGTAGAAGACACAGATTCTCCGCAAGCAATGCATATAAGTGTGAATAAACCAGTTTTGGAGCACTGATTTCACCAGCTGTCATCTTGAGGGCAAGCGAAGGATGACAGCTTGTGTTGTATTCAGTCATTTTATGACAGAATACCGTCATGAGTTTCTCAAGTAAAATTACCATTAAAACCCAGAAAATAATCCATGTCGATATGGATTGTTTTTATGCTGCTATTGAAATACGAGATAATCCTGAGCTTGTAAACCAACCAGTTGCAGTAGGGGGTTCTCCCAATAAACGTGGTGTGATTTGCACTTGTAATTATATGGCTCGCCAATTTGGTGTGCGCTCAGCAATGGCCACAGTCACGGCATTTCGCCACTGTCCCCAATTACAATTACTGCCAGTTAATATGCCAAAATATCAGGCAACTGCTAAACGTATCCACAGCGTTTTTCGTGAATTTACGTCGCTGGTAGAACCGTTGGCGCTGGATGAAGCTTATCTAGATGTCACAGATGCACTATACTATCAGGGTAGCGCCACCCTAATTGCCCAAGCTATTCGCCAGCGCATCTGGGATACTGAGCAGCTGACTGCTTCTGCTGGAGTAGCACCCAATAAATTTCTTGCAAAAATTGCCAGCGGTTGGAAAAAACCTAATGGTTTATATGTTATTCGACCCCATGAAGTCACAGCCTTTATAAGCACTTTGCCAGTAGAGAAACTCTATGGCGTAGGCAAAGTCACTGCAAAAAAATTGCAGGCTATGGGATTGTCGACCTGTACTGATTTACAACGCTTATCATTATCTGAATTGAGGGAACAATTTGGCAAATTGGGTCAGCGGCTCTATGAACAATGTCGTGGTATTGATTCGCGTAATGTTGAACCTAATAGGGTGCGAAAATCACTGAGTGTAGAACGTACTTTTCCTGAGGATATACAGGATATGACATTGTGCACAAATATTATCAAGGAGCTCCATAATAAACTGCTAAGCCGTATTCAGGAATCGGCACTAGAGCACGCCATAAAAAATCAATACATCAAGATAAAATTTCATGATTTTAGTCAAACAACTGCAGAGATAGTCAGTGAAAGTGTCAAGCTGGAGCATTACTTTAATTTATTTCAAAATGCCTATCAAAAAACTGCTAAATCGATACGTTTATTGGGCTTAGGTGTACATTTTAAAACGGAAAATAAAATGACAAGTTTTTTACAAGGGTCGTTATTTTAAAGGGCACTGTATCCCAGTGCACGCCAGAACTACGACAAATCCCGACCCGCTTCCCCAGAAAAGTAATAGTCCAAGGTTTTATGCAAAGCAGTATGTAAATCTGTTTTGGGCTGCCAGCCTAAATACTGCTCTGCATTTTTGATCGAAGGCACGCGCGCTAAAATATCCTGGTAGCCGTCACCATAATATTCATTGGCATTTATGGTTAAAATTTTTGTTTTTGCCACTTGCTGTGCATATTTAGGAAAAGTAGCGGCTATTTTCAATAACATTTCTGCTAACTCCTTAATAGAAATATTATTAGCGGGATTGCCGATATTAAAGATGCGATTATTCGCACAGCCATCGCGGTTTTCAATAATTTTCATTAAACACTCTATACCATCATCCAAAAAAGTAAAACTACGTCGCTGTAAACCACCATCCACCAGTTGAATATCTTTACCATGCAAAATATTACTAATAAATTGCGTCAATACACGGGAACTGCCTTCTTTAGGTTCATAAACATTATCCTGCTTAGGACCAATCCAATTAAATGGCCTGAAAAGTGTAAATGCTAATCCTTGATGTTGACCGTAAGCAAAAATAATGCGGTCAAGTAACTGTTTACTGCATGAATAAATCCAGCGCTCTTTATGGATGGGGCCTAACACCAATTTGGATGTTTCCTCATCAAATTCGTTTTCATCACACATTCCATAAACTTCGGATGTTGAGGGAAATAATACGCGGGTCTTGTATTTCACACATTGACGGATAATGGCAAGATTGGCTTCAAAATCTAATTCAAAAACGCGTAAGGGATCTTTTACATAAACTGAAGGAGTGGCAATGGCGACCAAGGGCAGGGCAACATCACATTTCTTGATATGATATTCAACCCACTCCTTATTAATTAAAATATCGCCCTCAATAAAATGAAAGCGCCGATTCTCAAGACTATGACTCAATTTATCCGATGCCATATCCATACCGTAGATTTCCCAGTCAGTATGTTTCAATACAGCGCGCGCCAGACCATTGCCTATAAACCCATTTACGCCTAGAACTAGTACTTTAAGACTCATGATTTTCAGATTCCTGCAAGGTTTGAACTATTTTTCGTATGACAAACCGTGGTCGTTTACGCACTTCTTGATATATCCGGCCAATATATTCGCCTAAGATACCAAGTCCAAGCAGGCAAATCCCGATGAGAAAAAATGCAATAGCGAATAAAGTAAATACCCCTTGTACTTCCGGTCCCTCGATCAAACGACGCATTAGCAGATAAATGACCAAAAGACCGCTTAATGCAGAAATACCTAATCCTAATAAGGTGAATATTTGTAATGGTACTAGGGAAAAATTAGTGATTAAATCAAAATTGTAACGGATCAGTTTATAGAAATTATATTTGGAAGTACCGGCAGCGCGTGCTTCATGTGATACCGGAACTTCGGTAGGATTATTGGCAAAATTCAAGGCAAGCGCATTAACGAAAGTATTTGATTCATCACTTTTTACCATCAAATCCACGATATAGCGTCGATAAGCGCGGAGCATACACCCTTCATCCTGCATCACAAGACGCGGTATCATAATTTGGCGCATTTTATTATGCATTTTTGAGAACCATTTGCGCCAAAATAAATCCTGACGATTTTCTCGACAACCACCGACTACATCATAACCTTCTTCTATTTTGGCAATTAATTTGGGAATATCTTCTGGGGGATTTTGTAAATCAGCATCCATCGTCACGACGATTTCACCGCGAACTTTTTCAAGACCGGCCATGATGGCCAGATGTTGACCATAATTGGTATTAAAATGAATGACGCGTATTTGTAGAGGGCGGCGCTCAAAGAATTGATTAAGGATATTTTCGGAATTGTCTTTGCTGCCATCATTGGTAAATATAATTTCATAGGATTTACCTATGCTATCCATGACGGGGATGAGACGTTGATAGAGAATTTCTAGTGATTCCTGTTCATTGTAAATAGGAATGACGACGCTGATATAGGGTTTATTCATAAAGGTAGGACCTGCGTTGATTTGTCTTTTAGATTTTAGGCACTTAGGATGACAGCTTAAGTCAGGATGAAGCCTTGTATTATTTCAACTCCGTGCCACCAGATAAACCCCAGCTAAAATTAAAAAAATACCACTAACTTTAATAGCACTCATCGATTCACCAAATAAATACCAGGCAGCTACAGCATTAATAATATAGCCTATGCTCACCATAGGATAGGCCACACTCACGTCGACTCGGGATAAGACACCTATCCAGATAACTACACTAATGACGTAAGCGACAAGACCCATAATGATGTAGGGATTCGTCGCCAATTGCCAACCCATGGGAATAGCGTTGTTCCAGCTAAAAGTCACGTCACTGATTCGTTGTGATCCTGCCTTTAATGCGAGTTGCGCGCCCGCATTCAATAATACGCCAAATAATAGCCAAGGTAATATAAAGAGTTTCATAAAGGATGGTTCGTCAGCAAAAAGATTCTGTCAGTCCGCCCAATTAAGTAAAGGAAAGGGCGGTGCTTTTTGGGTAAATGCAGCATGTGATTATAATCAAACCACCCCATAAGCACAAATATCCGTTGGGGTTCACCCCAAAGCTTCCAAAAGTTATCCGCATCAACTGTCCAGGTATGGGTATCTTGGTGTTCCATACCAAATTCTAATTCACCGGTATAATTAGCTATCATAATGCGTCGTTGTAAATAAACCGGTAAATCCTGGTAATATTCATGATAATTGGCCACCACATCACCGGGTTTTAACCAGGGTAGCAACTGCATGGCGATAGACTTGCTGGAGCGCACATCCACCGCCGCATAGGTAAGACTAAAAGTGCTAAGAAATAAGCTTATGCCAATGATTAAACCGACAATACCGGCTTTAATTCCACCATACCAATAAAGTAATGTAGCTAATAGGGCACTGACCATCAGTAAAATTATCGAGGTATGCCAAGCAGTTTGCAGGCTAGGCTTAAATGCGATTAAGCCTATGACTGAGATGGCTACAATCACCACTAAAAGTAAAGCAAAACCTAAACGAATTTCTGCAGTATCCCCTTTATCCCACTGCAAAGATAGACGGCGAGCAATCAATATAGCCAACGGAGGAATCACGGGAAGCGCATAAGAAATCAACAAGGATTGGGAGAAAGTAAAAAATACCGTAATAGCCAATACCCAGACCAATAAAAAAATCACAGTCCGGTGTTGTTTTCTGATAGACCAATAATGCCTTATCGCTGTGAAAATTCTGTTATTTCGAATTTTCCCTTTTTTTGTAGAGGTATATCCATTGTTTGATGACAATGACAGTGATTTTTCAAGCTCTTCTGAAATGGTAGCAAAACTTGTGGTGGGTTTAGGCTGTTTTCGTGAAAATAACAGCGCTAACAAAAAACATAACCAAGGGAAAATACCGACTAAAACCACTGCCGGAAAAAACCATAAATCTTGCCCGCGACCGGCATAACTGGTGAAGTAACGTAAAAAATGCTGTTCAATAAAATAAAATTGAAAAAACTCAGGGTTACGTTGTTGTACCAGCACATGCCAAGGCACTGCAATCACTAAAAATAACAACAAACCTGATAGTAGCCGGTAGCTTAATAATTGTCGCCATTCATTAACCAAGCACAACCAGAGGAAAATGATAAGGCCAGGGAAAATAATACCGATTAAACCTTTCGTTAAAGTAGCTAAAGCTGCTAAGGCATACATAGCCCAAAGCCAACAATTACGCTTCCAACCTCGTGGCTCATGTACGGCTACCAGAAATGACAAAAGACTGCTACTTAAGAGGACCGTAAGCGTCATATCGGGTGTAATAAAATGCGCGAGCACAAAATACAAAACACTGGTTGCTAAAACCAAGGCAGATAGTATACCGGTGCGTCGGTCAAACAGTTTGCGGGAAGTGATGTAAACAAACAGACACCCCAAAAGGGCAATACATGCAGAGGGCAAACGCAATGCCCATTCGTTTAGCCCAAACAACTTGATGGGTACTGTTTCCATCCAATAAAACAGCGGTGGTTTTTCAAAATATTTAAGGTAATCGAGATGTGGGGTAATGTAATCACCGCTTTCTACCATTTCTCGCGGAATTTCCACATAACGACCTTCATCAGGCGACATCAGCGGGCGACTACCCAGAAAGCTGCCGAATAAAATAGCTAGAAATAAAGTCAGAAATGCAATATCGATCAACCAGGTAATAGGGGATACTTTTTTTACGACTTGGTAATCTTTCATGCGGGATATTAGTTAAGAGGTTATGGGAGAATAGGTGACGAATTTGAGATAACATCCCTTCTCCCACAAGGGGAGAAGGGAAAAAGTATCTCTGAAGATAAGAGAAAAAACCTAACCTAAATATCCTCTTTAATCCTAGCTTTTTTACCTTCCAGTTCGCGCAAGTAATACAGCTTAGCGCGACGCACTGCACCTCGGCGCTTGACCTGTATGGTGCTGATTAGTGGGCTGTAAGTCTGAAATACACGTTCCACACCTTCACCGTGGGATATTTTTCGCACAGTGAAACTAGAGTTTAAGCCACGATTGCTAATAGCAATGACGACTCCTTCAAAAGCCTGCAAGCGTTCGCGTTCACCTTCTTTTACTTTCACTTGAACAACAACAGTATCTCCGGGAGTAAAATCAGCAATTTGCTTGTCTTTAATTTGCTCATTTTCCCACTGTTTTACTAGGTTATGCATTTTATTTTTCCTCATGAATGTTCTTTATAGTTACTAATAAATTCTCTTAATAACACTTGTTCCGCATCTGTCAAAGGCTGTTCATTGAACAAATCCGGTCGCCGCTGCCAAGTTCTGCCAAGAGCTTGCTGTTGCCGCCAACGGGCAATCTCCGCGTGATTACCACTGTTAAGTACTGCAGGCACAGCTAGGCCATCAATGATTTCAGGACGGGTATAATGTGGATAATCCAAGCGTTCGCTACAAAAAGAATCCTGCTCAGCTGATCCAGGATGTCCCAAAGCACCAGGTAGAAAACGGGTTAGGGCATCTACCAGTACCATGCCAGCTAATTCTCCGCCGCTTAATACATAATCTCCAATCGACCACTCTTCATCAATATCTGTCGTTATCAGCCGTTCATCAATACCTTCATAACGCCCACAAACTATAATCAGGTCAGGGTAGGTAGCGAGTTTACGTATGCCAGATTGATTGAGTAAACGTCCTTGCGGTGTCAGATAAATTACAGGAGCATTTGATTTAACTGTTTTGGCCGCAGAGATAGCATCTCGTAGCGGCTGCACCTTCATGACCATACCCGGTCCGCCCCCATATGGGCGGTCATCTACACTATGGTATTTATCTAAAGCAAAATGACGCGGGTTCCAATAATTGAGTGCTAACAAGCCATTCTCAATTGCGCGCCCAGTAATACCATAGTTCAATGTGGTGAACATTTCTGGGAATAAGCTGATTAGGCCAACCCACATTGGCTCAACCTCGGACTGCCGCTTTAAAAATTTTCATCCCAATCAACTCGCATCACACCTTGCTGTAAATCTACTGCCAGAACAACCTGCTTGATATAAGGCAATAATCTTTCTTTTTCACCTTTAACTACCAGGACATCATTAGCCCCAGTTGCCATCAAACGCGTCACAGTGCCTAACTCAATTCCCTGCTGGTTGATAACTTTCAAACCTTCTAAATCTGACCAGTAATAATTGCCGGTGGTTAGCTTTGGCAATTGATCGCGGGTCACAGCAATGTCGGCATTAACATAAACCTGTGCCTGCTCAGGTGTGCTACAACCTGTCAATTTAACCAATAAAGACTGATCCTGTATTCTAGTGTGCTCTAATGAAGCCGGCTCCCAGGCGCCAGTCTTATTACGAATAAACCAGTGCTGATAGCTCAGAATATTTTCGGCAGGTTCAGTGAAGGAATGCAACTTTAGCCAACCTTGAACTCCATAAGCTCGTCCCAAACGGCCAACGACCACCATATGGCTATCTTTTTTCATAGAAGTGCTTTATTCAAAGATGCGAGCTTAAAATATACAGGCATACTTACGAAGCAGTTCCAGTTGCAGATTCTTCTTTAGTCTCAGTCGCAGCGGCGGCCAATTTCTTAGCAGCAGCCTTCTTCGCTTTGAGTTTTTTCTTTTTCGCTTCGTACAACGCTGCACCCTTGTCTGGTAATTGAGAAATCTTAATCAGATGCGACACTTTTTCGGATGGCTGTGCGCCTTTTCCTAGCCAGTGAGTGACACGTTCATTATCCAGAAACAGTTTAACCTCAGCACCTTTGGCGATTGGATTAAAATATCCTACGCGTTCTATAAAATTACCACTGTCACGCGCATGACGGCTATCAATTACAACTACATGATAAAATGGGCGTTTTTTTGCGCCAGTGCGCGATAATCGAATTACTACCATAAATTATTATATCCTCAGTATATTGGGTGTAAATGAACAGTGGCGCATTATACCTGAATTTTCAATATGTTAAATAGGAAATCTTAAAAATCAGCGCTCAAATTTTCCTTCTCACCTTGTGGGGGAAGGAAAATTACTAAAACCTGAAGTAATCGGATAGCGCCAATCTTTGCCAAATGCACGCTCGGTAATACGCACGCCAGGCGCTGCTTGGCGACGCTTGTATTCATTCCGATCAACCATTTTTACCACCCTGCGCACGATATCTGCATCAAATCCAGCGCGGATAATATCTTCTATGCTTTCATCATGTTCAATATAGCGTTCCAAAATTGCATCTAAAACCGGATAGGGTGGTAAAAAGTCTTGATCCAACTGATTTTCGGCTAATTCCGCCGAAGGCGCGCGGGTAATAACTCGCTCGGGAATCACCTGTGACAAGGTGTTCCTATAACGCACCAAGCGATAGACCATCGTCTTGGGAATATCTTTCAACATACAGAATCCCCCGACCATATCGCCGTATAAAGTAGAGTACCCGACTGACGTTTCACTTTTATTGCCCGTAGCTAGCACAATGGCTTTCTTTTTATTAGAAATAGCCATTAATAGCGTCCCGCGGCAGCGTGCTTGTAAATTTTCCTCCGTGGCATCTGGCGCTAAACCAACAAACTGAGGTTGCAAGGTTTGTAAGAACGCCTCAAATACCGGCTCTATGGGTAATACATAATGCTTAACTCCCAGTAAACGTGCTTGTTCTTCGGCATCAGTCACACTCATATCAGAAGTATAACGCGACGGCATCATCACCGCTTCCACCCTGTCCTTACCAATGGCATCCACAGCAATGGCCAAAGTGAGCGCTGAATCAACCCCTCCCGATAAACCCAACACCGCTCGGGGAAAATGATTTTTCTCAATATACTCACGTACCCCCAGCACCAACGCTTTATAAATCCGTTCTTCCTCACTCATGGGGACAGGGATAGCGCCCATTGGGACGTTGGCCTCACTCCCATCATAACTGACTTCCACGAGATGCAATTTTTCTACAAAAAATTCAGCTTGTTGCACAAGCCTACCTTGGGCATCGAACACCATAGAGCCACCATCAAACACCAATTCATCCTGTGCACCCACGCAATTGACATAAACAACCGGCATTTGCCCCTCACGCGCCCGTGCCGCAATGATGTTTTCTCGAGCTATGGCCTTATCTTTGGCAAAAGGCGAAGCATTTATCGATATCGCCAACTTCGCCCCAGCCGCCTTGGCTTGAGCCATAGGTTCAGCAAACCACAGATCTTCACAAATAGTAATAGCGGTAGGGATACCGTGAATATCTACGACGCAAGGCGTGTTGCCAGGTTTAAAATAACGTACCTCATCAAACACGCTATAATTAGGCAGTTGTTGTTTATGATAATGCGAGACAATTTCGCCTTCACGCATTAATGCCGCTTGGTTATAACAGCCGCCTACGGCTTTTTCTGGATAACCCAGTAACACATCGATACCTTTGGCTTGGGCTTTAATTTCAGGGAAAATCCGGTTGATGCGCTCATATAATTCCGGCCGGTAGAGTAAATCTTCCGGTGGATAGCCGCATAATGCCAACTCTGGAAATATGACCAATTGTGCTCGATACACATCCCGTGCTGCAATAATAGCATTTATGATTTTTCGAGCATTACCTTCAATATCGCCAACTAAAAAATTAAGCTGCGCCATAACAAGGCGTAGAGTTTGTGTCATGGATCACCTCGATAATTTATTGAATGACCAGCCCAGCCACCACATTACGCCCTTCAGACATCAATAAATTGTATGTCCTGCAAGCAGCAGCAGTATCCATAATTTCAAAACCCACTCCTTTTTTTATCAACACCACCAATGTTTCCACTTCAGGAAAATATTGTTTCTCACCTGTCCCTAATAACACTACCTCAGGATTTTGCTCCACCAGCACCTGCAAATCTTCAGCTTTTAACTGCATTATATTTTGTGGTGACCAGTGCTCAATTAATAAGCTGGGTGACAATACAACACTTTGGGTATAAGTCGTTGCATTAATGACGATTTTGCCGGGAGTATAACTGCGAACAATATTGCCGGTTAAATTTTTATCCTGCCTAAGCAACATAATAATGTCCCATAGAGTGTCTATTAATATATGATAGCACCCTCTAAAGATGCATCGGTACGATATAATAATAATTCAAGGAAAAAACCAAATGGATAAAACTATTCTGCGCCGGCCTGTCCCTGAGTTTCTTATGACAGCCAATTTACCCCCGCTATTACGACGAGTATATGCCGCACGCGGCATCCGTTCCATCGATGAGCTGGAACAAAGCCTCAAACATTTATTACCCTATAGCAGCTTGTTAGGAATAGAACAGGCAGTAACCTGCCTTTACCAGGCATTAAGCCAACAGCAGCATATCCTCATTTTGGGAGATTTTGATGCCGATGGCGCAACCAGCACCGCATTGGCCGTCAGCGCCTTGCAGGCTTTTGGCGCACAGCAAGTCTCCTATCTGGTACCCAATCGCTTTGAGTATGGATATGGCCTGACCTCAGAGATCGTAGAAGTAGCCGCCGAACGCA
Organism: Gammaproteobacteria bacterium; assembly: GCA_035546635.1. NCBI lineage: Bacteria > Pseudomonadati > Pseudomonadota > Gammaproteobacteria > Gammaproteobacteria bacterium. The sequence continues at coordinate 220,054 of DASZWJ010000019.1, forward strand.
ATCCACAATTAATTGTCACTGTTGACAATGGCATCTCTAGCATAGCTGGCGTTGTGCGCGCCAATGAACTGGGTATACAAGTATTAATTACCGACCATCACTTATCTGCAGAAACCTTGCCTCCAGCCAGGGCAATCGTCAATCCTAATCAACCGGGGTGTTTTTTCCCCAGCAAAAACCTAGCCGGTGTAGGCGTGATTTTTTATGTCATGCTGGCATTGCGCAATCACTTACGCCAGGTGAATTGGTTTGCCGAGCAAAATCTCCCTGAGCCCAACATGTCCAACTTACTGGATCTGGTCGCTTTAGGCACGGTGGCCGATGTCGTGCCTTTAGATCAAAACAATCGCATTTTGGTGCAGCAAGGCTTGAATCGCATCCGCCAAAATAAAGCTCGCCCAGGCATAGCTGCATTGCTAAAAATCGCCAACCGTTCAAAAGAACATTTAGTTGCCAGTGATCTAGGTTTTGCCTTAGGTCCCAGGCTTAATGCAGCCGGAAGGTTAGAAGATATGTCGTTAGGCATCGCTTGCCTTTTAAGCCAAGATCCAATACAGGCTGAATCCATGGCTTTACGTTTAGATGCGCTTAATAAAGAACGTCGTGAAATAGAAGCCACCATGCAGCAACAGGCGCAATCCGTACTCAGCCAGTTAAAAATTAACGCTGATTTGCCCCTGGGCGTTTGCTTGCATGATAGCAGCTGGCATCAAGGGGTAATCGGCATTTTAGCTTCACGCATTAAAGACCAGCTGCATCGACCCGTCATTGCCTTCGCCAGCACGGATTCTGTATTACTTAAAGGCTCTGCGCGTTCTATCAATGGTGTACATATCCGCGATGTGTTGGATGCGATTGCCAAAAAACAGCCACAATTGATATCTAAATTCGGGGGTCATGCTATGGCTGCTGGACTCAGTTTACATCAGGAAAATTATCCCGCTTTTTGCCAAGCATTTGCCGAAGAAGTCGCAAGACATATCTCACTCGATGATATTCAAGGAAAAATCACCACCGATGGTGAATTGACTGCAGAACATTTCTGCATTGAAATCGCCGATCTACTGCGCAATGCCGGTCCTTGGGGACAGGCATTTCCTGAGCCTTTATTCGATAATTATTTTTATATCGTAGAACAACGTATTGTGGGTCATAAACATTTAAAGCTACAGTTGCAATTAGAACAGAGCCATTTGGTGTTTGATGCCATTGCTTTTAATATTGATATAGAGAAATGGCCGAATTATCGCGCCCGTAAAATACATGGCGTCTACCGCTTAGACGTGAATGAGTTTCGAGGGGTACGCAATGTGCAATTAATGATCGAGCATTTAACTGTCGTTGAGAATTAGTTTTCTGATGAAAATCTTTTACGCATTATCAGCACGTACAAAAGCTTTGATCGTTGCATACTCCTCTTGCGTCGGGCTAAGAGGGCGAATGCTATATGCGCCAACTTGAGCGGGAATAATAAAAGTTTCAGCATAGTTAACCTGAAATGGCGCAAATGCTTGTGTTGGGCTCTCAACTATCGCTGCTGCGCCTTCCACTAAATTAAGCACATTCACTGTGTTTCGAGTATCATGCGGCACGGTTTGCGTAAACCAATGCCGACGCGTCTCTATAAATTGCAAAGAGTGCAAACCCGTTCGTTCCTCGCGCCAACCTGCGCCGTGGGCTATTGGACAGAGGGCATTGATTAAATTCGCTTTCACCCAATCGGTTTGGCGCTCCCATTGTATGACTTTGCGGCCGTGGCCAATATTGATAGGGCGGGGCAGTCCATCCAAACCTAGACGTTCCCAATCCCAGAGTTTAAAAGTAAAAATATAGGGGGTTGCGCTGATTTCCAATACAACACCGTCAGCACCGGAACAATGCACAGTGCCGGCTGGAATCAAAAAGTGATCATGTTTTTTAGCCGGCCATTTATTAATATATTCTTCCGCCGCAAAAGGTGGTCCGCCTTCTTGTGCCTGTTGTAATGCTGCACACATTTTGTCTGGATCAATCCCCGTCTTTAAGCCAAGATAAACGGTCGCTTTTTCACCGGCGGCTAACATGTAATAGCTTTCTTCCTGGGTATAATGCAGACCGAATTTTTCCTGTGCATATTCTACGATAGGGTGTACTTGCAGACTTAAATTACCACCGCCCACAGTATCCAAAAAATCAAAGCGGATAGGAAATTCAGGACCAAACAAACCATACACATAATCTCCCAGCAATTGTCGCGGTCGATAATACACTAGATTTTGTGCAGGAATTTCTACACGGACCTCATCAAACTGCAGTAATAGGCTGTTTTCTTCAGGGACACAATCAAAGCCCCAGCCATAATTTGCCGCTTTGGCATCGAGGCCAAATTTCTCTTTCATCCACTGTCCACCCCAAGGAGCAGGATCAAAAAAAGGTACTACGCGGAATGGCTGTGTGACAATTTGATCCAACGCGCCACGCAAGGCATCGCCAGTAATTAATTTAGGATCGTTAGGTATAGTTGTATCTAGTAAATAATCCCAAGTAGAAAGAGTAGTCTTTTTTAAACGATCGCAGACGCGCCAATCAATAAAAAATGCACGTTTGTATTGCAAAGAGGCGCGTAAATTTGCGTTTTCAACGCCAAGGTTGGACACTTCATTGCGCCGTTGTCGCAATTGTCCTTCCCAACGCGGCATATCGGCATAAACAATCAAATCGGGTGTGCAACAGAGTAGGGCGCCGGCGCCGTACACGACCACCACGCCTTTTTTTGCCAGGATTTCATTTCTGAAAGCTAGTTGCTTATCTGGATCAAAAAATGCCTCCAGTGTCAAATGAGTATAAAAGCCGAAAATCGGATCATTACCGCCCAAAAAAGGCGCAATCAAGGCATCAATCTGTTCGGAGGATTTAAATGCGCTCTGCGTGTATAGAAATGCTTGGTGTTGTAAGCCAGCCTGTAATTTGCCTGCTACCTCTTGATCGTGCAGACCTGTATAGGTTTCTATGGCAATAATCACCTGAGATTGGCGTGAGCTAAGTGCTGAAATAACTTGATTGAGTTCGGTGCATACTGCAGGCCAACCGCGCCAACATTGACCTGAAAATCCGGTGATAGTCGTGGTAGGAAAATGATTGTAGCTATTATTAGACATAAAAAATCTCTACGACTCTGTGCAATGTTTTGAAGTCCTATACATGGCTATGGTTTTTTTAATAGTCATGCACCCATCACAAGCAAATGCTTGTAACAGCAAGTAGAAATCATATGCTATATATTAGTCAAGTGCTCGCTTCTAAAAAAAATTTATTTTGCTATTATAAAGTTGGGTTATTGCAATAGTTTTAACTTAACTACAAGCAAGACCGATAGATAAATCCTCATCAGTTACAAAATCATCTCCTTTGACTGATGCCGATAATCTTTTACACAGAAGTAATTTTTGAGTTTGTAAAGTATTCCATTCCAAACTACCCTTATCATAATCAAATTGACTTTGGAGCTCAGCACATAAAGCAAGCTTATGTAGACAGTGAAAAAATGCAAGCACATCTTCATCTTCAGGTCGATTTCTATAATCTGGATCACTCATGATATCAAGAAATTGGAGAATGACATTACGAATATCAAATTCATCAGAGGGTTGCAAATTTGCAGGAAACTCCATAACGCCTAAGTTGTTAAAAGCTAAATATTGACAATCAAGTGGCTCCTTATTACTCGTAGATTTATGATCTGAAATCTCTACATCCTCATCCGTCAAAGAATTTTCCGACTTAACTTTATCGTAGAAAGACGATTTTAGTTTCAGAGGATTGGGCTCTAAAAGCAGACTTAATATGGGGTAGACCAACATAAAAATATCGCTTTTTAAACAGTATTGTGCGTGACGTGTTTCGGGAGGATGGTAACAAGATCCACCTTCAATCAAAAAGGGATGAAGATACATTTTATTACCCTGATTTTCAGTTTTCAATTTTGCATCTTGTTGGCTAGGTACAAGCCTACTTTTTGTGAATTCAAAAGAATCACCAGGATCAATTAAATAACAATTTTTTAAATCTGTCAGAACATTATCTATATTGATATCCCCATGGATGATGCCATTACGATGCCAAGTAAAGATTTGCTCTACCAGTTGAAATATCAATTGAGTTCGTTTTGAAAATGCTAATTCTCTGATCTCGCTGTTTGGGACTTCCTTTCCAGTGCTTACGTTTTTAATATAGAAGTTAGATAGAGGATTTCCTTCCAAATATTCCATTTGCGTCCAAAAAGGCTTTGTATGCATTTTTTTCGATGTTTCATATAAAATCTCAGGTAAATATTTTTTTAATTTTTTCTCAGCCTTTTTACGTCCGTGTTGTTGATAAAATTCTGCTAATTTTTCTAAACTAAAACCTCTGTTTGTAATGGTCTTTATAGTGCCATTTACCTCAATTTCTGCTAGATTGAGCAATCTATAATTTAAAGATAATTCTTTTTCACTGTTTTCAGTTAAATCAAGATAAATAGTGCCTTTTTTCAAATTTTTATCTTTTGACATGAAGCGAATTTTATAACTAATTGGTTCATGGCGTAATTTCATTTCGGGTTTATTATTGTTGCCAAATAAAAAGTTGGTAATTTTAATTTCATTAGTTATTATTTCCTTAGAAACTCCTTTGGTATGGAAAAATTTGACTGCAAACCCTTGACTTTGTTTGGCATCATTTATGGTTTTTATTTTGTCAGCTACTGTGGCATTCTTAGGTAATTTTTTGAGTTCAGCCAGCGGATTTTTGGGTGCTAATTTAGTGCCGCTGGAGTCTGTTGGATATCCAATAAAAACTTTTCCAGAACGTCCCGCGCCTAAAGTTTTGCCAAGTTCAAAGTTTAAATTTTCTGATTCTGATGTAGTTTGAATTTCCTCTTGTTGGGAGAGAGAGTTTGTCAATCTTCCAAAAGTCGAGGATAATTTCTTTTGATTCTCTAATTTTAAATTTGACATTTATAGATTAATTAGATGGTTATAATTATTCTATTTTAGTGTTTACGCATTAACATTTTATTAACACATCAGAAATAGCCAAAATGACAGAGAGGCTTTTGTCCAGTTGGCTAGCGCCAATCACACCTTGAGTTATGCGCATTTTTTTATGTATATTTATATTCTTTTATCGTTATTTTATATTAATGAATTTATATATTACTGAATCTTTGGTGTTATATGCTATTTTTGATTCAAACGCTGTTGAATGCAGTTTGAAACCTTTAAACAATTAGCAAGCATTAGGCCTAAAAAATTAGCATTTTGTCAGCTAACTAACATAAAATAAACACATGCAGAACCAGCAAACCAGCCAAGTATCCAAAATGCAATTTCCAATAATTTCTGTCGCCCCCATGATGGATTACACTGACCGGCATTTTCGCTTTCTGCTGCGTCTTATCAGCAAGAATACCCTGTTATACACCGAAATGATTACCACAGGTGCGCTGCTGCATGGTGATTATCAGGGGTTATTGGCATATCACCCAGCTGAACACCCATTAACTTTGCAACTGGGCGGTAGCCATCCAGATGAACTGGCACAATGCGCACGCATGGCCGAAGATTTTGGCTATGATGAAGTGAATCTCAATATAGGGTGCCCAAGCTCCCGAGTACAGGAAGGTCGTTTTGGTGTCTGCCTATTGAAAGAACCGCAATTAGTCGCTGAATGCGTAGCCGCTATGCAACAGGCGGTGAGTATCCCCATCACAGTTAAAACCCGTATTGGTGTCGATGAAATTGATAGCTATGAGCACTTATGCCATTTCATACAACAAGTGAGTCAAGCAGGTTGCAGCCGCTTTATTATTCATGCGCGTAAAGCTTGGCTAAAAGGTTTAAGCCCTAAAGATAATCGTACCATCCCGCCATTGCGATATGATGTGGTTTATCAGCTTAAACGAGATTTCCCGAAGCTTAAAATCATTTTAAATGGTGGCATTCAAACCTTGCAGCAAATCACTAGTGCATTAGAACATGTAGATGGCGTGATGTTGGGGCGTAGTATCTGCCAACACCCTTATTTACTGGCAGAAATAGACGATCTGCTTAAATTGTCATCCACACCATCACTTTCACGTGTTGAGGTAGTGGAATATTTCCTTGAGTATATTCAGAAGCAGTTGATGCAAAAAATACGTTTGAATTCCCTGAGCCGCCATTTATTAAATATATTTCACGGCGTTCGAGGTGCTAACGCATGGCGACGGTATTTGAGTGAACATGCACATAAAACAGAAGCTGGGATTGAAGTGGTGCAGTCTGCATTAAAGTTTATTCTTTAAGAGCTAGCAGCTCATCTACTGTGGGATCAAGATTTCATTTTGGCGTTGAACCTGATAACTCAGGAAAGATGATGCCCAGAAAAAATTATCTACTGAAGCTAGAAGTTATTTGGTGAAAAGATTTGAAGTAGCCTGCATTTTGGCATTTACGGTATTTACTTCAAGCGAATGTTTAAAGTATTCTTCTCTGCTAAAAAATTTCTATATCTCAACTACTATGAATCTCACACAACCTTTAACACATCCTTTACCAGATAAACCAGGTGATCGTCTCATTCTAGGTCAGTTGCAAGGCGCAAGCTTAAGCCTGGCCATTCTGTCAGCAGCGCAAGCAGCTAAGGGATTATTAATTGTCATTACTACAGAAGTTTCCATAGCCAACCAGCTAGAACGTGAGCTCAATTTTTTTAAAAGTGATGCGGATTTACCGGTACTAGTTTTCCCTGATTGGGAAACCTTACCTTATGATCACTTTTCCCCACATCCAGATATCCTTTCCGATCGCATGGTTACCCTGACACAATTGCCGCAATTAACCAAAGGCATATTGCTAGTTTCAGTCACCACCTTAATGCATAGACTCCCGCCCCGCGGTTATCTGGAAGGCAATTGCTTGTTTTTAAAGCAAGGGCAGCGTTTAGCCCTGCAAGTGTTTCGAGAACAACTGGATAAAGCGGGTTATCGTCATGTATCACAAGTGATGCAACACGCAGAATATACCGTGCGTGGTTCATTGCTAGATGTCTTTCCCATGGGAAGCGATGTGCCGTACCGCATTGATTTATTCGATGATGAAATTGACAGCTTACGCACTTTTGATCCTGAATCACAACGCACCTTAGAAGTCATTTCTGAAATCAATTTGCTACCCGCGCATGAATTTCCACTAACGGCTGATGGTATTGGCCATTTCCGTCAAGCTTGGCGCGAGCATTTTTCTGGCAATCCTATGCAAAGTCCTTTGTATCAGAGCATTAGTCAAGGCGAAAGCGCTGCAGGTATTGAATACTGGCTGCCATTGTTTTTTGATAGAACTGATACTTTATTTGATTATCTTCAAAGTAAAAGCTTGATCGTTGGCATTGACGATGTGCATCCGGCGGCTGAACGTTTTTGGCGTGAAGTCACCGAGCGTTATGAACAATTAGGCCACGATCAAACCCGACCCATTTTGCCCCCGAATGAAGTATTTATCCCGGTAGAAAATGTATTTGGCGCTATTAAAACTTTTCCGCAGCTACAATTGCAGGCTGCAACTGTCCCGGAAAAAAGTTATAGCTTAAATATGGCCACTCAGGCTGCACCGATGGTTGCGCTAGATTCACAGGCGGCAGAGCCGTTACACACTTTAACAGCCTGGTTAACTGCTTACGGTGTTATACCTGAAACGCACAAAACAGCTGCAAACTCCCGCGTACTCTTTTGTGCTGAAACCGCTGGCCGACGTGAAGTTTTGGAGTCTTTGCTAAGCAATATTCCCATTCATCCACAATTTTTTGCTTCATGGCATGAATTTTTAACAAGTTCTGCCTCCATTGGCATGGTGATTGCGCCATTAGAACAAGGCATGTCCTTAAGCGATCCTCAGCTGACTTTAATAACAGAAACCCAACTATTTGGTCAGCAAGTGATGCAACGACGTTTACGCAAACGTCGTGCACAAGAGCCAGATGAAATTATTCGTGATCTAACGGAACTGAAAATCGGCTCTCCCGTGGTGCATATCGATCATGGTGTGGGGCGATACCAGGGTTTACAGACCCTTACAACGGGCGAGCAGGTAGCTGAGTATTTAATGTTAGAGTACGCTGATAACGCTAAACTCTATGTCCCCATCTCTTCATTAAATTTAATTAGCCGTTATAGCGGTGCCGATATCGAACATGCCCCTTTGCATCGTTTAGGCTCTGGACAATGGGAAAAAATCAAACGCAAAGCCACGGAGAAAATCCGCGATGTTGCTGCTGAATTATTAAATATTTATGCAGAACGCGCCGCTAAAACTGGATTTGCTTTTGCTAAACCCGATCAGCATTATTTGGCCTTTGCAGCCGCGTTCCCTTTTGAAGAAACACCCGACCAGCAGCAAGCCATTTCTCAGGTCATAGCCGACATGACTGCGCCCAAGTGCATGGATAGGTTAGTATGCGGTGATGTGGGATTTGGTAAAACGGAAGTGGCCATGCGTGCTGCCTTTTTAGCTGTGCAGTCGCACAAGCAGGTTGTGGTGCTGGTGCCTACCACCTTATTGGCAGAACAACATTTACATACTTTTCAAGATCGTTTTGCTAAATGGCCAATTAGAATCGAAGCGATTTCGCGCTTTCGCTCGCGAGAAGAACAGAAAAAAATCCTTGAAGACTTAAGCGCCGGCAAAATTGATATTATGATTGGTACGCATAAACTTTTACAGCCAGATATCAAAATTAAAGATCTAGGATTATTAATCGTCGATGAAGAACACCGTTTTGGGGTGCGTCAAAAAGACCGCATTAAAGCCTTGCGCGCCGAAGTCGATCTATTAACGCTGACAGCAACACCGATTCCACGCACTTTAAATATGGCGCTGGGAAATATCCGCGATTTATCTATTATCGCAACACCACCCGCTAAACGTTTATCTGTTAAAACCTTTGTGCGTGAATATCAAAATGCACTCATTCGCGAAGCTGTGTTGCGCGAAACCATGCGTGGTGGACAGGCTTATTTCTTACATAATGAAGTGCAGTCTATCGAACGCTTAGCCAATGAATTGCAAAATTTATTGCCCGAAGTACGTATCGCAATTGCCCATGGTCAAATGCGTGAACAAGCATTAGAGCGCGTGATGGCTGATTTTTACCATCAGCGTTTTAATTTACTGCTGTGTACAACCATTATTGAATCCGGCATTGATATTCCAACGGCGAATACCATGATTATTAATCGCGCGGATCGTTTTGGATTAGCCCAGTTACATCAATTACGCGGACGAGTAGGGCGCTCACATCACCAAGCTTATGCTTATTTATTAACACCCGCAGAAGAAGTTTTAACGAGTGATGCAAAAAAACGTCTGACGGCCATTGAATCACTAGAAGATTTAGGTGCAGGATTTATGTTGGCGACACATGATCTGGAAATTCGTGGCGCTGGGGAGTTATTAGGTGATGAACAAAGCGGCCATATGCAAGAAATTGGTTTTTCACTGTATATGGAGTTATTGGAAGAAACGGTTAAAGCCTTGAAATCAGGTAAAGAACCGCTGTTGGATAAACCGCTTGCGGCAGCTACAGAAATCAATTGTAAAATCCCTGCACTCATCCCTGAGAATTATTTACCCGATGTGCACACGCGTTTGATGTTGTATAAACGTATAGCCAATGCCAAGAATAAAGCTGCGTTGGATGATCTACAAGCAGAAATGATAGACCGCTTCGGAATCTTACCGCCTGCTACCAAAAATCTATTCCATATTACCGAATTGAAATTACAAGCAGAACCTTTGGGTGTGCGTAAAATTGATATGGGAGTAGAAACCGGCACGATTGAATTTTCACCTAACCCGGCCATTAATATGGCGGCCTTGATCCAATTGGTACAAAAACAACCTGAGCGCTATAAAGTAGTGGGAAGTGAGAAATTACGATTTACGATGCCTGAAGGTAATGTCGATGAGAGAATTAAGGCAATAGAATCCTTGTTGGAGAAATTAAGCATGCCATAATTCGTCGCTGGGGTTAATCACTGTAACCCCCTCTCCCCTTGTGGGAGAGGGGATATAGTGCTTTGCCGGACACCTATGCACAATTTAAAGATGCTTAGCAAGAGGCAGCCCATTCAGCAATTTCTCCAAGCTGTGCTATCATCGTTCATTTTCACCCTGAACTTAAAAATTATGTCACAAAAACTCTACATCAAAACCTTCGGCTGCCAGATGAACGAATACGATTCATCTAAAATGGTGGATGTGTTAAAAAACCATGCGGAAATGACCTTAACCGATACCCCTGAAGAAGCCGATATCCTATTACTGAATACGTGCTCCATCCGTGAAAAAGCCCAAGAAAAAGTGTTTTCCGATTTAGGTCGTTGGCGGCAATTAAAAACGGTGAAGCCTGAGTTAATTATTGGCGTGGGAGGATGCGTTGCCAGCCAGGAAGGGGAGCAGATTATTAAACGCGCACCATTTGTAGACTTGGTGTTTGGTCCGCAGACCCTGCACCGCCTGCCGGACATGCTCAAGCAACGTCAAGATACCCATAAGCCAGTCGTGGATATCTCGTTTCCAGAAATTGAGAAATTCGATAACCTACCAGAGCCCAAGGCCAATGGTGCTGCCGCAATGGTTTCCATTATGGAAGGCTGCAGCAAATATTGCAGCTTTTGTGTAGTGCCTTACACCCGGGGCGAAGAAATCAGTCGCCCATTTGATGATGTGATCTATGAAATTGTCAAATTGGCAGAACAAGGGGTACGAGAAGTTACGTTGCTGGGACAGAATGTCAATGATTACCGCGGCCTCATGCATACTGACGGTAAAGCGTCTTTAGCATTACTCATTCATTATGTGGCTGCTATTCCTAGCATAGAGCGCATCCGCTTTACTACTTCGCATCCATTGGCTTTTTCAGATGACTTGATTGAAGCCTATGCGACAGAACCGAAATTAGCTAATCACCTGCACTTACCGGTACAAAGTGGCTCAGACCGCATATTAGCTGCTATGAAACGTGGTTACACCACTTTAGAATACAAAGCCAAAATTCGAAAACTACGCAAAGTCAGGCCGGATATCAGCATCACCTCAGACTTCATTGTCGGCTTTCCAGGCGAGACCGAAGCCGATTTTATGGCCACTATGAATTTGATTGCTGAAGTCGGGTTTGATGATTCCTTCAGCTTTGTCTATAGCAAACGCCCAGGTACTCCAGCGGCACAACTATCGGATGATGTGTCACTTGCGTTGAAGAAACAGCGTTTAAAACTATTACAAGAACGACTACGCCTACAGGGTAGTCACATCAGTGATGCCATGGTTGGCACCGAACAAAAAGTGTTAGTCGATATTCCGGCTGAACCCGATAAAGTGCTGCAGTTATCCGGCCGCACTGAAAACAATCGCACAGTTAAGTTTGCGGCCAATTCTGAACAAATCAAGACGTTACCCGGTCAAATCATTGATATCAGAATCACTGCAGCTTCAAGACATATTCTAAATGGAACAATAGAATGAAAAAACCCAGGCACACCCTAGAAATGACTTTAACACCTTTTGATAACAAAAGACTCGCTGATCTTTGCGGACAATTTGATGAACACTTGCATCAAATTGAGCGTTACTGGGGTGTAGAAATCAATAATCGCGGCAATGTGTTTCAAATTATTGGCACTAAACGCTCTGTTAACAAAACCGAAGCCATATTGACGCGACTATTTGAGGAAACCGCTCATCCAAATCAGGTCAATCTCGCCAAAATCCACGTATTACTACAAGCCATAGACCAGCAAAGCGAACATAAAAAACCCCCACCAGATTACAATGAATTTGTCATTAAAACGCGTTTGGTTAAAATTCGTCCGCGCAATCCTAATCAATTTCATTATATTAAAAATATTCAGAGCCATGATATCAGTTTTGGGGTGGGGCCTTCAGGCACAGGTAAAACTTATTTGGCTGTCGCTGAAGCGGTAACTTCTCTAGAAAATGATAAGGTCCAGCGCATTATTTTGGTGCGTCCGGCTGTAGAAGCTGGAGAGCGTTTAGGATTTTTACCAGGAGATATGGCGCAAAAAGTCGATCCCTATCTTCGTCCTTTATACGATGCTTTATATGAAATGCTAGGTATAGAGCAGGTGGATAAGCTGATAGAGCGGAATATTATCGAGGTTGCACCGCTGGCCTATATGCGGGGTAGAACCTTGAATGAAGCATTTATTATTCTGGATGAGGCGCAAAATACCACACGTGAACAAATGAAAATGTTCTTAACCCGTATTGGTTTTGGTTCTAAAGCCGTCATTACCGGCGATATTACGCAGATTGATTTGCCTAAAAATGAATTTTCCGGTCTGCGCCATGCCATTGCTGTATTAAATGAGATCAAAGATATACACTTTACGTTTTTTCAGGCGCGCGATGTAGTGCGCCATCCTATTGTTCAATTAATTATTCAAGCTTACGAAAAAGCCGAGAAATGACGTTACGCCTACACTTGCAACATGCTACCTCGTTAAAACCACTGCCTAGCAGGCCGCAATTCCGACGTTGGATATTGGCAGCTTTGGCTGGGGCTAAAAAATTTCCTCTTGAATCACCGAGAGAACTCACGATTCGCTTGGTAGATGAAGCGGAAAGCGCTGAATTGAATAGTACTTACCGACACAAAAAAGGACCTACAAATGTGCTTTCTTTTGTGTTTGATTCTCCGTCTGAAGTAAATATCCCAATATATTTGGGAGACCTAGTCATCTGCGCACCTTTGGTGTTAACAGAGGCAGAACAACAGCAAAAGCCTATACTTGCCCACTTTGCTCACCTGACTATTCATGGAGTCTTGCATTTATTGGGTTATGACCATGAAACGGAACAAGATGCTAATGTAATGGAAAATCTGGAGACGACTATTTTAGGGCAATTGAAGATTGCAGATCCATATGCCTAACCTAGCTGTCATCCTCTGAATATAAAAAAGATGCAGAACATCGCACTCACTGCTACAATCCGTAAAAAATAGAATCAATCTACAGGGAGTATCGCGGTATGGAAACGGAAGCCTCATCTTCATCCTTTAAATCATCTTTACAGCTTGTCCAACCTCAAGATACCATTGCAGCCGAATCGACTACAGCGGCTCAACACCAACTACTTGAAATCACTACCCACGTTGCGGCTCAGCTTCGCCAATTGCTAGGTCGACCTTTACGCGTAGTGGATTTAGGATGTGATGATGGTTTATTCAGCCTGCAACTTGCCTGCGAGGGCGATGAAGTCATAGGTGCTGACTCAAATCAAGCACACATCTTAACCTGCCAAGCACGGGCCAAAGAACTTGGCCTCACCACAACTTTTGTGACAGCCGACATCAGTAATTGGCAGAATTGTGGGAAATCATTTGACCTGGCGCTGGCATTTAATTTGACGCAGTTATCTGATTTGACGAAGATAGAGAAAACTGTACAAGCTTTATCACAGCGGGCAACCATCGCACTGATTACATCGTCTTGGCAGAATACACAAGAGAATACTTCTAATCCATTACCAGCTAACCCCTTTCAATTACTTCGACCCTATGCCTATCTTGAAAAATTAACAGAATACCCATCTAGCGTCACTGACATTAAAAACCCTGTTTTTTTCTGCAGCAATGCCTATTGGTACGCCAAGGGGGCTATGCAACGTTTTGATTATTGGACAGAACAATCACGCCAACGCTTTGAAAAAGAAGTGCATAATAATATTTATCCGCATCGGCAGACACGTCGTTACTATTTTAATGATACCCGGATGTTGAAGCATTATCGCTTAACTGGGGATAAAATTAAAAGCAACCGCAATGAAATTCAAGCTGAAATTAATTTTATTAACAATAATATGGATAAAATTAACACACTACCACGTATGCAAGCTTACAATATAAGCGAAGATGATGCCTGGATGTTGCGAGAAAAATTTTCTGGTATTAGATTAAGTTGTGCCATTTCTGACGGCATGGATTATGACCCTAAAAAAATTCTGGTCAGCATTTTACAGCAGTTGGCCTTATTTGAGCGTCATGGTTTTTATCAGAATGATCTTAGGCCGTGGAATTTTATTTTATCTGAGAATGATACGATATTTTTAATCGATTATGGCACTGTCAGCCAAACACCCCGCGATTCATTATCCAGAAAAAAAAGTGTATTCATGAGCTTTTTAGTGTTGGCTCATGAAATTATTTATAGAAAAGTGCTACTTGTCAGGCAATTCAGCCCAGTTTTTATAAGCCCAAGATATTTTCCTGACAATTATGCCACGTGGTTATACCATCTACTTAGTACTGATTTTAGTCAGTGGAGTTTTGCATTATTTTTAGAATTGCTTGACCGCAAAGAATTACCCGATAGACATTCTAGAACAGCAGCTAATAATATGCTGTTGTGGCTTGACGAAATAGATCAGCACTTGGGCAATCCTAAATTTAAAATGCAGCATTTTCAAAAGTATTTTATTAAAAAATTACATCTGGAAGTTACTAAAGCTGGTTGGAAAAGCAAGCTTACTACCTTTGTAAATAAGTTTTTACTATTATTGCCGCGCTTTAACCAAAAACCTAATCCTGAGCTTGAGTAGAAGGTTTCTCTTCGCAAAACACTTAACCTCTCCCATCCCACAAGGGGATTCCCTTCGGTCATAGACGGGAGAGGTTAAAGTTCTTAAGAAGGAAATACAATTACAATCTTCATATTAACCATCCGACATGGTAAGCTGCGCGCAATTCCTAAGTCACCAAGAAAACGGGCTAAACTTTGAAATCCAAATTAAAAGCCACAATCCCATCAAAATTTGCCGACCATTTTAAACGTCGTCTCAGTGAAGGCGTGCTGCTTGTCGTTGGCATGGTTGCTTTATATTTATTATTAGCGCTATTTACGCATATCCCATCCGACCCCACCTGGTCACATATCACTAAACCCATGAGTGTGGTCAATGGCGGCGGCCGAGTTGGCGCATTCCTATCGGATTTTCTACTGTATCTGTTTGGTCGTTTTGCCTATCTATTCCCACTGATGTTGTTTTACAGCGCATGGTTATATTTCCGCCATCGTGATGAATTAGACACAGATTTCCTCTCTTATTTTCTAATGCTACGTGGTGCAGGATTTCTCTTTATTTTAGTGCCTGGATGCGCCTTAGCCAGCATTCACTGGGGAATAGCTTCTTTGGCTGATGGAGGAGGTCTGCTTGGCAAGTGGATTTCCTTCAGCATGATCCGGTTTTTTAACTATTCTGGGGCAAGTTTGATTCTATTAGGGTTGTTTTTAACTGGCCTCACCCTGTTCACCGGATTATCTTGGTTAAAATTAGCTGATTATCTCGGTGAGCGCGCCTTTCGCGTAAGTGGCTATTTTCAAGCAATGGCGCATCGTATCGATCAATGGGCTACCAATTCCAGTATAGAACCAGAACCGGAGTCAGAAGAAGAAACTCCAGCAACACCCTCGCAATCGCTGCCGAAATCCAAACCACAGATTATGCGAGTCGAGCCCAAAGTTGCGGCACTCAAAGAAATTGAAATTGCCGATCCTGATGAGCCCTATATTTCTTCATTGCAATCAGTTGCTCCTCCGGTGATATCTCCCAAAAGAGTTGCCACGCCTAAACCATCACCCCGAGCCACGCCGGAACCTTCAGGCTTATTTGAACCGCCGCTGGCAGGTACTTTACCTCCCTTAACCTTACTTGATCCGCCAGATCACAGCAACGTCAAGGGTTACACTAATCAACAACTGGAAGCCATATCACGAGACGTTGAGTTACGGTTGGAGGATTTTGGCATCCAGGTCAAAGTCGTCGCCGTGCACCCAGGACCCGTAGTCACTCGTTTTGAGTTGCAATTGGCAGCAGGCACTAAAGTCAGTCGTATTACCGCACTCGCTAAAGATTTGGCACGCTCCCTATCAGTTCTGAGTGTGCGCGTGGTAGAAATCATCCCTGGCAAATCCGTCATCGGTCTGGAATTACCCAATATCGATCGCGAAATAGTACGCCTGCGTGAAATCCTCTCTTCGGAACTGTATCAAAATGCGCATTCACCACTAGCTTTAGCGATGGGTAAAGATATTGCCGGCAGCCCAGTGATTGTCGACCTTGCGAAAATGCCGCATCTACTCGTCGCTGGAACCACAGGTTCAGGTAAATCGGTTGGCTTGAATGCGATGTTGCTGAGTATGCTATTTAAAGCGACACCTGCCCAATTGCGTATGATTTTGATTGATCCCAAGATGTTGGAGTTATCTATTTATGAAGGCATTCCGCATTTATTAACTCCTGTAGTGACAGATATGAAAGATGCAGCCAATGCCTTACGTTGGGCTGTGGCTGAGATGGACAGACGTTATCGTCTCATGGCAGCGCTTGGCGTGCGTAATTTGGCAGGTTATAACGCCAAAATTAAAGCGGCTAGTACTGCAGGTGCTCCAATCCTCGATCCCTTATGGCCAGCTGATTTTGCTGAGGAAGCTCCGCCATTGGAGGAATTAGCTTATATCGTGATATTGGTGGATGAATTTGCCGATATGATGATGTTGGTAGGCAAAAAAGTAGAAGAATTAATTGCGCGCATCGCCCAAAAAGCCCGCGCTGCAGGCATCCATCTGATTCTTGCCACCCAAAGACCGTCGGTCGATGTCATCACAGGGCTGATTAAGGCGAATATTCCGACGCGCATTGCATTTCAAGTATCTTCTAAAATTGACTCTCGCACCATTTTAGATCAGCAGGGCGCTGAACAGTTGTTGGGTCATGGCGATATGCTGTATCTCGCGCCCGGCACGGGCGTGCCCATACGTATTCATGGTGCATTTGTGGCTGATGAAGAAGTGCACCGTGCCGTTCAAGATCTTAAGCGTCGAGGCGAGCCACAATATCTCAATGAAATTTTATCAGGAGATAATGAATCCGCAGAGGGCGCTGCTGGCGGAGAAGGTGGTGATTTTGCGGGCGAACAGGATCCCTTATACGATCAAGCGGTGCAAATTGTCATCGAAACACGCCGCGCTTCAATTTCTAATATCCAGCGCCGTTTGAAGATTGGTTATAACCGCGCTGCGAATATTGTCGAATCCATGGAGGCAGCAGGCGTAGTAAGCCGAATGGATCATACAGGGAGCAGGGAAGTGTTGGTGCAGAATGCGATGGCGGATTGAGAAAGCACAACTCCCTTTCCCCATAAGCACTGTAATCCCCTCTCTCCTCGTGGGAGAGGGTGAGATTAGGCCATTGCATTAAAAAATGAAAAAACTATATTCTTTATGATAAATTTATCTTTTTTTTGAGCGAAACGGCCTTAGTTACCCCTCCGTAACCCTCTCCCACAAGGGGATAGGGGATTACAGTGCTTAACCTAACTCCTATACCCATAAGAGGAGAGGGAATAAAGTAGTGTTCATGCTACTGCTGTAGCCACCTCTTTTTCCGTGATCTGAATAAACGATTCCGCCAAATCCTTAAGCAACGCCGATAATACTTCAGTCATAATAAAAAAATCCGCCGCAAACTGCTGCTGCTTAGTTTCCGGTTCTAACTCTTTGGCTTGCGCAATGACCTCATCCTGAAACTTAATAGAACGTAAGGAAAAATCATCTGCCAGCACAAATTGCACATGTTCTCGCCAGGAAAGCGCTAATTGTGTCACTTCACAGCCATCTTTTAAAATCCATTGTATACCATTAGCTGATAAATCCTGCTGCTGACAACGAATCACACGACTTTGCTTACGTGGATCACTTAAGACACAGGATTTTTCTATAGTAAAGGTCTCTGGGTAATTTTCATGTGATAACCAGCGGGTCAGCGCGGTAGTTAGCTTGGTTGCTATCAGCGGCTGCATACTGGTTGCTGGTAAGGACTTTTTGAGTAGCTCCAGAAATTTCTCAGCTCTGGGCTTGGACACAGTATCCAACACTAACCAATTGTTCTTAGTATCCACATAAGCATAAATTCGCGACATCTTACTAAAAGCTCGCGGCAGCAAGGTCTGAATAATTTCATCTTTTAAAGCATATTTCTCTTTTTGCGAAACTTTGCGATCTCGAAGAGCAGAAATTTCTTTGGCTTTTTCTTCTACCGCCTGACGCACCACCGTCGCCGGCAATATTTTTTCCTCTAGTTGTAAACACAGCAACATATAACCATTCACGCCATGTGCTAGCGGTGCATCCTCTTGTTCCAACGGTGGCACAAAGCCGCAGCTAAAGGGCAAGCTGGGCAAGCAAGGTGTAAACGTCAACGGCTGCAAATGATCGCATAAAGCCTCTGTATCGAAGCGCAGAGCCGGAGAGAGTTGAAGAATTTGGGTTTGTTTGAACCACATAGAATTTCACCATATTTAATTTTCAAATGTGCTTCGAGTATATCAAGTCTATAAACCTATCTGAAACCCTTATGCCTAGTTAATTTAAATTTTTATGCGCTAATTAATAACACTCTAGGTAAACACAAATTTAATAATCTATTAAGAAACACTTGTTAGTATTGAAAAAATATTAATTATATATAAACCAATTTAAAATAAATTAGGTACAAAAGCTATGTCAGAACTTAAAAGATCATTCAGCGCCAAGACTATGATTCAAAAACACAAAGTAGAAATTTATCAGCAATTGGTGGAAGCTTTAAAGGTTGTTTCTAAAGAACAGAGTGAAATAAATTATGAAGAGATATTCTCAATATTAGAACAACGATTATCTAAGCCCTTTATGGAAAATCCTTCAAGCGCAGGACAAGATATTGATGGGCTAACGCTGTTTCAGGCTGGGCTAGAAGTTGCGGATGAAGAATATAAAAACCTACTAGAAAGATTCCAGCAACTGAATCCTCATTCTGAAACAATCAATCTTATTAATAAAAGATTAGAAACTATTGACATTTTAAAACAAGAAATAATTCAGAAAATTCAAGATCTAACCGATGGCTTAGAGCTTAAACATTCATCGTTAACCCAACCTGCATTATTTACACGAACTCCGAACTTCTCCCCCATAACGAGTAGTACTCACTCATCACAATCAAGTTCATCCTCTAGCTTGATATCCTCTTCATCCTCTTCGAGTTCATCTTTCTCAACTTCGAGTACTTCAACAACCAGCTCGGACATATTCGAATCTAAATTTTCCTATAAACAAGTCGCTGCTTTTAGGGCGCTTTTGGGTACTGAAACAGACCAAGGCATCGCATCGCAAGAAAAATTATTTGCTATTTTTCCCACAACTAAAAAAAGCAAAGGCGGCGAAACAACACGAGTTTTGCCCCATCATCCCTACGCGCTAGAAATGTATAAAATCGCTTTAGATAAAGGTTACATAAAAACTATCCAACAATTACTCGAAGCCTATGTCAATTATTTGGCAATTAAGGCAAATAGCATGGGTATGCCTTTCTCAAAAGAAATACTCGAAGAATACTTGGAGCCATTTTTTTCCTTAAAAAACGTAGAAGGTCGGACTTTAAGTGAAATTAATTCTAAAGAAAAAGTAAAAATCCAGAACTATTTAAACTCAGTAGTTGAATGTGAGTATGGAAGCAAAGTTGCAGATGATCCTGATAAAGAAGGCTACGCTAGTTTAAAAAGTCATGCAGCAACTATGGCGGTATTACCAAGTACACTAGCTAAAAATGCACAAATAATTTATTCGATAATTAGTCAGCTTGAAATACTGATGAAAGAAAAATCGATTAGTCAGAAATCTTATGAAAGATATGAAGCTTTACTTCAAGGTTGGCAGGAAACATTTTTCGCTAAGTTAGTAGCATATGCGGGGAATAAAAAGAATAAATATCCCGACATACCCTATGCTTATGTCAAACAGATCTATGCGGATATTATCCAAGATATTATTAAATGGAAAGAATTGCTTGGAAATATGCCTCGGCAGCAACAACCGGATAAAAAAACCAGTTTCAAAAAATCTCACCTTAGAGCATTGACTAACCTCACTTTAAGATTTACTCCTAAAAATGTGGTAGTGGATCATGAGTTAACACCGCTTCAAACCACTCGAGAACGTAGACTGGCCATCGTGAACAGCAACCCAGAAAGAACTGCCGCTGCAAGCTTACCAAATTATAGGCCGGGTGGTAGGAGACCAGGTGAAGATTAATGGTCTTCTAGTCCTTGTCCTTCTTCCCTTGTGTGCATATGAGCCACTATTTTTTCTCATCAGAATCTTCAGGCCATTTAACTTTTACAGAATCAGATTCTTGTGGCTTTGGTTCAGTCGGTTCGTGCTTTTCCTTTTCTGCAACCAAAGGCTCTTTAGCCGCTTGAGGCCGAATAATGACTGGCTCACTACTTTGTTCCGCTGAAGTCACAGGCAGCGACGGCGATGTGGTTTCAGGCAATACTGGCACGGGTGGTTTTTCAACAGGAGCTTCAGTCGCAACTGGGGGTGCTGCGACGGGCTGGTCTGATTTTTGTGGTGGCTTTACCGGTGGCTGAGCTTGAGAGGATTTACCGCCTTTGAAGCGCTGGCTGTCACGATAATAGTCTTCAAGATCACTAGGGAAAGGTGGCAAATAATCAGGTAACTGCTCATCAGCCAACAATTTATGAGGGGTCGTTGTTGGCACTGCAGGCACATTTTCGGTAACAGGTGGGACGCCACTGGTTGTAACACTAGGTGTAGTATCTAGGTGAGTAGAGCCAGAAGTTGAACTAGATGCCGGTGATCCACTAGAGCGGCGGCGTCCGCCTCTTGTACCACGGCGGGAACGACCTTTAAATTCACCTTGGGGCGCTCCTGTTGGTGTTGTTGCTGTCGTTTCTTCTTTAGGTGTGGCAGGTATAGGCCTAGCTGTTTTTTTAGGTTCTCTACTACCAGCAGGTGGTCTATTCCCAGATGAAAATTTCTCATCACGCCTATGGGGTTTCCCTTGAGGAGGTCTAGCAGCTGGTCGTGGTTCTGGAGCAGAAGGAGTCGCAGGGATATTTGGTTTACCCACTTCTTCACCCTCTGCGCCAAATAAACTAGATATTAAACGCTTAATAATACCTGAAGGCGGTTTTTTGCTGGAAGGAGCAGGCTCTTCGGGTAAAATATGTTTTACTGCAGGTTTTTCCTCTATTTTGCCTGCCCCCGCTTGTGCTTGCGCTTTTTTCCCAGGATGTTGTTCTATTTCTGGTGTTTCCAGCAAATGGTAACTGGGTTTGAATTTACCGCTGCCAGAAGTTTCCTCTTCCGTCACGCGTTTAATGCGGTATTTGGGTGACTCTAATTGCGGATTGGGAATAATGGTAATATTGATATTGCGTTGTCTTTCAATTGAAGTAAGGCTTTCGCGCTTTTCATTAATAAGATAAGTGGCCACATCAATAGGCAGCTGTACTTGTAACTGTGCCGTATGGGGTTTCACTGCATCTTCTTCTATCATACGCAGTATAGACAGTCCCAATGATTCTATGCCGCGGATAGTGCCCCAGCCGCTGCAGCGTGGGCATATCACTTGGGTTGCTTCACCGAGTGAATGGCGTAAACGTTGTCTTGACATCTCCAATAAACCGAAACGCTGCGAAATGCTGCCGATCTGGGTGCGTGCTTTATCCAGTTTCAGTGCATTGCGCAAACAATTTTCCACTTCCCGTCGATGACGCACTGAGGCCATATCGATAAAATCAATGACCACTAAACCGCCAATATCACGCAGCCGTAGCTGACATGCAATCTTTTCAGCTGCTTCCATATTGGTTCTAAGCGCAGTTTCTTCAATATCACCCCCTTTAGTGGAGCGTGCCGAATTGACATCAATTGCGACTAAAGCTTCAGTATGGTCGATGACAACAGAGCCACCCGATGGCAAACGGAGTTCACGTTGATGCGCTAATTCAATTTGATGCTCAATCTGATAGCGATTAAATAGAGGTACGTCGTGGGTATATAATTTAAGACAATGTAAGAAATCAGGACGAATTTGCTGTAGATAGTTTTTAATCTTTTCATGTAAGGTTGGATCATCAACGATGATGTCGAGTATATCCTGGCGCAGATAATCACGCATCGTGCGGGGTACAATATCGCTTTCCTGATGAATCAAAAATGGTGGCGAACCTTCGGCGGCTGCTTTAGTAATCGCTTCCCATTGTTTCAGTAAGGTATTGAGATCCCATTGCAGCTCAAGAGAAGTTTTACCAACTCCGGCAGTGCGGATAATGACACCCATGTCTTCAGGTAAGGGTAGGGCGCTTAATATTTCGCGTAACTCATCACGCTCCTCACCTTCTACCCGCCGGGAAATACCGCCCGCGCGTGGATTGTTGGGCATTAGTACTAAGTAGGAGCCGGCTAAGCTGATAAAAGTCGTTAAAGCAGCACCTTTATTGCCGCGCTCTTCTTTTTCTACTTGCACCATAATGGTGCTGCCTTCTTTGATAAGCTCCTTTATATTGAGCCGTTCGAGCTTTTTCGTATCAGTGGTGGTGAAATTTTCGCGGGCAATTTCTTTTAAGGGTAAAAAACCGTGGCGTTCGCTGCCAAAGTTGACAAATGCGGCGTCAAGACTAGGCTCTACGCTACTAATCTTGCCAAGGTATATATTTCCGGTTTTGGTTTTGTAACTTTGACGCTCTACAATGAGGTCTATGAGGTTTTGAGTATCTACATCTACGATAGCAACGCGCAATTCTTCTGATTGCGTTGCGTTAATCAGCATTCTTTTCATGTTAATCCATATTGTTGGTTTAGCGCGCTCAACCTTAAATATCCAGTAACCATTCATGGATATTTGATAAGGGATCGCCCTATGGTTTTAATTTCTTAACCTCCAAACCAGAAAAAAAGCGTGCTATATTTTTTAAATTATGCTGCTCTTTAACAGGGTTGGAGCCTAAAGTATTCTTTGGGTAACTGCTAAAACGCAGATTTACCTTGTTGGCTAAATGGTTTTGACCATATTCCCTTTCTTTACTGGCAAACCATGCACTAACGGTTTACTATAACAAGCTTCTGTATAAATATCAAACTACCTGATTTATATCTAAAAAATATGTGTCAATACATCCTATGACAGACATCACACCCAATGTTCACTGGTTAATTGTTGAAAGCCACTCTGAAGGCCAGCGTATCGATAATTTTTTGTTTTCTCGGCTAAAGGGAGTCCCTAAGAGTCGTATTTATCGGGCGCTGCGTAATGGTGAATTCCGTGCCAATAAAAAAAGAATTACTGCGGATTACCGCCTGCATGCAGGCGACTCTATCCGTATACCACCCTTACGCGTCGCTACCCGTGAAACACCAGCCAAACCAGCGGCAAACTTGATTAAATTACTGGCAGAAGCAGTCATTTATGAAGATAAAGACATCATTATAGTGAATAAACCCTCCGGTATTGCTGCGCATGGCGGCAGTGGCATTCATTTTGGTGTCATTGAATTGTTGCGACACCTACACCCCAAGTTAAAATTTTTGGAATTGGTGCATCGCTTAGACCGTGACACCACCGGCTGTTTGATGTTGGCGAAAAAACCTTCTATATTGAAAGAGTTGCATCAATTATTGGCTCATGGTCAAGTTGAAAAAACCTATTTGGCGTTAGTTGCGCACCCTTTTAACGGTAAAGAGCGCAGAATTAAGGCGGCTTTACAGAAAAATTTATTGCGCTCGGGTGAGCGGGTGGTTACGGTGAATGCTGAAGGCAAGCCAGCTGAAACCATTATTACGCCTCTTGAGGTTTTCACACATACGTCCCTGATTGCAGCGAAGCCTCTGACTGGACGCACTCACCAGATTCGCGTACATGCTGCGCATATTGGTCATAGTATTTTAGGCGATGAGAAGTACGGTGATCGCAAAATGGATAAGGCTTTGGGGGTTAAACATTTATTGTTGCATGCAGCAGCATTGAAATTTGTGATGCCTACCTCTGGTAAAGCAATTGCTGTGTGTGCTTGTTTGGATCAGCATTTTCAGGAGGTTCTAAAAAAAATGCGCGGCTTCTTACAGCCTTGACTTTTTTCCTTCTCCCCTTGTGGGAGAAGGAAAAAAGCTAGGGCTGTAAGAGGAAAAAGTTAAGGCTGTAAGAGGCTATAAGAGATTGATGCCTACCCTAAAACATGGTTTAATGCCCTCCCTCAGCCTGGCTTTTGCCAGCATAATATTATTTTAATTTTACTCACTAGGGGTGCCGCCTATAAAGCGGCTGAGAGAGCCAAAGCTCAACCCTTTGAACCTGAACAGGTCAGTACCTGCGTAGGGAATGTGACAAATTCTGCTTGCAACTTCTTGGTATATTTTTCCCGAGATAATTCAGAGTCTCTGTTACGCTCCTGTCCCGCCTGTTTTAAAAGGAGCGTTTATGAACATTGACTCAAAGCTGTTGCAATCCTTTTCGGGGTCCCAAAAAACTTATCTTAGCGGAAAGCTATATCCTGAAATCCGCGTTCCTATTCGGGAAATTCTGCTATCTGATGGCGGTATCGTTCCTGTTTATGATACCTCTGGTACTTACACCGACCCAGAAGCAAACATTGATATCAGCCGAGGTTTATTTCCCATTCGCTCACAATGGCTAATCGAAAGAAACGATACGCAAAGCTATCCCGGGCGGATTGCAACACCAAGAGATAATGGCTATCAAGATTTAGATAAAACCGCCCATGCTGCAGCAAAAAATTTACAACGCCAACCACGGCGCGCGATAAATAGTCAAGCAGTCACACAGTTACACTATGCCCGTCGGGGAATGATTACCCCAGAAATGGAATTTGTCGCGATAAGAGAAAATCTTAAACGCCAAGCAGCCCAAGGCCAGATTAACTATATTGCCCGTGATAATCGCTTGCAAGGTCATGCGTTAGGCGCGCAAATACCCTATGAAATCACTCCTGAATTCGTCCGTAGTGAAATCGCAGCCGGACGCGCCATCATTCCTGCTAACATTAATCATCCTGAGTTGGAGCCAATGATTATTGGTCGTAACTTTCTAGTGAAAATAAACGCTAACATTGGCACCTCTGCAGTTACATCCTCAATCCCAGAAGAAGTTGAGAAATTAATTTATGCCATTCGTTGGGGTGCAGATAATGTGATGGATTTGTCAACCGGCAAAAATATTCATACCACGCGTGATTTCGTGTTGCGCAATTCTCCAGTACCAATTGGCACAGTACCGATTTATCAAGCATTGGAAAAAGTAGGCGGGGTGGTTGAAGATTTAAACTGGGAGATTTATCGCGACACTTTAATAGAACAAGCAGAGCAGGGCGTGGATTACTTTACTATTCATGCAGGTGTTTTGTTGGGCTATATTCCTCATGCGCTCTCGCGCTTAACTGGCATTGTATCCAGAGGTGGGTCAATTATGGCCAAATGGTGTCTTGCCCACCAAAAGGAAAATTTTCTTTATACGAATTTTGAAGAAATCTGCGCCATTATGCGCGCCTTTGATGTCAGTTTTTCTTTAGGAGATGGATTAAGACCCGGCTCAATTGCTGATGCAAATGATGAGGCGCAATTTTCCGAGCTTAAGACGCTGGGTGAATTAACGCAAAAGGCATGGCAACACGATGTGCAGGTCATGATAGAAGGGCCAGGCCATATACCCATGCATTTAATTAAAGCCAATATGGACAAGCAATTGGTTGATTGTTTTGAGGCTCCATTTTATACCTTGGGACCTCTGACCACTGATATTGCACCGGGTTACGATCACATTACCAGCGCCATTGGTGCAGCGATAATAGGCTGGTATGGCTGCGCCATGTTGTGTTATGTCACACCCAAAGAGCATTTAGGGCTTCCAGATAAAGAGGATGTCAAGCAAGGAATTATTGCCTATAAAATCGCTGCGCATGCTGCTGATGTTGCTAAAGGCCACCCAGGTGCGCGTTATCGTGATGATGCTTTATCCAGCGCGCGTTTTGATTTTCGTTGGCAGGATCAGTTTAATTTATCGCTAGATCCTGATACGGCTCGCGCCTTTCATGATGAAGCATTACCACAGGAATCTGCGAAAACTGCGCATTTTTGCGCTATGTGTGGACCAAAATTCTGCTCAATGCAAATTACGCAAGAATTGCGGCAGTATAGTGATACGAGATAAAACTACAATGAAAGCAGGCATCATCGGCGCGGGTATCATGGGGCAGCTACTGGCACTAAACCTTTTAAACGCCGGTTGGGAAGTCACAGTATTCGATCGTAATGATGATATTAACTGTAGCATGGCCGCTGCTGGATTACTCACACCCGTTAGCGAATTAGTAAAAAATGATTTAATTATCTTTGAGTTAGGAATAGAGGCCATTTCTCAGCATTGGCCATGGATTATTAATCAATTACAGCAGCCTATCTATTTTCAAAATCAAGGCAGCTTGTTGCTAGCGCATCCGCGGGATCAGGCTGAATTATCCTCTTTTATAAATATTATAAAAGATAAATTGCAGAATGTTCCTGATGCGCTGCAGCAACATATTAAAACGATCAAGCCATCAGAACTAGAACCTGATTTAACCAAAATTAATCATGGGTATTATTTTGCTACAGAAGGTTGTATAGATAATCAGGTTTTCTTAAAAACATTGCAGCAGTATTTACTTAATCAGGTGATATGGCATAAAAATATCGAAGTAGAGAAAATAATTGCCGGAAGCATTATCGCAAAAAATATCAGCCAGTCTTTTGACATGGTATTCGATTGTCGCGGTCTTGCCGCCAAAAATCGTTTTGAGAATTTGCGTGGCGTAAGAGGTGAGTTGGCCTGGCTATGGGCGCCGGAAGTCAATATTCAACGTCCTATACGTTTATTACATCCACGCTATAGCTTATATATTGTACCGCGAGCCGATGCGACTTATATTTTAGGGGCAAGTGAGATTGAAGCAGAAGATCACAGCGCCATTTCAGTCAAAACGCTATTAGAATTATTAACTTCTGCTTACTGGTTACATTCGGGATTTTCCGAAGCGCGTTTAATTAAAACCGTAACCCATTGTCGTCCGACCTTGCCTGACCAATTGCCCAAAATAAAATACGGCAAGCAAATGATTGCAATCAATGGTCTTTACCGACATGGATTTTTAATAGCGCCAACATTAGCTGCTGACATCCTGTTATTTTTAAAATCAGGTTTATCTAAAGTCAATTATCCAAACTTATGGGAGCAGGCACATGATACAAGTGCTGTTTAATAACACACCACTACAAATCGAGGAAAATATTACATTAAGCACGATTCTAAAACAGCATGATTATCCAACTAACGGTATTGCCGTTATTCGCAATCAAAATTTAATTCCTTATTCACAATATGCGCAAACTGTGTTGCATGCGGATGATGTCATTGAAATTATATTACCGATGCAGGGGGGATAAATTTGATGTGGAAGCTTGGCGGAAAAGAATTTAACAGTCGATTGATCTTAGGCACGGCCCAATATCCATCCCTGTCGATTATGCAACAGGCTATAACCTATGCGCAGACGCAAATTATCACCGTCTCTTTACGCAGACAAGTCGCTAATGGTAGACCGAGTGATAATACTTTTTGGGAGCATATCAAAGATTTAAACTGCGAAATTTTACCCAATACCGCGGGTTGTCGCACTGTGAAAGAAGCGGTGATGATGGCAGAAATCTCCCGTGAATTATTTAATACACGTTGGATCAAACTAGAAGTGATTGGTGATGATTTTAGTTTACAACCCGACCCATTTGCATTGTTGGAAGCTGCTAAAGTTTTATTGAAAAATAATTTTGAGGTATTTCCTTATTGCACTGAAGATTTGGTGCTGTGCCAACGCTTGTTTGATGCGGGCTGCCAGGTTTTAATGCCGTGGGCTGCCCCTATAGGTTCTGCTAAGGGTTTATTAAATCCTTTTGCCTTGGAGGTATTACGCACCCGTATGCCTGATGCGACTTTGATTATTGATGCCGGAATCGGTAAACCTTCTCATGCTGTGCAGGCGATGGAGTTAGGATTTGATGGCGTATTGCTGGATACAGCGGTTGCTCATGCTAAAAATCCAGTGCAAATGGCGACAGCGTTTAAAGATGCAATCATCGCCGGCCGAACTGCTTATGAAGCAGGAATGGTCGTCGAAAGAAATTGTGCTCACCCCAGCACGCCGTTACTGGATACGCCATTTTGGCATAGTGCCGTGGCTGGATAGAGGGCTGTAAGAAAAATGGAGAAACCCTATGCAAAAACCCATCGCATGGACAATCGCCGGCTCCGATTCCGGTGGCGGTGCCGGCATTCAAGCTGACTTACATACCTTCCAAGCACTTGGTACTTATGGTTGTTCAGTGATTACTGCTGTGACAGCGCAAAATACCTTCTCTGTAACTGCTATTCATAATGTGCCTGCTGAAAATGTTGCAGCGCAAATTGCCGCTTTAGCAGAGGATTTAAAGCCTAAAACGATCAAATTAGGCATGTTGGGTGAGTCTGCAGAACCTATTGTGCACTTTTTAAAAGAATATTCTGGATCAGTCGTTTTAGACCCGGTGTTGATTTCCACTTCGGCGCACAACTTATTTAGCGATGACATTAACCAGCGCATTGGCATGATATTGCAAATGCTGCCCTTGGTGACTCTAGTTACTCCTAATATACCTGAAGCTGAAACAATATTAGGCCTGACAATTAATACCCATGCCGATATCATTAAAGCGGCACAAAAATTTTTATCGCTAGGTGTTCAAAGCGTCATTATCAAAGGCGGTCATATTAAACAAGATCTGTTTGCTCAGGATTATTTTACCGATGGTAAAGAAGCTTTCTGGCTAGCTTGTTACCGAGACTTGAATGGAAATTATCATGGTACCGGTTGTACTTTTGCATCAGCCATTACCGCAGCACTTGCGACAGATTATAATTTATATGATGCTTTAGTCATTGCCAAAATGTATGTGACAGAAGGTATTTATAGTGCAAAAAAATATGGCGCAGGCGCTGAGCCCGTAATGCATAGTGCATGGTCTAATGAACAGCAGCAATTACCTTTTTTATCTCAAAAACCCCTAACAGAGACAGTTAAGCCATTTCCCGATTGTGGCGTTAATAAATTGGGACTCTATCCTATTGTTGATGCAGCTTCTTGGCTGACAAAACTTTTACCTTGTGGGGTAACAACCATTCAGCTGCGTGTCAAAAATAAAACGGGTACTGAATTAGAAAATGAAATTAAAGCTGCAATTGAAATCGCTAAGAAATACAGCGCCCGTTTGTTTATTAATGATTATTGGGAATTGGCAATCGCTCATGGCGCTTATGGCGTACACTTGGGTCAGGAAGATCTAAGAACTGCGGATATTCCGCGAATTAAAAACGCAGGTTTACGTTTAGGTATCAGCACACATAATTATTATGAACTGGCTATAGCGCATGCGCTTAGACCTTCTTACATTGCTCTAGGACCTATATATCCCACGACCTCCAAAGTGATGCCACACGCACCTCAAGGAATTGCACGGCTTAAGCATTGGCGCAATATGCTAAACTATCCACTGGTAGCCATTGGCGGTATTGGTTTGCCACAATTTTCGGAAGTGTCAGCAGCCGGCGTTGATGGGATTGCTATGATATCAGCCATTACTCAAGCCGAAGAGCCTATAAAAACTACTCA
This sequence comes from Gammaproteobacteria bacterium, assembly GCA_035546635.1. Classification (NCBI taxonomy): domain Bacteria; kingdom Pseudomonadati; phylum Pseudomonadota; class Gammaproteobacteria; species Gammaproteobacteria bacterium. The sequence goes on from DASZWJ010000019.1 coordinate 249,655, forward strand.
ACAAATGTTAGACTTGATTGCAGACCAACAGCGCTTTTTTCTTCTCCCTCAATGGGATAATGAAAAATATGCCATTAATTCCAATCATAACATGGAATCTAACCCATGAAACAACTCCTATTTAAATCATTATTTTTATTATGCCTAATATTTTCACTGACATCATATGCCTATATCAGATTAGAAAATATCAGCCATACAGAGTTTGAACCTTATACCCATGCAGAGGATTTTCGTTGGATCACTGGGAAACTAAAATACCTTGGCGTAGAAGGTCCAACCTGGAGCATCATCTACGATCCTGAGCACAATAATAAATTTTTATTGCTGCGTGGAGAATATATTTTTCAGCCGCCGGAGAATTTTAAAGACGATGAAATGGTCGTTCTTCAGGGAAGAGTCAAGCATATGGAAATGAGTTCATTTATGAGTGGCGATTATTATGAGGTACTTAATATAGAATCACTGGATGAACATAACGCCAAAGCAAAACAAGAACTTGAAGAAATAAATAAAGGAAAAAAGAAGAAATAGAAGTTTTATCTTAACGAAAATATAAAGTCATCGATTAACTTGCGGGACAAACTGAGTTTTTTGGGCAATTCCGGTAGTTGGTCAACGGAAAACCAGCCGGCATCTTCTATTTCAATATTATCAATAACAATTTCCCCACTTTCATATTCCGCAGTAAACGCCAGCATCAGATTGCTGGGAAATGGCCAGGGCTGTGAACCAAAGTACTGAATATTTTTAATTTTTATGCCTACTTCCTCAAATACTTCTCTGACGACAGTCTGTTCGGCACTTTCACCAGGCTCCACAAAACCCGCAAGCACACTGTATATTCCTTTGGTAAAATGCGGAGAACGCGCCAAAAGTAATTGCTTTTGTCTATGGATACGTACCAAGATGACAGGGGCAACATGCGGATAAAACACTGCATTGCAGTGTGAGCAAGTTTTAGCGCGTTCGGTAGTGCTCAATGTGGTTTCTTGACCACAATAACCGCAAAAGCGCGTACTTTTATCCCATAATAGAATTTGTTTGGCACGAGAAGCTAATAAAAACAAATCCTCATTATCACTCAGCGCCTCATAAGATTGGCGAAGATGTTGGAATGCCATACTTTCTGGGGAAATACTATTTTCTGCAACTTCTGCCACAAAACAGTGGGTATTATCATAAACTCCTAGATAATGTTGGTGTAATATCTGTAAATCAAAAGCCGTGATATCTATCAATTCGGGAATGGACATTTGGTTTTGTATTTTCTGGATGAGTATCTCTTCACCCTTAAACACAAACCATAAGGCAGGTGCTGCCAGCGTGGCGGGAGAATGTATGTGTGAGGTAAAAGGTTTTTTCATAGGTTAAACTCGGTGTCTCACCCCCTTTGAAAAAGAAGGTGAAAACAGTATTTATTCAACAACATTGCTTAAAAAAGCATCTTTCATTGTGATAGCTAAATTTCGAATATAAGCTTCTAAGCCAGATAACAACTTTTGCTGGCAATTATTCAGCTCTCTTTCTTGGTATAAATTATGGATAATCTCTAATGCCCCATGAGGTGTCAAACACTTTTCCCCGCGATAATCAACTCGCGCTGCTGCATTAGACGAATAATTCGATATTAGATACGCTTTAAATTGTTGCGCTAACTCCGGTGTCAAAAGTTCTGAATAATGCCGGCCTAATATACGCAACATGAGTTGAGATAGGGTAGGGTTAGAAAATTGCGCAGCAAACTGTATCTTCTTTTCCGGGATAGCATGGTGAAAAAACTGGCATAATTGCTCTTCTTGCTGAGTCAAAAAGCCATTATCATAGAGTGCTGCATTGGCATCAATACTAGGGATTTTAGGATAAGTATATTCTTTATGATAGTGCATGATATCTTGCAACGCTTGTGGGTTGTTATGCAACCACTGCAAATTATCCTGCATAGTTTTCAGGCGTTCAGCTGTGAGGTGTTGGGTAAAACGTGAAGATAGTGGCAATAACAAACCCGGTTCAGCGATTTTTTTGCGCGCAACCCAACTGTTTTGGGCAACGGTATCGGAAGTGACATTAATTAATTCTGATTTATCTAGTCGCAACCATAAGCTCTGATTTTTATAATGATTATGCTGACCCAATGATAACACCGGAAATTGATACAAATCTTTAGCGCCGCATTCACCAACCATTAAACCCAGATAATGTTGTTGACCATTACCACTAGTCCAAGCAGGTAATTGCTTAACGCGATGACTATCAATTTTTTTATCATAATAACCCATTGCGTAATGCCACATTTCTGCATCGCGAGCAAATAGGCGTGCAAGTCCCAAAGTAGCTTCTACATCCACCATGGCATTATGTGCTGCACCTTTTGCCAGTTGATTGGCTGAATTGAGATACTCCAATTTCAGCGTGGGTTTATCATCCAGCATTGGCCAATTTAATGCGGTGTTTTTAAATAAATAATAAAGTGTAGCTAAGGGGTAGAGATCAAAGCGACCACATTCATTAGCCCATTGATGGGTATAAGCAGGTAATAAATTACGATAAAAGGAAAAGCGCAGAAATTCATCATCAAATCCTAAGGTGTTGTATCCGCCGCTTTGAGTTCCTGGCGTATTGAATAGGGTATAGATTTTTTCCATTGCAGCAATTTCGGAGCTGCCCTGTAACATAGTTTCGATGGGAATATTATGGATGAGTATCGCTTCTGGGTCAGGAATGACATCGCAATTGAGTTTTACTGGTATTTCATAGCGTTCCAATTCGTTTAAATCTAAATCTGTGCGAATGGCTGCAAATTGTAGGACTTGGTCAAAACATTTATTTCGACCTGTGGTTTCTAGGTCGTAAAATAGATAGGTTTTGGGCATGTGTAGGGAATCCTTTGGTATGCTATGTGTTTTCAAAAAGGAGCAGGTATCAGCCCCACTGCATCATGCACGCGCTGTAGAATTCTTTGCGCACGTGCTTGCGCTGTTTCTGCGCCACTTCGCAATATATCCTGTAATTTATCAATATCTGCGCGTAATTCGTAATAACGTTCGCGCATTGGTCGCAAGTGTTCAATAATTGCCTCAGCCAGATCATTTTTAAATTTACCATAACCGCTGCCCTGATAAGCTTGTTCTAATTGCGCAATGCTTTGGTGAGTGGTCAATGCAAACAAAGTCAATAAATTGGCAACGCCCGGTTTAGCATCTACATCGTAACGTATCTCATTGCCGGAATCGGTTACCGCGCGTTTTAATTTAGTCCGAATCATATCTTCTGAATCTAATAGCGCAATATAATTATGCTGATTGGCATCTGATTTAGACATTTTTTTGGTCGGTTCTTGCAAACTCATAATGCGTGCACCCTGAGGTGGAATATAGGGTTCAGGAATAGTAAAAATTTCACCATAAAGACTATTGAAACGTAAAGCTACATCTCGAGTTAATTCCAAATGCTGCTTCTGATCTTCTCCAACGGGAACTCGATGCGCACCATATACTAAAATATCAGCCGCCATTAACACTGGATAATCAAATAGCCCGACATTAATATTGCTTTCATGCTGCTTAGATTTATCTTTAAACTGCGTCATACGGTTGAGTTCACCCAGATAAGTAAAGCAGTTTAAGATCCAAGCTAGGCGGGTATGTGCCGGCACATGCGATTGTGCAAACAACACATTCTTTTCAGGATCTATGCCACAGGCAATATATAAAGCCAACACATCATAGCAACGCTCCAATAATTGTTCAGGATCTTGGCGGACGGTTAAGGTGTGCAGGTCAGCCAGCATAAACAGGCAATCATATTCCTCCTGCATCTTGACCCAATTAGAGATGGCGCCTGTGTAATGGCCGATAGTGAGCTGACCTGAAGGTTGAATTCCACTTAGCAAAACTGGCTTTGATAGAGTCATAAAGTTATCCATATAGATTGATTGTTAGTAATTTACATATAATTTTGAATAAATTTAAATATTTGCAGAATTTTATTTAATGTATGAGCTTCAAGGTACTGAAATCTGTACTATATTTTAACGAAGACTAATGGATATTTCCTATAAGTGAGGATAGAAAAAATGACCAGGATATTCTGCATCTTATGTATAACAGGGTTGCTCTATGGATGCACCTACTCACCACCACCACCTTATCTCATGGATTATAATAACTATTATTATACGAGCTCTTATGGGGCCTATGAATACACCTATCCTATAGGTTATGATGATAGTTATTACGTTAAAAATAGTGGAGTAATTCCTTATTAAAAAGGGTAGGGTAAGCGAAAAACATAATTTTTTCTGAACCGAAAATTTTTAACTAATTTTAAACAATAATATAATCTCGGTCTTCAATAAACTTTGGTGAAGAAAAAATATATGCTTATTACCCCCTCTCGAAAAAATTGGTATCGACTTTTATTAATCATGGTATTTTTTGCGTTTCTTAGCGCATTCTTCATGATTTTCCTTCCGCATATTAAAGAGGAAGGTCGGTATACCATTGCCTCCATGGAAATGTTTTACAATCATTACTATTGGCAACCGACCACGTATGGCGCACATTATCGAAGACCGCCCTTTTTCAATTGGCTAACACTGCCTATTATGCACTGGATAGGTGCCCAAAATGTACTGGTTGCTTCGCGTATTGTGGCGGCTAGCGGCACTGTGCTTTTAGCCTTGATGTTGTGGTTCTTCAGTCTCCACTTATTTAAAAACAAAGTCTTCGCGATTTTTAGTGTTGCCGTATTATTTTCTGGAGATTTTCTATTAGGCAAGGCCTGGGTGGCTTACCCTGATACTTGGTTTGCGTTTTTCACGTTTACTGCCATTAGCTGCATGTGGATAAGCATTAAAGAACAACGTCCTTTATTTTGGATTCCTATCCCTTTTGTATTATTCGCAGCGCTACTCACCAAAGCGTTCACCTGTTATATATTTTATGCTACCGCATTATTGGTAGTAACCATAGGGTTAGGATGGTCTAAAAACTGGCGTTATCTACTTAAACCGGCCAGCATTTTAGCCCATGCATTAGTGATTATATTACCCCTCACATGGTTTTTGCTGCCTGAATCGACTGGTTTAGCCGGTATGTTAGGAGATGTTTCGGGTTCAATGGCACAACCTGAGCAATTCACCTGGTTAGGTTATTTTCTAAAAATTCTGTCAACGCCGTTTAGTTTCATTTATTTGCTGCTCCCCATTGATATACTGGTGCTTTATTGTTTATATCGCTATAAAAAATATCCTACTATCCAGCCGGTCACCCGTTTGGATGGACAATCCATTAAATTATTAATCTGGATTATAGTCTTAAGCATATTACCTTATTGGTTTTCGACAGCGCATCTGTTAAATCCACGTTATTTATTTCCCTTATTACCCATGATAGCGATAGTGCTAGCCTATTGTGTTTGGCGGGCTGGGGAAAAAATGGTGGGTTTTGCCATTTTAATATTAATATTTGAGTTGTTCTTGAAGTGTATTTTGGTCATTTTAATTAGCCACCCTGGGAAGTTTACCTCTGTAGATTTTTCGCTTGACCAAATTGCAAATGATGCCCTCAAGCAAAGTCAGTCATATGCTAATTTAATCTATGTTAGCGATTTCGATGATGGGGGATATGGGGTGAATATTGCCTCTAAAATTAATATAATCCGTTGGCCTCAACCACCTTTAACGACTGCGCCTGAGCCACTGACCAAAGGTTGTGTGCTTAGCCAGGTGAATAGTACTAAGTGGGGGGTAGTGCCCAAGGTATATCATGTAAATAACGGGCGGGGTAAGCCTATTTATGTTTATTGCAAATAGAGGGGGTATGTGAATACCCTATCATTAAGCAGGCACTTCCCTTCTCCCATCCCGCAAGGGGATTCCCTTCGGTCACAGACGGGAGAAGGGAAGTGCCTGCTTATGGAATGATATGATGAATACTTGACCCCTCAGCCCACCTAGACTTGAAAGTGCTCCTTATGCTAAACTCCCGTTTTTATATGATCTGCTTTTCTTTACCCAGTATGCGGCAATTGCGGCGAGCTTAATCACTTATGTCGATTCCCTTTTTTGCACTGTTTTCGTCTAATCCCTCAAGCCTACTCAACCTATACAAAAGACTATTAACTTCAGTCAAACCCTACCGCTTGATCTTTTTACTGGGCATTCTAGGTACGGCTGCATCTTCTGGCATTGACGCTGGTCTGGCTTGGTTGATTAAGCCCATCATTAATCACGGCCTAGTGGATAAAAACTTCCATTTTATCCGCATACTGCCGTTTGTGGTTATCCTGATCTTCATTCTGCGTGGTTTTGCCGTATTTATGTCCACTTATTACATCGCCAAGGTCGGTAAAAGTGTCGTTATGGACTTCCGCCAGCAAATGTTTGCCCATATGCTCAGGTTACCAGCCAGTTTTTATGATACCCAATCCTCGGGGCAATTGCTTTCTCGCTTAATCTTTAATGTAGAACAGGTCACGGAAGCGACCACCAATGCCTTGATGATTATGGTGCAAGATGGGGTATTAGCGATAGGTCTCATTGTCGTCATGATTTCCTTAAGTTGGCAGATGACCTTGATGTTTATGGTGATTCTACCGATGTTGAGTATCATGATTCGCTATACCAGCAAAAGAATGCGTCGGCTGAGTTTTAGCGTGCAAAAAGCGATGGGGGAAATTAGCCATATTGCCGAAGAGAGCTTTGAAGGTTACCGCGTGATTCGTACCTTTGGCGGTGAGGATTATGAAAATAACAAATTTGTCAAAGCTACTAAAGATAATCGTAGACGTGAAATGAAGATTGTCGCCACTAATGCCATCGGCACGGCTACCACCCAAATTATTGTCTCGTTTGCAATTGCGCTCATTTTATTTCTAGCTACTTTGCCTCAAGTAGACATTTCACCTGGCACCTTTGCGGCATTAATAGCCTCCATGTTCGCATTATTACGACCCATACGGCGCATCACGCAAATCAATAACTCCATACAAAAGGGTGTTGCCGGCGCACAAAGTATTTTTGAAATACTCGATATTGAACCCGAAAAAGATACAGGGACTTTGACCGTACAGCGGGTTAAAGGAGCGATTGAATACCGCGACTTGCGCTTTACTTATCCTCATACTAAAAAGCAGGTACTGTCAGAAATAAATTTTCATATTAAACCTGGGGAAACTGTGGCCCTGGTCGGCCGTTCTGGCAGCGGCAAAACAACTTTAGTGAGTCTATTGCCGCGGTTTTATGAGTTAGAAAAAGGCAGTATTTTAATTGATGGTGTAGACATCCGTGAGTTTCGTCTAGCTGATTTACGCAACCAGTTTGCATTAGTATCGCAGCATGTCACTTTATTTAATGACACGATAGCGCGCAATATTGGCTATGGGCGACTCAGCGAGGTCAGTGAAGAGGATATTATACGTGCCGCTGAAGCAGCCCATGCCATGGATTTTATCCGTGAATTTCCTCAAGGCTTAAATACCCTGATTGGTGAAAATGGCGTGCTGTTATCGGGTGGTCAGCGGCAACGTATCGCCATTGCTAGAGCGTTATTAAAAAATTCACCTATTTTAATTCTCGATGAAGCAACCTCATCCTTGGATACAGAATCCGAGCGACGGATTCAAGCAGCACTCGATGACCTCATGCGTCATCGCACCACACTGGTGATAGCGCATCGTTTGTCGACTATAGAAAAAGCTGATCGCATTTTAGTGGTGGAGAAAGGCCGGATTGTTGAAACCGGCACGCACGCTGAATTAGTGCGCAACAATGGCCATTATGCCTATTTACATGCACTGCAGTTCAAAGACGAGCCTGCCACCAGTGATGCTGAAGTTGTGGTCATATGAATACCTGGGTGAAGGCCTGGTATGACCGTCACCCTTGGCTCTATGCATTAACACCATTTGCCGCTATTTACTGCAGTGCAGCACAAATCAAACGTTACAGTTATCGAATTGGCCTAAAAAAAACCACGCAATTTGCAGTGCCTGTGATTGTAATCGGCAATGTTACCGTAGGTGGAACCGGTAAAACCCCATTAGTGATTGCTTTAGCGAAAATCCTCCTTGAACACGGATATAAACCTGGGATAGTCAGTCGTGGTTACGGTGGTCAAGCCGCAACGACACCACAATGGGTAACAGGAAATAGCAACCCTCTGGAAACTGGGGATGAGCCATTATTAATCGCACGGCATACCCTTTGCCCTTTAGTCATTGCCAAACAACGTGTCTCGGCAATCACTACTTTACTCAATCATTACCCTTGCGATGTCATACTCAGCGATGATGGTCTGCAGCATTATGCTATGGGAAGGAGCATAGAAATTGCTGTCATAGATGGGGTGCGGCGTTTTGGTAATGGTCTTTGCCTGCCAGCCGGTCCGTTACGTGAGCCCTTATCGCGCCTAAAACAAGTGGATTTTAAGGTGACTCAAGGCAACCCAGAACTGGGTGAATGGGCGATGCAATTGCTGCCGGGAACCATTTATAATCTCGCAAATCCAGAACAAAAATTGCATCCTCATGAACATCTACCTCCTGTACACGCCGTAGCCGGCATAGGCAATCCGCAACGCTTTTTTACTCAGCTTGAACAACTGGGATTTACTGTTATTGCGCATCCATTTCCCGATCATTATCATTTCCAGCCAGGTGATATTGATTTTGGTAAAAATGCCATCACCATTATGACTGAAAAAGATGCGGTGAAATGTGAAAAATTTGCGGATGAGCGGCATTGGTGTTTGCCAGTGACTGCACAATGTGATGCGGGTTTTATTAATTTACTGTTGGAAAAATTAGGCTGTCATCCTGGGCGTAAGTGAAGGATCTCCTGAAGGTAAAATAATGACTGCTATAAAATTTCAAAATACTAAATCACTTTCTACTCAGCGCATTAATCTCATTCTATGGACTATACTTTTACTCTATCCCTTACTTGGCATGGGCATTGATTTAATTGCCCCCTCTTTACCTGCAATTAGTCATGATTTGGGAATATCAAACGCTATCTCAAAAAACTTAATTGCACTTTACCTGATTGGATATGCGGCAGGAAATTTTTTAATTGGATTTTTATCTGATGCACTAGGACGGCGTAAATTGCTAATGGTTAGTTTATTTGTATTTACCTTAACCAGTCTTCTACCCATTTTTTTACCTACGACTATGACCTTATTGATTTCGCGGTTGTTACAAGGTTTTTCGTTAGCAGGTTTTGGAGTCATAGCGCGTGCTAGTGTCGCAGATTTACTGACTGCAGATAAACTCAAACAAGTCGCTGTATTGACAGCTACTATGTGGGGAATAGGACCGATTGTTGGCCCTTTTATTGGCGGGTATTTACAATATTATTTTGGTTGGCAAGCTTGTTTCTATTTCTTTTCGCTCTACAGTTTCTTGGGGTTGGCGGCTTGCATTTTTATCGTGCCAGAAACACATCACAACCGCCAACCATTTAACTTGCAACAAATTAAACTAAATTTTATTACTATTACCTCTCATCCGCTATTTATGGGGATGGTCATTATTATGGGTACTAATTATTCATTATTAATTGTGTTTAACGCACTCGGTCCGTTTTTAATTCAAAATAGTCTTGGATTTTCGCCACTGTATTTTGGTCATATCGCGTTATATATGGGACTAGCTTTTTTAATTGGCACTTATGTGTGTCGTCGTTTGATTAAAGTTTTCCAACCAGAAAAAATAATATTTTCAGGGATTGGTATCTTTCTTTTGGTTGCCGCAATGGGTGTGATTTTGGCTTATGTTGCTGGAAAAAATATGACGGTGGTTGTTATTCCAAGTCTGTTGCTTTATTTTGCTTGCGGCATTCTTTATCCGGCTAGCATGGCCAGGGGGTTGGCGATATTTCAGCATTTAGCGGGTAGCAGTGCAGCGGTCATGAATCTATTAAATCTATTAATCACTAGTCTCACTGCGTTCGCTATGAGCTTGATTAATCCGACTACAGCGCTGCCTATGGCCTGTATTTATCTAGTGCTTTTATTATTTTGCGCTTTGGCTTATTGGCTACTAGTTCATAAAAATGCTTAGAAGCGATTTTCACATTTCTGCGAAAGAAGAGGGAGGGTAGCTATTCTTTAAATTCCCATAGTTTCAATATCTTATTATGTCCTTTAATCGCTGCCGCACCTGCATAATCCAGCCCGGGTTTTAAGTTAAATAATGACCACTCTTCTGCGATATATCCACCATTGCGTACTGCCAATAAGGCTGCTAACTCGCCCGAACTTACGTCGAAATCTTTCAGTGGAAACGATAATCCCAAACCTAACGCTTTGATAAAAGCTTCTTTCCGCGTCCAGATATTAAAAAAAGCACTGGTTTTTTGTGGCGGAGATAAAGCGCTTAATTCTTTAATTTCATGATCGGAAAAAAAGCGTTCAGCTATTGCCTCAGCTTCGATATGTTTTTGTATACTTTCAATATCCACCCCGACTGGTTCAGCCAAACTGATTGCATATAAAGCCATTTCATTAGAGTCTGAAGAATTAAACTGTAATGCGTATCCTTTAGGATTACTCAATTCAGGTTTACCGTGAGCGCTGAGTGCAAAACTAATTTTGTCAGGAGTTTCTCCGATATAACGCGCTAATATTAATCGCAGCACACCTTTGGCAACTATAAAGCGCCGCCGGTGATGTTCAAATTTAAAACGTAAAGCTCTGGCGTGTTCCTCTGTTGATAATAATGCCAAGAGCTGTTCCTCGCGCGCAGGTGATACTTTAAGCGAAGTACGCCATACATGTATTTCATGTGCTGATATAGTGGAAATTTGCGTAGAGGAAATGTGCCATTGATTTAAAAAGTTCGAATTTGATTCATTCATAATCCCATCCCTAAGATCAGCACGCTTCAAATGTAGCCGTCAATACCGCAATTTTTACGGTATTGTTTGATTTAACTGATCTGGTACGCTGAACACGGTTAAATTATTTCTAAACAATATGGAGAATTCTTTTATGTTTTTAACTCGTTTATTTACTGTTATTTTCAGTATTTTAGCCTTGGCAATTTCACTGCAAGCCTATGCTGCTAAGTCAGATACGTCTGACTCACCAACTAGTATAACGACAGCTGTTTCCACCAGCGACAAAGTAAATATCAATACTGCCAGTGCTGAAGAACTTAAAACGCTCAAAGGCATTGGTGATACTAAAGCGCAAGCTATCATGGACTATCGCACACAACACGGTTTATTTAAGTCAGCTGAAGAGTTAGGTAATGTTAAGGGATTTAGCAATAAGGTACTGGAAAAGCTGCTTAAAAACAATGCAGGTCGCATAGTGATAGAGTAAATTGCATCTAGCTGTCATCCTGAGAATTGGCTGTCATCCAAGATGGATGGCTTTAAGGTAAGGCGAAAGTAGTGGGGCAGGGGCTTATCAGACCGTCGGGTTCATGGATGAATCCGTCGAGCGTACACGGACGTATTCACAGCGTGTCTGATAAGCCCCTGCCCACTACTTTCGCCGAGGCGTGGCAATGACCTTCATTCGAATGTAGCAAGGTGCAGTGCGCCATTTTTAAAAAAATCAACGATGACGCATCTTCCTCTGATTGAAATAGGCATATAATAAAAAAATCCCCATCAATACTAAAATAGGATAAATACCTATCTGCATCCAAGGCGTGCTTCCTGACATTGGTTGAACTTTACCTGTTAGTATAAACTCCCTAAACGGAGGGGCTGCTGCTATGATCTTCCCTTTGGGAGTGACAATTGCTGTGATGCCATCATTCGTACTCATCAAGGCAAAACGACCCGTTTCCAAAGCTCGCATTTGTAAGATTTCCAGATGCTGTGCTGGAGCTAGCGATTTGCCAAACCAACTGTCATCACTCAGAGTAATCAATAACTGTCCCTTAGGTAACTGATTTAACACAAGAGTTGGGTAGGCTATTTCATAACAAATAAAAGTTGCTATAGGAATACCATTGGCAGTTAGCAGTGCTTGATGCTTTGGACCACTATCAAAATCAGACATGGGAATTATCACATAATTTTTTAACCACCTCAGGATTGAGCGAAATGGCATATACTCTCCAAATGGCACCAAATGACGCTTAAGATAAACTCCAGATCCCTGTCCTAGCGCAAGCATTCCATTGTAATACCGATCATCTAGCGCAATAGGTATTCCAGAAATCAGAGTACTCTGTTGAGATTTAGCCAATTGATCCATCTCTGCTAAAAAATCAGATACCTGTGTTTGGTAAAAAGTAATAGCCGCTTCTGGCCAAATAACAATTCGCTGCTCCAGATTAGAGAGAGTCAGTTTTTTGTATAAAAGTAAGGATTGTATGGCTTGTTCAGGTCGCCATTTAAGCTGCTGAGCGACATTTCCCTGTACCAAAGTCACTTTAACTGGATTACCACTAGGATGTGTCCAGCGAATAGAATCTAATACTTCTCCACCTATCCATAATGCTAGCAGTAAAACGATAACTGATAACGCTAGACGGAAGTGTTTCCTGGCCATGATGGCCACTACAATAACCCCACTGCTGACTGCAACTGCAAAGGATACACCAAATACTCCAACCAAAGGCGCAAAGCCGCTTAAAGGAGAAGCTATCTGCGAGTATCCCAAAAATAACCATGGAAAACCGCTAAAGAACCAAGTGCGCACCCATTCTAGTAATACCCACAAGGCTGGGAAAGCTAATAAATATTTGCTGACAGTATTGGCTGGGAAAAACCGCGTTAAAACATAACCTAACACAGCAGGAAATAGCGCCAACACCATGATTAATAAGGCTGTAATAATTGCGGCAAGCACCGCATTTGCCTGCCCATATTCACTCAAACTGATATAAATCCAAGAGATACCAATACCGAAAAAACCTAATCCAAATAACCAACCACGCCAAAAGCCATATTGCGGTGAAGCATCAGATAATAAAATAAGCCAGAATGCTGGAGCCAAAACTGATAACAAATAAATGTGGAACGGTGCAAATGCCAGAGGCAGCAATAAGCCTGCAATCAACGCACCCAGATTACTCGGCCATGCAGGTCGTAGATTGACTCTACGGTTAAATGGGTTTTGAGGGTATTGTGCGGTTACATAATTAAAAGGACTGTATTTATTCACAATATAAGATCACTATCGGTCATTTTTGTAACTGTTACTCTCTTCTGGTAATTGAGAGGAAGGCAGAGTTACTTGCAGTAATTTAATTCTACGTTTATCTGCATATAATACTTTAAACTCTAGATCGTCAATGCTAACTGTTTCAGAGCGCTTAGGCATATATCCAAAACTTTGAGCGACTAGACCACCTACGGTATCAAATTCATCATCACTTAACGTTGTGTGAAAAAAATCATTAAATTCCTCGATGCGTGTCAAGGCTTTTACAGAATACTGTGAGCCACTGATTTGTTGAATATTGGTCTGATCTTCATCTACATCATACTCATCCTCAATTTCACCCACGATCTCTTCTAATACATCTTCAATAGTCAACATACCTGAAACACTACCGTATTCATCGACAACAATCGCCATATGGTTACGGTTTTGGCGAAATTCTTCTAATAATATATTAAGCCTTTTACTTTCAGGGATGAAGGTGGCCGGTCGTAATATGTTGCTCATTTTAAATTCGGTTTCTTTATTAAAAGTAAATGGCAATAAATCTTTAGCCAGCAAAATACCCACTACTTCATCACGATTTTCTTTAATCACTGGGAAGCGTGAATGTGCGGACGAAATCACGGTAGGTAAAATCTCTTCCAGAGTTGAATCCAGTTCAATGACTACCATCTGTGATCGCGGAATCATCACATCCCGCACCTGCATCCCATGAACCTGAACGACTCCTTCAATCATGCGTATCGCTTCAGAATCTATTAAATGCTCATTAGCAGCATCCCGCAACCATTCCAGCAATTCTTCAGGAGTTTTAGGACGCGAAAGCGCATGGCCTATTCGTTCTAGCCAAGATTTACTCGACGATTCACCACTCATAAAATTTATGTTCTCCTGGGCGCTTAGTTTAGTTCAGTTGTCATGCTTCTCTATGCTTAGGTGTCAGGTTATACTCCATTTTTAGTGCATCCGCACCATCAGCATAAAACCCAACACACCTAACAATAGGTTTAAAACCAAGTTTGCTATAAAAATTTAAAGCAGCATAGTTATCTACTCGTACTTCCAAACGTATTTTCTGTAACTTCTGGTTTTGAATTTCTAAAATGGCTATTTCCATTAAATGCTTCCCTAAACCCATACCATGATAATCAGGATGTAATGCTAAGGAATGCAGGTGAGCGGCAGTTGAGTTTTTACGAAGCAGGAATAGGGCATAACCAATGATTAATTCTTGAATCTTTATAGTTAAAAACAATACATGCCCATGATGGATAAAATGACTAAACTGGCGTCTTGACAACGGATAATCACTGGCCTGAAAGGATAATTGCTCCAGTGCGACTAGCGCATTTAGATCTGTGGGTACAGCTTTAACTATTTTTACTTTCTCGGCGTTAGTAGCCAATGGAGAAATTTTAGATTTTTCAGCCATAAATTAAGAACTTAAAAATCTTACTTCACAGTTAAGCTAGGGGCTGTCGTCAATTAACCCTCCCCCCCTGCGTCGTCCCGCACTTGTCAGCGGGATCCAGGGAGTCTGGCAGATTTTTTTGGCTTCTTAGCAAGTTTTATCCTCTTCTAGATCTCGCGGAAGCCGCGGGACGACATAGTAGGGCGCGTGTGACGACAGACCCCAGATTTTATTTTCCTTTTCCCATAAGAGGAAAAGAAAAAGTGCAATTCAAAAAACCTGACCATTATTCAAGTCTTGTCTGTGGGCTCCAGAGATGAAGTTTCCGCTACAACAGCTTGATTTTTCTCCAATTGTTTTATGTGGTTTTTAAGCGAGCGGTTGCGATTTTTTAATTTAAACCAAGGATAAATGGTTGTCAAAAAACCAAGTATAATTCCTATACCCAGGCAATAAACCATTAACAAAGACAATGCAATCTTAGTATTTCCAAGATAATAATCTAAAGTGACAGGCGTATCATTACGAACTGCGAAAGTAATGCCTAGCAGTATAATCAGTAGTATTAGTACATAAGAGATGATACGCATGACTTTCATAGAACCTCCTTTTCGCCTTCTCCCAAGGGTCGTTGTTGAATAAATCGAATAAATTGAGTGTCAATCTATGTTGGGTGCCATCCGGCTGAGATTCCGCGACTTGATCGCGGGATCTCAGCCGGATGGCACTAAGCAGAGTAAACCCTTCTTATTTATTCAACAATCCCCAAGGGAAAAAGGAAATGTGACCAGTTAAAATAGGCTCCTTTACTCTTTGTTATTTTTATCACCTTTAACCTGCTCTCTGAACAAATCTCCTAAAGTAGTGCCAACTATCGGTTCTTTTTTGGAAGAAGCTTTAGGTTCTTTAGTTTCTTCATCCAAAGCTTTTAAAGACAGATTGAAAATGTTCAGTTTACGATCCACACCGATTAATTTTGCAGTAACTTCATCTCCGACCTTGAAAAATTCCTGAGCATCTTTCAATTGCTCATGGCTGATTTCAGATACACGCAGATGTCCTTGCAACCCATTGCCCAAATCAATCACGGCACGTTTTGCATCTACAGAGGTTACTTGACCATTGACGATAGTACCTTTAGGGTGATCTTCCAAGAATTTTCCGATAGGATCACTTTCTAATTGTTTAACGCCAAGAGATATACGCTCACGTTCAGGATCAATGGCTAAAATAACTGCTTCCAGTTGATCGCCTTTCTTGTATTTACGGATAGCTGCTTCACCGGTATCTTTCCAGGAAATATCTGATAAATGCACTAAGCCATCAATACCCCCTTCCAAACCAATGAAGATACCAAAATCAGTGATGGATTTAACGCTGCCGGAAACTTTTTCTCCCTTATTATGATTGTTAGCGAACTCTGCCCAGGGGTTAGGTTGGCACTGTTTCATGCCTAAAGAAATTCGACGTCGCTCTTCATCAATCTCCAATACCATGACTTCAACTTCCTGACCCGGTTGTACAAGCTTGGCAGGATGGACATTTTTATTAGTCCAATCCATTTCAGACATATGCACCAGACCTTCGATACCGTCTTCAATTTGCACAAAACAGCCGTAATCAGTGATGTTGGTGATATTTCCAAATAAATGGGTATTAACTGGATAACGGCGTGCAATATCTAACCACGGATCTTCGCCTAATTGTTTCAAGCCCAATGAAACACGTTTTTTATCTCTGTCATATTTGAGCACTTTAACTTTAATTTCATCACCCACTTTCAAGATTTCGCTAGGATGTTTTACGCGTCTCCAAGCCATATCCGTAATATGCAGCAACCCATCAATGCCGCCTAAATCAATGAAGGCGCCATAATCAGTAATATTTTTGACCACACCGGTGAATTCCTGACCCTCTTTCAGGCTTTCCAGTAAGGCTTGTCGCTCGCCGCCTGACTCTTCTTCAACCACAGCACGGCGGGAAACTACAATATTATTACGCTTCTGATCCATCTTGATGACTTTAAATTCCAGCTCTTTACCTTCCAAAGCTGCTGCTTCACGTGTAGAACGCAGGTCTACTAAGGAGCCTGGTAAAAATGCACGCACTGAGTTCAAATCTACCGTAAATCCGCCTTTGACGCGTTCTGTCACTAAACCCATTACCGTCTGCCCTGAAGTGAAGGCTTTTTCAAGCTGTTCCCAAGCTTCAGTTCTGCGAGCTTTTTCGCGAGATACGCGGGTATTGCCAAAACCATCTTCCAGTGTTTCAACAATGACATTAATTTCATCCCCAAGCTGTACCGTTTCTCCACGAAATTCTTCTGCTGGAACAACGGCGTCTGATTTCAGGCCTGTGTTTACTGTAATATTTTCAGGGGTAATGCGAATGATCTTAGCCCGCACTGTGGCGCCGGGTCTAATATCGGCTTGTTTTAAGGTTTCTTGAAACAGGTCAGCGAAACTTTCGTTGGTATTACTCATTATTTAAATTCCAGATTCAAATTATCAGCCTCAAGCAATCAGAGGTGAGTTGTAACTGTCATAAATGACAGGGTTAATAATTGCCTTCAGACGATACTTATTCTAAAGACCCGCATTTTTTAAAACTGAGATAACTGAAAATTATTTAGTCGTTGGCGCGAAATTCAAAAAATGCGCATCGTTCCAGCAGGAAGGCCGGATCCAGTCGCAGGAAAGCGAAACTTTAACTTCCCTGTCAACTGGATCCCGACTCCCTGCCGGGACGGCGCTTAATTGACGACCAAACTTGCAGTATACGCTCAAAAACTTGTTCAACCGTCAATTCAGTGGTATCAATTAAAATGGCATCCAGTGCCGGTATTAGAGGAGCTACGCCGCGCTGTTTATCACGTGTATCACGCTGTACTAAATCCTGCAAAATGGCGTCAAGGCTAACATGTACTTCCTGGCTTTTCAACTGTGCAAAGCGTCTTTTTGCGCGTTCTTCTAAACTGGCTTGCAGAAAAATTTTCAGCTGTGCATCAGGGAATACCACAGTCCCCATGTCACGTCCATCCGTCACTAACCCAGGCCACCTGCGAAACATGCGTTGCCTGTCCAGTAGCGCAGTGCGCACAGCCGACAAGGCAGCAATCCGAGAAGCGGCATTGCCACAACTTTCACTGCGTATAGCAAAAGTGACATCTTGCCCTGACAAAAGGATTTTTATGGCGCCATTGGTTTCAATAAATTCAATGCTTAGATGATGCGCCAAATCCTGCAATTGCTGCTCACTACTTAAATCAATCCTACGTTCTAGTGCTGCATAAGCTAACAAACGATAAAGCGCGCCACTATCTAAGTAATGCCACCCCAACTTTTTAGCAATTAATTCGCCCACGGTTCCCTTGCCAGTACCACCTGGGCCATCAATAGCGATAACGGGTGGCAATTCACTCACTATATTACTTTTTTTCATTAAACTGGTGCTCACTATCTCAGTATTTATATTATTTAAAGCATTCACCAAGCGCGCATATCACTGCCTGCCTACGGATCATTTCCCGATCACCTTCAAAATGGTAGCAGACCAGTTGTGTTAATTTACCAATAGCGGCTGCAGCAATCCATACCGTACCTACTGGTTTTTCAATGCTACCTCCTTCTGGTCCTGCGATTCCGGTAATGGCGATAGTGCAGTGTGCCCGACTATGCGTTAAGGCACCTTCAGCCATTTCCTGCACCGTCTGTGCACTCACTGCACCAAATTGGGTTAAAGTGCTGTGTTTTACTCCCAGCATATCCTGTTTGGCCTGATTGCTGTAAGTGATAAAACCCCGATCGAACCAGGTCGAACTGCCTGCAATAGAAGTAATCGTTTCTGACAGCCATCCCCCAGTGCAAGATTCAGCCACTGCTAAAAGATGACCCCGTTGCTTAAGCAATTCTCCAAGCCGAGTAGCTAAAGTTTGTAATTCGATATCAATAGTCATGAGTTAATTTAAGAATGAGTGCTCTGTTTCCATTGACTTTTAATCTCGTCAACAGGAAAACCCAGGAAGTTGTTGATCTGAAAGAAGTAGGCAGTATAAAGCGCATATATACACTGTGCAATAAAATATATGATGGCTAACTATCATCCTTTGCCCAATGACAGATAGTTCCAGGATGAGCGCTGTACTATTACTCTGGAGTCCTGTCTTATCCTCAGCTATCATACCGTCCATGAAAATGGATATAACAAAAACCACTGAAGAATTATCCGCGCATACGCCAGCGATGCAGCAATATCTGCGTATTAAAGCCCAGCATCCTGATATGTTGCTGTTTTACCGCATGGGCGACTTCTACGAATTATTTTTTTCCGATGCAGAAAAAGCTGCACGACTGCTCAATATCACCCTCACCGCACGTGGCCAATCCGCAGGTCGAGCCATACCTATGGCGGGCGTGCCTTACCATGCCTTAGAAAATTATCTTGCCAAACTAGTACAGCTAGGAGAATCAGCAGTATTGTGTGAACAAGTGGGAGATCCAGCAACCAGCAAAGGCCCAGTTGAACGCCAAGTCACACGCATCATCACCCCTGGTACTGTCAGCGACGATGCGCTATTAGATGAGTCTAACGATAATCTATTGGTAGCCATCCACACCGTAGGCAATCAATTTGGCATCGCCAGCCTCGATATCACCAGCGGTCGCTTTCAGATTCTAGAAGTGCAGGGTATAGAAGCACTGCAAGCAGAACTTGCTCGCTTAAAACCAGCAGAAACGCTTTTGAGTGAAGACTTTGCTCATGTGCAGCATTTAACGTCATTCGCAATGCGCCGTCGTCCGCCTTGGGAATTTGAAATAGACAGCGCCCTGCATGTGTTAAATCAACAATTTAAAACCCAAAATTTGCAAGGTTTTGGTTGCGATCATCTGAGTATCGCCATCTGCGCTGCCGGGGCGCTACTACACTATGTTAAATATACACAACGCTCAGCGCTACCCCATATCCGTGCCCTGATAGCTGAACCGCACGATGCCAGCGTCATACTGGATTCTGCGACCTTGCGCAATCTGGAACTGATAACTAACTTAAATGGTGGTAAACAACACACACTAGCGGAAATCCTCGATCAGACGGCAACACCGATGGGCAGTCGAGCATTGCGCCGCTGGCTGACCCGCCCCACTCGCGATATATCCCTATTAATCACCCGCCAACAAAATATCGCCACATTACAAGCCACAGCGCTTAACCAACCTTTACATAGCCTATTGCGGGGCATTGGTGACATGGAACGTATTCTTGCGCGTATCGCATTAAAATCAGCGCGCCCACGTGATTTAGCACAACTACGCCAAGCATTAACTCTTCTTCCCCAAATTCAAACTTTACTCATGAAGCACTTAACGCCCAGTTTGCAACAGCTAAGTATTGATCTTAAAGATTTCAACCACTTAACACAGCTATTGCAACAGGCTATTGTGGAAAATCCTCCCGCATTGCTGCGGGAAGGTGGTGTGATAGCCACTGGATATGATAAGGAGCTGGATGAATGGCGCCAATTAAGCGAGCACGCAGATCAGTTCCTGATCGACTTAGAGCAACGCGAAAAAGCCCGCACCGGTATAGCTACATTAAAAGTGGGCTATAACCGCATCCATGGCTATTACATTGAGATTAGCCGTGGTCAATCGGCAGCAGCACCGGTTGATTACATCCGCCGTCAGACTTTAAAAAATGCTGAGCGCTATATCACCCCTGAACTCAAGCAATTTGAAGATAAAGTATTAAGTAGCAAAAGTCGTGCCTTATCACGCGAAAAATTACTGTATGAAGAATTACTCGATCGTCTGATACAAGACATCGCGTCACTGCAAACGACAGCCAGCGCTTTAGCAGAATTAGATGTACTCAATAATCTCGCAGAACGCGCTACGACTTTGAACTTGGTCGCACCTGAATTTCAGCAGCAACCTGGCATTTTTATCGAAGCCGGCCGGCATCTGGTTATTGAACAAGTCAGTCAAGCCCCTTTTGTGCCTAACGATATTCAATGCCATGCTGAGCGACGCATGTTGCTTATCACAGGTCCAAATATGGGCGGAAAATCAACCTATATGCGTCAGACGGCTTTAATCGCGCTATTGGCTTATACCGGCAGCTTTGTTCCTGCTTCACGCGCTATACTGGGCCCTATAGATAGAATCTTTACCCGCATCGGCGCCAGCGATGATTTAGCCAGCGGTCGTTCTACTTTTATGGTAGAAATGACAGAAACGGCGACTATTTTACATAACGCGACAGAAAACTCTCTGGTACTTATGGATGAGATCGGCAGAGGCACTAGCACCTTTGATGGTTTATCCTTGGCCTGGGCATGTGCCGCACACCTGGCTCGTGAAATCCGTGCTTTAACATTATTTTCAACACATTATTTTGAGTTAACGCATTTACCGGAGTACATTCCCTGTGTAGCTAATGTCCATCTGCACGCAGTGGAACATAATGATAAAATTGTATTTTTACATACGGTCAATGAAGGACCGGCAAGCCAAAGCTATGGTTTACAGGTGGCGCAATTGGCGGGAGTGCCACACGCAGTTATCCAGCAAGCGCGCGATAAATTGCAAGAATTGGAGCGGCAAAATTTTCAGGCAATGCCCCAGCAACATCTGTCACAACCGGTACAAAAAGATTTTTTACTGGAGACTTTTTTGCATCCAGCACTGGAAAAACTGAAAAGTATAGCACCGGATTCACTGACACCAATGGCTGCCTTAGAAGAGATTTATAAGTTAAAAAAAATGCTGGAGCTCACATTGTGACAATCCTAATCAATTTACCCAACCCAGGTTAAACATGTTTTTAAAAAAATGCCGAGAAATTTTTATAGGCGTGCCTCGCAACCCATTTGATACCGGCACACGCAAAAATATAGCCTTAATCGCTTTCCTCGCCTGGATAGGCTTAGGCGCGGATGGTCTGTCATCCTCCTGTTATGGCCCCGAAGAAGCCTTTTTAGCGCTGGGTATACATTATCACCTCGCACTCTATCTAGCGATTTTGACCGCCCTGACTGTCTTTATCATTTCTCTTGCTTATAACCAGGTCATCGAATTATTCCCTAGCGGTGGCGGAGGATATAAAGTTGCCAGCAAACTGATTTCACCCCATGCTGGCGTTATTTCTGGTTCTGCTTTGATCGTAGACTATGTATTGACCATCGCCATCTCAGTTGCTAGCGGCGTTGATTCCTTATTTAGTTTTTTACCATTAGCAGCACAACACTACAAACTGCATTTTGAAATTATCATCTTGTTGCTACTGTTAGTGCTTAACTTACGCGGTATGAAAGAATCTATCAAAATACTACTGCCGATTTTCTTAGGCTTTGTCATCACCCATTTTTTCCTAATTTTTTATGGCGTCTTGTTGCATGGCTATCATCTACCTGAATTGATGAGCGGCTCAGTAGCAGATACGCAGAAATTTGTACAAGAAAGCGGCTGGTTTGTCGCATTGGCGATATTTTTACGCGCCTATTCCTTAGGAGGCGGTACTTATACTGGGTTAGAAGCCGTATCCAATAACGTAAACCATTTAGTTGAACCGCGTGTGCGTACCGGTAAATGGACTATGTTCTACATGGCCGTTTCGCTCAGTCTCACGGCAGGGGGGATTATTCTTCTGTATTTGCTCTGGGATGTAAAACCTACCGAAGGACAAACTTTAAACGCAGTGACCTTTGGCAGTATTTTAGCTGGGTTCCCCATGCACCACGCCTTATTAATCTTGGTTTTATTATTAGAAGCTGGATTATTGTTTGTGGCTGCCAACACTGGATTTTTAGGCGGCCCTGCGGTGTTGGCGAATATGTCAATCGATGGCTGGTTGCCTAAACGTTTTCGTAACTTATCCAATCGTTTGGTCACTCAGACGGGTATTGTCTGGTATGGCGTCGCTGCTATTTTCATTCTATTCTGGACGCATGGGGAAGTCTCTATGCTGGTGGTGCTCTACAGCATGAATGTGTTTCTTACTTTTTCACTCTCTTTACTCGGACTATCCAATTATTGGTGGAAAAATAGGAAATTAAGCTTTAGTTGGTATTATCGTATGACATTATCAGTCGTAGGCTTCGTGGTTTGTGCGGCTATTTTAATCATCACCTTGCTGGAAAAATTTACCGCTGGTGGCTGGTTAACTGTATTAATTACTAGCAGTGTCGTCACTTTATGTCTAGTCGTTAAAAAGCATTATGTTTCCATAGAAAAACAAATCAAGTATTTAGATGAAATTTTAACGATCCCGCTGTCACCGACACCGCCTGATAAAAAAATACCTGAGCTGGATGTCACCAAACCTACTGCGGTATTGTTAATTAGTGAAAGCACAGGGCAGGGTATGCATACCTTGTTGTGGATACAACGTATGTTCCCCAACCATTTCAAAAACTACGTCTTTATCAGCGTGGGAGTGGTCGATGTCGGTAGTTACGGCAGCGATTCTGCGCTAAAAGATATGCAGGAAAAAATCCAGGCGCGTCTACAATATTTTATTGATTTTTGTCATCAGCATAATTTTGCTGCAACTTCTTTTGTCACTTATAACAGCGACCCAATAGAAGCCCTGGTGCATTTGGCAGACCAGGTCTCGCAACAATTTCCGAACTGTGTATTTTTTGCAGCCTCGCTGATCTCCAAACAGGACAGCTGGTTTCACCGCCGTCTACACGGTGATATCCCCATCATCATGCAGCGCCAGCTGAATTTAAAAGGTTTACAAATGGTTATTCTGCCCGTTAAACTGGAGCGATAAACTAAAATATTCTATCTTTCGGAGAATTGATATGCCTTCTTTTGACATCGTTTCAAAAGTAGATGCCCACGAAATCCGCAATGCCGTAGACCAGGCAAATCGTGAAGTTGGTACGCGTTTCGATTTTAAAGGCACTGATGCACGATATGAATTGGTTGAAGAAAAAATTACCCTGTTCGCGGAAACTGATTTTCAACTTAAACAAATGTATGAAATCCTCATCGGTAAGTTAGCTAAGCGCCAAGTGGATATCTTGGTTCTTGATCCCAAAGACCCTGAAATCCGTCTACATGAAGCCAGGCAGCAAATTGATATTCGCCAAGGTATCGCAGCAGAAACTGCTAAAGTTATTGTTAAATGTATTAAAGATAAAAAACTCAAAGTTCAAGCTGCCATACAAGGCGATCAAGTACGAGTGACGGGTAAAAAACGCGATGATTTACAAGAAGTGATTGCGGTATTGAAACAGGAAAAATTTGGTTTGCCACTACAATTTGAAAACTTCCGCGATTAATAATCCTATTCACGAGACTTTCTATGACTACAGAAATTGCAACTTTCGCTGCTGGCTGCTTCTGGGGGGTTGAAGCTGCTTTTCAGAAATTACCTGGTGTTATTAAAACCGAAGTGGGTTATTGCGATGGCACTAAGGAGAATCCTAGCTACGAAGATGTTTGTTCTCACACCACAGGCCATGCCGAAGCAGTGCGTATAGAATACGACTCGAATCAAATTTCATATGAGCAGTTATTAGATGCATTTTGGGAAACCCATGACCCTACGCAATTAAACCGTCAAGGACCTGATGTGGGCGATCAATACCGCTCAGCAATTTTCTTTCATACACCTCTGCAAGAAGCATTAGCTATAGCTTCTAAAGCCGCACTACAGAAATCTCAAAAATTTAATCGCCCGATTGTCACTGTTATTAAACCAGCTCCAACTTTTTTTCGCGCGGAAGAGTACCACCAACATTATCTGGAAAAACGTGGTCAGGGGGCATGCCATTATTAAATGAACGATGAAGCATTGTCATTCCCACCTAGGTGGGAATCTATCCTAATTTTGGCTAGATGCCAGAGAAGAATAGATTCCCGCCTACGCAGGAATGACATGTTTTTTATATACTTAAATTCACACTAGATAAAGCTGATGAAATCCATTTCAAGATTAAGAATCGCCATACAAAAAAGTGGACGTCTCAATCACGATTCGCTAGACCTTTTATATCGTTGTGGCCTTAAAATGCATACACGCGCAAATACCTTATTTTGTCATAGCGAAAATCTACCGATTGACATATTGTTTGTCCGAGATGATGACATTCCCACGTTGGTGATGGACGATATCTGCGACCTTGGCATTGTCGGTGAAAATGTCCTGTTTGAAAAAATACCGGCTTCAAGATGTGCCATCGACAATCCAAAGTTTACTATAGTGCAAAAATTAGGTTTTAGCCGCTGTCGTCTTTCCATTGCCTTGCCGGAAGAAATCCCATTTAGCCCTAAAACACTGCAAGGACTGAAAATCGCTACCAGTTACCCCAATTTGCTGCAGCAATATCTCGATCAACACCAGATCAAGGCTGAGATCACAGTGATCTCAGGTTCCGTGGAAATTACACCTCGGTTGGGTATGGCCGATGCCATTTGTGATTTAGTTGCCACCGGTCAAACTTTAGAAGAACATAACTTAAAAGAGGTGGCAGAGATTATTCAAAGTCAAGCTGTATTAATTAAAACGCAAAAAGACCTTAATCCACAAAAACTCGATACCTTTGAATTATTATTGCGCAGGATTAATGGTGTATTAAAAGCCCAGGAAAGCAAATATATTATGTTTCATGCGCCCTTAGCGCAGCTGGACAAAATTAAAAATATTCTGCCTGGCGCGGAAATGCCGACGATTATTCCTTTAGCCGGCACTACAGAAAAAGTGGCCGTACATGCCGTATCGACCGAAGGGGTGTTTTGGAGCACTTTGGAGAAGTTGCAAGAGGCAGGAGCCAGTTCAATTTTAGTATTACCCATTGAAAAAATGTTGAACTAGGTGGCACAGTGCATATTCATTTTTGGAATCAGTTATCCGCAATAGAACAGCAAAATCTGCTGGAAAGACCTAAAGCCAGTCAACCTGACTCAATTCGGGAAAAAACCCAAGCAATTATCGATCAAGTAAGGGAAGAGGGCGATGCAGCGTTAATTGACCTCACCGTCCTACACGACAAAGTAAAACTAACCCAATTAACCACTACTTTAGCGGAATTTTCAGCAGCAAAAAATCAAATCCGCAAAGAAGCGTTAGCCGCTATAGAGCGTGCACAACAGCAGATCACCACTTATCATCAAGCACAACAGCCTGAAATCCGCAAAATTGAAACTGCCCCAGGTATTTACTGTGAGCGTCAGCCACGTGCCATTGACAGAGTAGGGCTTTATGTTCCAGGTGGCTCTGCCCCTTTGATTTCTACTTTGCTGATGCTGGCAATTCCAGCACAGTTAGCCGGTTGCTCACTCAAAGTCCTCTGCACACCACCGAATAAAAATGGCACTATTGATCCACATTTGTTATATGCTGCAGAGCTGTGTGGTATTCAGCAAATTTTTAAAATCGGCGGAGCGCAAGCGGTCGCTGCGATGGCCTATGGCACTGAATCTGTACCGAAAGTTGATAAAATCTTTGGGCCAGGAAATGCTTTTGTCCTTGCTGCGAAAATGTTGGTTTCACAGGATGCCAAAGGTGCCAGTATTGATATGCCTGCTGGTCCATCAGAGCTCCTGGTGATTGCCGATGACAATGCCAATGCAGATTTTGTTGCTGCAGATTTGTTATCTCAAGCTGAACATGGGATTGATTCGCAAGTGATATTGCTGACCATGTCAGTAGATTTTGCTAACCAAGTTCATGGTGCGCTTAACCAGCAATTATCCCAGCTATCACGTCGCACAATTGCTGAGCAATCTTTAGCCCATGGCCGTATTATTGTCGTTACCTCTTTGGAACAAGCATTTTCTATTAGCAATCGTTATGCCCCTGAGCATTTAAGCTTACAAATAACCCACCCAGAGAACTTTCTCACAGAGATTCATAATGCAGGAGCCGTATTTTTAGGTGACTGGTCAGCTGAAACTATGGGAGACTATATCACCGGTTCTAACCATGTTTTGCCTACTTCAGGTTTTGCGCGCGCCTATAGTGGGTTATCTTTAGTGGATTTTATGAAGTTTATTAGTTTTCAAAAAGTCAGCCGCCCTGGGTTGCAAGCCCTTGGGCCATTTGCCGAACAATTGGCCGAGCTGGAAGGATTGGATGCTCACAGAAATGCGGTGTCTATTCGTTTGGGAGTTGACTTTCATCCTGAGCATTAGTGAAGGATCTCCTTATGGTGGCACTAGCCACATGAAGTACCACCATAAGGAGATCCTTCGTTTACGCTCAGGATGACAAAAAAATACAGCAACAGCCATATTAACAATTTAATACTTAAGAGCATCTTGAGTACACATATTATGCCCAACCTAGCACATTTAATCAGACCTGACCTGCGCGAATTCACTGCCTACAGCTCGGCTCGTGATGAAGCTAAAAAGGGAGAGATTTGGCTCAACGCCAACGAATCACCTTGGGAAAATGAGCATTTTGCCGAACAAAAAATTAACCGTTATCCTGAAAAACAACCACAAAAATTGATTAATGCGCTAGCTGAAATTTACGGTGTTAAAAATAATCAGCTATCTGTATTGCGCGGTAGCGATGAAGCTATTGATCTATTGATGCGCTTATTTTGTGAAGCGGGAAAAGATGCCATTATCACTTGTCCTCCGACTTTCGGCATGTATGCTGTCTATGCCAAATTACAAGGTGCAAAAATAATCGATATTCCTTTAGTGCCTGAAGCAGGTTTTCAATTGGATATGAAAAATCTAGTAAACCAACAACACCTCGAAGTTAAATTGATTTTTCTATGTTCTCCAAATAACCCAACAGGTAATTTATTGTGCGAGGCAGATATACTACAATTATGCGAGCATTATGCCGGAAAAGCCGTGATTGTAGTTGATGAAGCTTACATAGAATTTTCCTCGGCAAACAGCCTGTCTCACTATATAGACCAGTATGAAAATTTAGTGATCCTACGTACCTTGTCCAAGGCTTACGGATTGGCCGGTGCACGCTGTGGTTTATTATTAGGTCACAGCTTTATTATCAACTGGATAAAAGCGATTATGGCGCCTTATCCATTGCCGGCATTTACGATTCATGCCGTGACGCAAACACTCATGAAATTACAACGCCTTAAGCAACAGATTGAGACCATTAAAACGGAGCGCGAGCGTTTGGCTACTGAATTACAGCGACTGCCATTTGTTAAAAAAATCTGGCCAAGCGCGGCAAATTTTTTGTTGCTAGAAACAGAAAATTCACAAAAAATTATGCAAGCGTGTATAGATTCCGGTATTGTACTACGCGATATGCACGGGAAATTATTTTTGCAAAACTGTATCCGAATTACGGTTGGTACGCCTTTAGAAAATGCTCGCTTAATTGAATTTTTACAAACGTTATAAATGAGTTTCTCAAACATGCCACAAGAAAAACTGCTTTTTATCGACCGTGACGGGACTTTAATCGAGGAACCAGAAGATCAGCAGATCGATAGCATAGAAAAATTACATTTCCTGCCAGATGTCATTTCTAGTCTATTAAAATTAAAAACTGCCGGTTACAAATTTATTATGGTCAGCAATCAAGATGGCTTAGGAACTGATAGCTTGCCGCACGGAGATTTTCAGCCACCCCATGAATTAATGCTGCGTATTCTATCCTCTCAAGGCATTCATTTTGATGCCATACATATCTGCCCACATAAGCCGGACGCCAACTGTGACTGTCGCAAACCCAAAATCGGTTTATTAGCGAATTATCTAATCGAACAAAAGATCAACCGTGAGCATTCTTATGTCATCGGTGATCGGCAGACTGATCTAGAATTAGCGCAAAATTTGGGAATAAAAGGCATCCGCATTCGCACCCCAACCACTCCAGGCTGGGCTGAAGTCGCTCACCAGATTCTATCTCAACCGCGGCAGGTGCAACTCATACGCAAAACTAAAGAAACTGCAATAGAAGTACAAATTGATCTTGATAAACCTAGTCCCATTCATATCCACACCGGTATCGGTTTTTTCGATCATATGCTGGAACAGTTAGCTAAACATGGTGGCTTCAGTCTAAAAATAACTGTTGCAGGGGATTTACATATTGACGACCATCATACCGTAGAAGATACGGCCATTACGCTGGGTGAAGCCATGCGTGAAGCTTTAGGAGATAAAATAGGTATTGGGCGCTATGGTTTTTTATTGCCTATGGACGAAGCCTTAGCCAGGGTAGCCATTGATTTAAGTGGGCGCGCGCATTTAACTTTTAAAGCAGCATTTAACCGCGAGCGCGTGGGGGATTTATCCACGGAATTGGTAGAACATTTTTTCCGTTCTTTTGCCGAAGGATTAAAAGCGACATTGAATATTAAAGTAACAGGGGACAACACCCACCATATGATCGAATCAGTTTTTAAAGGCGTAGGGCGCGCCTTACGCCAGGCTATTGCTAAAACCGGGGATGATCTACCTAGCACTAAGGGTTTACTATGATTGCGATTATTGATGCCTGTGGGGCTAATTTCGCTTCGGTGGAATTTGCACTTAAACGCTTGGGGCGAGCAGTGACGCTCACGCGAGATAAAGACATCATTCGCTCAGCATCACATGTAATTCTACCTGGCGTAGGCACTGCCAGCCAGGCTATGCAGCAATTGGAAAATTTACAATTAATTTCAGTGATTCAGCAATTAACGCAACCGGTATTAGGTATCTGTCTTGGCATGCAGATTTTACATGCCCATTCTGCTGAAGGCGATGTGGATTGTCTAGGCCTTTTGCCAGGGGATATTAAGCCATTGCCAGAAGATCAGGGTTTACCTATTCCACATATGGGTTGGAATCAGCTATGCATCTCCCATGCGACCAGTTCTTTACTGCAGGATATCCCGAATAATAGCTACGTCTATTACGTGCATAGCTATGCAGCGCCAGTGACTGAGCATACCCTGGCTACCACCCAATACGGTGCAATATTTACGGCAGCAGTACATTATAAAAATTTTTATGGGGTACAATTTCATCCTGAGCGTTCGGGAGCGGTTGGCGCTAAGATATTACAGAATTTTCTTGTCCTGAGCGAAAGCGAAGGATCTCCATAATGTGGCGCCTCATCATAAAAGTGCCATCATACGGAGATCCTTCGCTATCGCTCAGGATGACAGTCAAGGGAAATAAACCTCAATGAAACTATACCCAGCAATCGATTTAAAATCAGGAACCTGTGTCCGCCTTTACAAAGGCTCTTTTGACCATGTCACTGCTTATCAAGCATCCCCCTTATCTGTCGCTGAAAATTTTGCCAGTGAAGGCGCAGATTTTCTTCACATCATTGATCTAGATGGCGCTCAAGAAGGCACCTCCAAACATACATCGTTAGTCTTAGATATTATTGAGAAAACTAGATTGAGCATACAATTAGGTGGCGGCATTCGCAGCTATGCACAATTATCCCAATGGTTACACAATGGCGTCACTCGCGTTATTTTAGGTAGCATCGCTCTGTCCGAACCCGAGAAAGTGAACATGTGGCTGCGTGAATTTGGCGCTGAACGCATTGTATTAGCGCTAGATATTAGAATGAATAGCGCCAATGAACCCATATTGGCATCACACGGTTGGCAACAAAATAGCGGCATGAGTTTATGGCATTTACTTGACCTATATCAGGACAGCCCATTAAAACATGTACTTTGCACGGATATTGATTGCGATGGCACGTTGGCCGGGCCCAATATTTCCCTCTATCAACAATGTAGCCAACGCTACCCAAACCTTGATTTTCAAGCCTCAGGTGGGGTCAGCTCCTTAGCCGATCTACGCACATTAGCACAAATGCAAGTTTCCGGTGTCATTGTCGGCAAAGCACTTTACGAGCGGAAATTTTCTTTAAGTGAAGCATTAATTGAGCTCAGCCATGTTAGCTAAACGTATTATTCCGTGCCTTGATGTAAAAAATGGCAAAGTTGTTAAAGGTATCCAGTTTCGTAATCATCAAATCATGGGTGATATTGTGGAATTGGCACAATATTATTGTCAGTCTGGCGCCGATGAATTGGTGTTCTATGATATTACTGCCAGTGCCGATCAACGTGCTGTTGGGCGTGACTGGATTCGTGAGATTGCCCAACATTTAGATATTCCTTTTTGTGTTGCCGGCGGTATCCGCAGTCTTGAAGAAGCTGAAGCGGTACTAAATGCCGGTGCGGATAAAATCTCTGTTAATAGTCCGGCATTGGAAAACCCTGATTTGATAAACCAATTAGTCAAGGTATTTGGGCAGCAATGTATTGTGATTGGCATCGACAGTCTAAAAATCGACGACCGCTATAAAGTCTGCCAATACACCGGTAGTGAGTCTAAAACGCTGACCACAGTGCGTTATACGGAAGATTGGATCTGTGAGGTGCAAGAGCGCGGTGCCGGCGAAATCGTGCTGAACTGCATGAATCAAGATGGTATGCGTCAAGGTTATGATATAGAACAATTAACCCAGATGCGTGCTATTACTAAAACTCCCTTAATCGCATCCGGCGGGGCAGGCAATATGCAGCATTTTTTAAGCGTATTTCAAGAAGCACAGGTTGATGGCGCATTGGCGGCCAGTGTCTTTCACACCAAAGCCATAGCAATTCCTGAGTTAAAACAGTTTCTTTTAAACCATCATGTTGAGATCAGGCTATGATAAATTTTGCCCCAGATGATTTGGCTTGGGATAAAATGCAAGGTTTACTGCCAGCTATTGTGCAAGATGTGCATTCAGGTTCAGTACTGATGTTAGGTTATATGAACCGTGCGGCTTTACAACGTACTTTGGATACAAAATGGGTGACATTTTTCAGTCGCTCTAAAAATGCCTTGTGGCTAAAAGGTGAAACCTCGGGCAACAAGTTGCAATTAGTCAGCATAACCACCGATTGCGATCAAGATACATTGCTGATACTGGCTAACCCCACTGGGCCAGTTTGTCATACTGGATCATTAAGCTGTTTTGGCGAACAGCAAACAGATTGGGAATTTCTTAAACAGCTAGAAGCAACTATTGCTGCGCGTCAGCAGCAACGCCCAGAAAACAGTTATACCGCTCAATTATTTGCCGCAGGTATAAAAAGAATGGCACAGAAAGTCGGGGAGGAGGGCGTAGAAGTGGCTATTGCTGCATTGGCTGAAGAGGATAGCAAGTTCTGCGAAGAAGGCGCTGATTTATTATTCCATCTATTGGTTTTATTACGTGCGAGAAATTTAAATTTGGCTGCCGTTATTGCTGCTCTGCGGACTAGATAATTCTAGATCGGCATCTCTTGCTGACATAAATTGACTTTATCCCGCTTTGCCTGCAAAGTAAATGCCTAGTTTAGCTAACAAATTTCACAGGAGTTCTTTATGAAACATGGTATTAAATTCATCGCTTTGGCAGATGATGCTAGAACGCGTATCTCTGAAACCAATGTACAAGAAGTCAAAAAACTCCTAGATGAAAATGCCGCATTCTATCTAGTAGATGTGCGTGAAGAATCCGAATGGAATAATGGACATCTCCCCGGAGCTATTCATTTAAGCAAAGGCATTATTGAACGGGATATAGAGGCACGCATCCCTGATGTAGAGGCTAAGATTGTCCTTTATTGCGGCGGTGGTTACCGTTCTGCATTAGCGGCTGATAACTTACAAAAGATGGGTTATAAAAACGTAATTTCTATGGATGGTGGTTTTAGAGGCTGGAAAGAAGCAGGGCTAGAACTAGAGATGGACTAGAAGGTATACGAAAGAGCTCAATTTGCCTCACTCTCTTTTCTACACCCAACAGTCGCCAGTGCATTTTCAACTTTATTAAGCATACGAGCTGTTACTGAACTCTGACGTTCCAATTTGCTGATATAAGCCTGGGATACCCCTAAACAATTTGCTAAATGTTCCTGAGTAATCCCAGCTTTGATACGTGCTAGAGCTACTGGGTTATTGGAATAATCTTCCGATTCAAAACATACATATCCATTTTGATTCTTTAATTGTTGCAGTTGTGCATTAATTTCCGCTCGCAAAGTATAGTAAATACTCACAGGTAGTAGGGCATATTCATCTTTGCCAGACATTGATTTAATAATTTGTAAATCCATTTTATTTCCCCATAAATTTAATCTTTACTAAAGATACTCCATAACCGCTACAAGGCTACCATTGACCTACCCATAAACAATGGTAAGATTCTCTTAGTATACATGGATGATTATAGGTTATATTTAGTTATAATACCAATCGTCTGCATCTATTAGATGTATTTTTTAGGATATTTTGACGGGCAACTGCCCATCTCCATAAGGAATATAACCATGACCACCTTAACCGGATTAGATCTGTTTGAACGAGAATGGCCTTCGAGCTTTAACGCGGCAAGAGTAGGCCTATTGGTACATCCTTCTTCCGTAAATAAAAATCTTACCTATG
The DNA here is from genome assembly GCA_035546635.1 of Gammaproteobacteria bacterium. Classification (NCBI taxonomy): domain Bacteria; kingdom Pseudomonadati; phylum Pseudomonadota; class Gammaproteobacteria; species Gammaproteobacteria bacterium. The sequence continues at coordinate 282,579 of DASZWJ010000019.1, forward strand.
CTGTAGACCTATTTTTGCAATCTAAAAAATTTAAAGTGACTGCATTATTTGGCCCCCAACATGGTATACGCGGTGAAACACAAGATAATATGATTGAATGGGAAGGCTTCCAAGATCAAAAAACTGCATTGCCGGTATTTAGCTTATACGGAAAAGCTCGCAAACCTACCCCGGAAATGTTAAAAAATGTCGATGTTTTGGTAATTGATCTTCAAGATGTAGGGGCTCGCTACTACACTTTTATCTGGACTATGGCGCTTTGTATGGAAGCCTGCGCTGAACTTAACAAGTCCATACTCATTTTAGACCGACCTAATCCCATCAATGGGCGTGATATTGAAGGGCAGATTTTAGATCCGCATTACAGCTCTTTCGTGGGGCTGCGTCCACTGCCGATACGCCATGGGATGACAGTAGGGGAAATAGCAAGCTACTTAAAAGAAACCTTTTATCCCAAACTAGATTTAAAGGTAATCCCTATGCAGGGTTGGAAGCGTGATATGGCATTTGATGAGACAAAATTGCCCTGGGTCATGCCATCACCTAATATGCCGACACTGGATACGGCTTTTGTTTATCCAGGTATGTGTCTATTTGAAGGCACACAGCTAAGTGAAGCGCGTGGCACCACGCGACCATTTGAGATTTTCGGTGCCCCCTTCATCGACCCGGATAAATTAGTAAAGCAGCTAGATGCCTTTAAATTACCCGGTGTGAAATTTAGACCAAGCTATTTTTTACCTACATTCCAAAAACATGCAAATACTGTGTGTGCCGGTGCACAAATTTATGTCACAGATAGAGCTCAGTATAAATCCGTACAAACAGCGATAGTGATATTAAAAGTGATTCACGACTTGTATCCTTCCCAGTTTGCTTGGAAAAATCCACCTTATGAATATGAGGAGGAAAAAATGCCCATTGATATACTCGCCGGGAATGATGAATTAAGAACGACTATAGAACAAGGAAAGGACATTTCACAGCTGGAAACCAGCTGGCAAAATGAATGCGAGAATTTTAATAACCAGGTCAGGAAGAAATTTTTAATCTATTAAGATGTGTTGTATCTATGAATATATTTATACCTGCTGCGGGATTTGGTTCGCGCTTATCCCCCATTACCTCCCGTATACCTAAACCTTTACTGCCTATTGTTGGCAAACCCTTGCTAGGATTATCGCTGGAAAAACTCAACCGCCTTAAACCTAATCAAATAGGTATAAATCTTCACTATCTGCGCGAAGCCTTAACCCAATGGGTTGCGCATTCGCCGTTGCGCAATAAAATACAGCTATTTCCAGAAGAAACGATTTTAGGTTCTGGTGGCGCACTGAACAATGCCTATTCTTTATTGTGCCAAGATCACTTTCTGGTTTATAACAGTGATGTGCTATGTGATCTAGATTTAGAATGGTTAATGCAACAACATTTGAATTCTGAAAACCTAGTCACACTCACCACCTGTCAGCACCCTAAATTTCCTCATGTTAAAGCGAATGTTGCTATTAATTCTGAAGGTTTTTTTCAAGGCGTTGACAAAAAGCTTATTCCTTACGCTAAAGTAGCACAATACGTGGCTTATACCAGTATCGCGATGTATTCCCCTGAGTTTTTACAATTTTTACCTGCAGGAAAATCCAGTGTGCTAGATGCCTGGTTGACAGTAGCCGCCAAAGGTTATCGCATCGGCACCGTAGATATCAGCGCTTATGACTGGAATGATATAGGCACTCCTGCCGCCTATTTCTCAGCTGCTATGACTAATTTAAAAAGTACTGGTAAATCGGTTTATATCCATCCTTCTGCCAATGTCAATCGCACTGCGGTCATAGAAGGAGAGGTGATTATTGAAAGATATGCGGTAGTCGAGTCGGGGGTCAGTATTAAAAACTGCTTACTGCTACCTGGTGCTGAGTTAATAAAAAACCGGCGCTATGAAAATAGTATCATAGGGCCCGGTTATGAGCTGCCAATGCTGTCATCCTTCGCTTGCGCTCAGGACTAAGAAACCAACGGTCGATTAAGATAGCGCGAAAATTTAGAGAAGCGCACTAAAAATTTATTATACAGAAAAATATTTATTAATTTTTGCTGCAAAGTATTTTTTCTTGATTCTTGACTTAGCTTCTTAATAACTACTTTTTCAAAATATTTAAGCTTCATTTCCCTTTTTGCTATCAATCCTTCAATTTCATTTAACCAAGGTCTTAAAGAATTATTCAGTTCAGCTGAAATGATTTTCTGCTCACCCTCGTGAAATAGCTTTAAAAACAGGCTAAAACTCCATTGTTGCGGGTGTGTTGATAATATTCCCTGAATTAAATTTAAATAAATATCAGGATAATTTTCTGCCTTTAAGAACATAGGGCTCAAATTCCTGATCGTGACTATTTTTCTGTGAGTTACTTCATAGATAAATACTAAAAATGCTAGAAAAATATTTTTAGGCACCATCACATTACGTGCTGCATCTTCAATAGCGCCAAAATCAATGAGCCGTACCGAACCCTGGGTAGAAATCAGCACATTCCAAACGCGTAAATCATTATGATAAAGACCATGCGCTTCCAAGGCGGCCAATTGTTCCAGAATGTCACCAATAATCACATTAGGGTCATAATCCAGTCCCTTGATTATCATGGTGCTTAATAAAATCCCAGGTATTTTTTCACGCAACACCCAACCGCTGTCTTCATGCATTTCAAAACCCAACAAGCGCGGCAATACATGAGTCACCGAAAATCCACTTTGCAAAAATTTTATTTCACCTACAAGTTCTTCACGGTTGCTCTCTGCTTCATCACCTGAGAGTTGAAAATTTTTAAGCATCGTATTAGTGGTAAAATAATAACGTCGTGAGTCTTTATGTGCATCATTCGTAAATTCATGTGAAGTATTAGTCCATGAATCAAAATGCGTTAGCTCTTCATTAATATACCAATAATGATTGCTGCAAAAATAGATAGGACGCTGAATTTTTGACAGGTGGGTATGATGGTGTGATATTTGCTGAAAATAAGCAAATTGATCCAATAATTCATAGGGCTGGTCCGGTAGGGAAGTAGCCCATTTTTCAGGCTCTTCTCTAAGAGCGGTTTCGATAAGACAGGCTGCCGTTCTTTGTGCTAAAAGGCCAATGAAATTTCGAGTAGTCTCAAATCCGATGTGATGACACAGATGATGAAAAACGCTAAGTCCTATGATTAAATCAAACTCTTTAATGGGCAAAGCGTCAATTCCGGCTACACAGTCAGCAACTACAAAAGTCGCAGGCAAGGACAAGACTTTAGATAACTCTGTGCAAAGCTCCACATTTTGCGGAACTATATCAATACCATATACCTCATCACCAACAGCTGCCAGGTTAAAACAGAAGAAACCCTGAGCGCATCCTATATCTAAAATCCGCAATGGACGCTGCAACTCAGAACGCAATTTATCAGCAACACTCTGTACGATCCACCATCTATCATAACAGCTGCGCGATGAATTCCCATCAAATTCATTAAAACCATAAATTGGTTGATAGATTTCTGGCAAATTACCAATTAGATATTTTATCTGTGAGTTCGATTCCATGGATTTTGCTCCTAAAATGTAACAGTCATATGAAAGAGGAAAGCAAGTTTCCCCTGAAACAGTGAGGAAGTTTTTACAAATCTTCTTGGATTGCCATGCTCTTAAAAAGAAGATGAACCATCCCTTTAGATTACAATGGTTTATTGTATGATATAAGTTTTCTTTAAGGAAATTAAAATTACAGTTTTTAGCTATCTTTAAATTTTTAATCGGTATGTAATCCTATGACTTATTAAAATGTCACAATATTTTCAAATTTAATGTAACTTTAATTAGGAGTTGCAATGCTTTCTTTTCGTGTTCATCCTAGTAAAAGCAAAGGATAACCCTATGAAAGTGCCATTGAGCATTGCTAAAATCCACATACCGCTGTATAATAAAAACTCATTTTTAACCCTCTCTAGGACGATTCAAATGATATTGCTTGGTTAAATCGCTCTCAGTAAGACCGGTCAATTCATTGCTATTTGGCTGGAATTTTATACATCGATTTTTTACCAGGTCATATTATGAATCTGCCTACATCAAATTTTGCCTTTATTTTTTACTTCGTCCGTCAACAATGGTTGCGGTTTCTAGCCTTATTCGCCATATCAATGGTTTGGGCGGTTAACGATGCGATGTTGCCTTATTTCTTGAAACGGATAGTCAATACTCTGCACGACTACACCGGCCCTCCACAAGGTGTCTATTTGGCAGTCAAGGGCATATTAATTATCTTACTGATATTCTGGATCGTGACAGAAATATTAAATCGCATTCAAGGTATTAACCAAATTTATACTTTCCCACGTTTTCGCGCTAACATTCGCGCCTCGGTATTTAATTACGTAAAATCACATTCTCATGAATATTTTTCCAACCAATTTGCCGGAAATCTCGCCAAAAAGCTGGCTGACTTACCGCACAGCTGTCAAAACATTATGGAGATTATTTCCTTTCAATTTATTACAGCAACTGTAGGCATCAGCATGGTGTTGACCATGATGTGGCTTACCAAACCACTGTTTGCTGTGATTCTATTAATTTGGCTCAGTTTTCATTTGGGATTAACCATCCTTATTTTACGTCGCGCTAACGTACTATATGAAACCCATGCTGAATCCGTTTCCGTATTAAGCGGAAAAATTGTCGACATATTTACGAATATTTTAAATGTGCGTCTATTCGCGCGTAGTCGATATGAATCCGAATATTTGCAACAATTCCAACAAGATGAAATCACTAAAGCCAGAAAAGCCATGTGGCTAATTGAGTTAATGCGTATGGGTCTTGGAATAAATGGATTATTCCTCATATTCGGTATGATTTTTACTTTACTCTACGGCTGGGCGCACGGTTGGGTAACGCTGGGCGATTTTACTCAAGTGAGTATGCAGTCATTCTGGTTATTAGGTTTGATTTGGTTCGTCAGTTTTCAAATGACTGTGTTTGTGCGGGAGACCGGCACCATTAGCGATGCATTGAGTTTAATTAAAAAAAGCCACGATCTATCGGACACTGAAAATGCCCATCCTATTGCCATTCCTTGCGGTCAAATCATTTTTAATCAGGTCACTTTTGGTTACAAAAGAAATCGTCCGATATTTCAAAATTTGAATCTTGTCATTCAACCTGGAGAGAAAATTGGTTTAGTTGGATTTTCCGGCTCAGGAAAGTCTACTCTGGTGAATCTCATCTTGCGTTTCTACGACTTACAATCTGGTCAGATTTTAATTGATGGTCAAGATATCGCTAAAGTCAGTCAAGAATCTTTACGCGCTCAAATCGCCATGATTCCACAAGATCCCGCATTGTTTCATCGCAGCTTAATGGAAAATATCCGCTACGGCCGTTTGGATGCAACAGACGAAGAAGTCTTTAAAGCCTCAGAGCTGGCACACTGCCATGAGTTCATTGAAAAATTGGATTGTGACTATGAGTCTCTAGTCGGAGAACGCGGCATTAAATTATCCGGTGGTCAACGACAACGCATTGCCATCGCTCGCGCCATCTTAAAAAATGCGCCGATTCTAATTTTAGACGAGGCAACTTCTTCACTGGATTCAGTTACAGAAAAGCTGATTCAAGAAAGCCTGGAGCATTTAATGCAGGGTAGAACTACGATTGTAATTGCACACCGTTTATCTACATTAGCTGATATGGATAGAATTTTAGTCTTTCATAAAGGAGAAATCGTCGAACAGGGTACAATTGCAAACTTACTGAATGTAAATGGCCACTTTGCGAAATTATGGCATATGCAATCCGAAGGATTTTTGCCAGAGAGTTGAGCATCACATTCTCTCCTTTCTTATCGAGAAGGATATCGACAATCATAAAGAACGCTGCTGCTGTTTAACCCAAATCGAAAAACACACCAACGCGCTTATGCTAGAACATCCTGAAATATAAACCACAATTTCTTGATGCACCGCCATCAACCCACCCATTATCGGTGGCCCAATTAATATAGACAACGACAATAAAGATTGCGCCACACCAATGACTTTCCCTTGAATATTTTTAGCCACCACACCACCAAAAATAGAATTATAATGCGCCCATACCAATACACAGGTAAAACCTACCAAAGCATAAGGAATAAATAATCCACCCGGATGCCTTGGCAGCAAAAATAAAAAGAAAGCTATACAAAGAATGCTCAAGCACAATAATACAATTTGATTAGAACTATAATGTTCACTCAGTTTACGATTAATCACTAAAGAACTCAGTGCCGAACACAAAGACCCCATAGCAAATAAAACTCCTAACCAAGCACTACTTACCTGAAACTTTCGCACCGCAAAAATGGGTAATCCCGCAAAAATAGTTTCTGTACTTAGCACAAATAAAAAATAAGAAAGCAATAGTAATGGCAGAGGTTGAATAGTAAAGCACTCAAAAATATTCTTAAATCCGGTAAAAAGATTAAATGGACGCCTTTCATAATGCCCCCTATCCTGATAGCCACGTATCAGCATAAAAATATTCACTGCAAAAGCAATACTCATAAATAAAAATGGCGTTGCTTTACTCGGCCATGGTAATCCATGTATTGCTGACAAGCCAGCGCCTACCACAGGACCTAGCACAGCGCCAATAGAACAGGCACCGGCCAGATACCCTAATTGCAAACCACGTTGCTTTTCATCTCGATTACTATGCGTCACTGCAGCAAAAATCACAGAACCATTCCCTGAGGCAAATCCAGTTCCAAAACGGCACAAAAACAATAGCACTAAATTATTCATAAAAAGGCTAAGCACGCCCAAAATATTAGCACCCACCAGACAAGCGACACCCCAAATAATTACTTTCTTGCGCCCCAGCTGGTCTGATAATTCTCCTAAAACCGGCCCACCCCATAGCTGCCCAAAACCATAACTGGCAATCAATAACCCAATTAAGGTCGTGCGCAAGCCAATGGGTGCTTGAGTAGGCAGCATAGGACTGTGAGGATCAAGTAATAGGGGAGCAAAGATAGGAATCACCATGAACAACCCGATAAAATCAAGTAATAGCGTCACGGTCATTGCGGGTAATGCTGAATTTTTTGACATGACTATTTCCCTGTCACAACCTTTCCATAGGAAGCGCAATGGCTCCCCCCCTTTTCAAAGGGGGAGGGTAGTTACAAATAAGCGATCACAAAAAGCCTAAGGAAAGGAAAAAGCACCTGACCATTGGCTTGCCGTGGATAGGCTTTAGCAATCAACTGCAAATAACCCTGCAAAAATGAGTCTTGCTTATCCTCAGGTAAAAGATCGAGAAATGGCCGCAACCCTGAGCCTTTATACCACTCAACAATCGCCTCTGGACCTGACATGGCGTGGAAGTATTCGCTACGCCACAGCTCAATATGAGACGCATGAGGTGATAGAACATCATAATAAAATGCAGGTGGGTGTACGTACCATTCCCTGATGGGTTGATGGAAATGTTTACGCCAATGTTTGGAAGCAGCCAAATCCCGCATCAACTGATGAGCTGTTGCATTGATATTAGCCGGCACTTGAAAGGCCAGCGCACCCCCTGGTTTAACCTGCTGCAGCAGATGCGGTAGAACCCGTTCATGCTCTGAGACCCACTGTAGTGCCGCATTAGAAAAGACTATATCGTAAGTTTCAAGCGGAGTCCAACTGGCAATATCTGCCTGCAACCATTGTCCCTTGGGATATAGTTTGCGCGCCTCCATAATCATCTGCTCTGAACTATCCAAGCCGGTAATAACCGCATTCGGCCAGCATTCCATTAAAACTTGGGTACTATTGCCCGGACCACAGCCCAGATCAATGATTTTTTGTGGATCTTCAATTTGAACTGAACGCGCTAGATCTTGGCAAGGGCGGGTCCGTTGATTAAAAAATTTTAGATATTGCTTGGGATTCCAGCTTGGCATATATACACTCTTTTATGGGTAATTAAAAAACCTGTGGGGTGACATACGCGCTCCCAAGGTGATGATTTGATTTACCGCTATCCAAGGATGTGGCAAAATCAATCAAACAAAAACCAACTTAAGGACAAACATATGTTAAAAAAAATATTTTTCACGGCGTTTATTTTATTCAGTTCTACCTGGGTAGCAGCTCAAACCCCATTGGCAACTAATGATGCAAGCAACCATGAAATTGCCGCTAATGTAGTCAGCATTAAAACCCCAGAAGTGAATGCAACTATGCCAACGCAACATGGCGCCCAAGTATACATGGAATTGGATAACAAGGGAGCAATAGCACATCAACTCATTGCTGCCTATAGCCCAGTTGCTAAACTGATTCAACTGCATCAGACTTTTCAAAAAGAGGGTACAAGCTTTATGCAACAAGTACCAGTAATCAATATCAAACCAAGTCAAGAACAAGATCTCAAACAAGGCGGTTTTCATGTCATGCTAATGGGGTTAAACCAATCTTTAAAAAAAGGGCACAAAATACCCTTAGTATTGCTATTTGAAGATGGTAGTTATCTCAATTTAAATATAACAATTATCTAAAGAAAAATGTTATGGCCGAGAAAAATATTCCCGACGATGAATTATATATTCTCCGTCACAAAAATGGCATTATGCTGATTGATGATAAAGAAATACAACAGTATAAAAATCTATCTAAAATGCCAGATAAACTTTATACAGTATCCGATTTATTCAAATACCCATTTTCTATTTATTTTTTAAATCAAAAGAGTCAGTTATCAAACTCTAATCCTGTCAATTTAGAATTTATACAAGCAGATTCATTAAAGCAGGTTTATGGAAAAAGCGCTTTTGATATTTTTAAAGAGGAATCCACCTTACAACTGATTAAAAATGACACAAAAGTAATGCAAGCACAGAAAAAACTTTTTTTTGATGAACAACTGCCTGATAAACAGGGTTCCTATTTTAATGGTATTACCATCAAATTACCCTGGTATAGTCAAAAAAATGCAATCCTTGGTGTATTAGGATTAACCATTTTTTGGGGTCAGGGCTCTCCAGCAAGCTCTTTCTCATTAATTGATGAATTGGAATTTTTAAATGATAAAAATGGCATTACCGGCAGCTTACCTGGTGCGCAATTAGGGAATAACTACCTCACCCAACGAGAGCTTGAAATACTGCAACATATTATTGAAGGAAGGCCTGCAAGAACAATTGCAGAAATTCTGGTTATCTCAAGACGCACCGTTGAAACCCATATAGAACATATCAAAAATAAAATTGGCGTAACCAGCAAACCCGAATTGATAGAAAAGGCGTTAGATTTTTATCGATCTTCTTCTTCCTGAATTTTGCTCTCATCCTTCTCTTGTGCTCATGATGACAGCAAAACTCAAGATGACAATACAATTACGACTCCTTAGCCATTTGCTCCAACCGACCCAATGTATCTTTATAAATTCTCGTGCTTATACCGAATTTGCTAGCAAAAGGATTGCTCAATATAAAGATAATCATTAAGAGGGAAGTGATCGTGTAAATTAATGCTCCGGTTAAAACCATCTGCGCCCAAAGACGATCCATGCCAAAAAAATAAGAAATACCAACGACTACAAATCCCAGCATAACCAGTAACATTAATGGATTTTCTAGTTTAGGTTGTGTAGCAATAAAAATTCTTAAGCGTCGATTTTCCCGCAATTTTGCTAAATGCTCTAAAGAGTTAGAATAAATAACCTGTTCTTTGGGTGATTGCACATCCATGTTCAAGTAAATTCTCTGTAATTTCTCAAGAATCTCTGCAACTTGTGGTTCTTCTTGGTGCCTAATCATTTTCGGCCATTCTTTGGTAATAATAGCGTCTGTGTATTCAATGAGCGTTTGTTGAATACTATTCCGAACTTCTGGTGAAAATCCCGGCGCCAGCTGCGCTAAAGTCAACAAATCAGTGGTTTCTATTTTAGCTTCCCTGTAACTTTCCCCAACCTCATTGAGTACCATAGAAAATGTAAACGCCAATACCACGGCATAAATTACGCCAATTTGCAAAAAAATAGGGAATGCCACTTCATGATGAGAAGTTAGAAAATGTAAAGCGACCCAATTTCTGATGACTGCCACTAAGGCTGAACCTATAATAGCCGCTAGAAGCGCAACACTGATAACGGGATACTGTGAAAAAAAATTCATCAATGAATACCTGAAGCTCCATAATTAGAAGCTCTATATATCATAAATATATAAAGAAAAGCTACTCTTAGCATAAACGTCTCCCGGCAGGAGGCCGGGATCCAGGTCGCAGGAAAGCGAAACTGTGATGTCCCTATCAACTGGATTTCGGCTTCCTGCCGGGACAATGTGCGAGTAGTTACATTGAATCAACATCAACTAGAGGTTTAATCCAAATGAAATTAAAAAATAAAATTGCTTTAATTACTGGTGGCTCCAGCGGAATCGGGCTAGCTATTGCACAATTATTTTTGCAAGAAGGTGCCAAGGTAGTTATCACAGGAAGCAACAGAGTAAAACTAGAAAAAGCCAAAGAGCAATTAAAGGGTGATGTTTTTGCTGTACAGAGTGATATTGCTGATTTAAATGAGATTCATGATTTATACCAGCAAATCCATAAGCATTTTAATGCTAATCTTGATATCCTCGTTGCGAATGCGGGTATTGTTAAAATCGCTCCGGTTGAAAAAGTTACAGAAGAACTCTTTGACAAAGTCATGTCAGTCAATTTAAAAGGTACCTATTTTACCGTGCAAAAATCCTTACCCTATTTAAACAGTCCGGCATCAATTATTTTAATTTCTTCTATTGCTGCTAAATCCGGCATGGAAAATTTTTCAGTCTATTGTGCTTCAAAAGCAGCAATTATTTCTTTATCGCAAACATTTGCAGCTGAATTAACCTCTAAAAATATTCGGGTAAATTCCATATCACCCGGTGTGATACGCACACCAATTTTTGAACAGGTCGACGCAACGGAACAAGATTTGCAAGAATGGTCAAAATTAATACCCTTAAAGAGGGTGGCTGAACCTAGTGAGGTTGCAAGTATAGCATTATATCTTGCATCAGATGACTCATCTTATGTAACAGCAACAGACTTTACTATAGATGGAGGGTTAACAGGGATTTCATTATTTTAATGTTAAAGACACTTCTAGAACGCGAGACTTTCGTTTAAGACGAGGCGCATTATATTTTAAAATCTAATCCAATGCCGCATGAATGAAAAGAACAATTTCTAGAGGTGCCCTTAAGCCAGTTGCACTATTAGGCAATGCATAATATGGCAAAATTTTTCGGTTTTAGCAGTATGAAAAAAATTAAATTATTTCCCAAAATCATACGGGTTCTTCTGGCATCAATCTATATGCTAAATGCCTATGCTTTGCCAAAAGGCAATTCTGCTTGGCTTTATGGAAAAGAGCAAAGCTGGATTAATCAAATTCAACGTTTCAATGACAAAGCTGTCCTATCGCATCGATTCAATTATTTATTTCCAGAAGCAGGGGTAGTGCACGTTGACTCTAAGCACAATCAGTTATTAATCACCTATGACTTTAACACTACCAAATTTTACAAATCGAGACTGAAAAATGTAAAGATATTACCCAACTTAAGTTTTTGGGTGGCAAACACTAATTTTAAACATTGGTCTAATATACAATATAAAAAAGCAGCTGATTCAATAGCTAGCATTGTAAATAATGATCCCAATGCTGATGGGGTATTTCTTGATTTAGAATCTTATAGCGCTACATTACTACCATTCTATCAAGAATTCGCTAAACAACTTCGCAACAAGAAAAAAATTATTTCCGTGATTGTAAGACCTGGCGAGGAAGATTCCGCCTGGTTTCAAACATTAGGGCAGAATGCTTTTGTGGTGCTATATGGTTATGATTTACACGAGCCTAATGATTCTGCATTACCTGTATCTCCTGAGGTATATCAACGACGCTTAAAAACGGCCATCACAAATTTAATGCAAGTTGCTAAGGTTACCCATACTCAGGTCATGGGTGGCATCCCTTTAGTAGCAACAACTTATGAATGGGAGCAAAAAATAGATAAGAATAATCCTTCGCTCAATCTTAAAAACTTATATCATCAAATTGATTATTTTAAAGTCGCCTTGCAGGAATACACACAGATACAATCACCGCTTTATCTTGGCCTTTCCGTGTGGGCATTTGTCTCTGATTTCAGTTCACAAAAATATTTTCCATTGACCATTTCATCGAAAGAATGGCAATTGCTCTCTAAATACGCTGAATAAAATTAAGATTTGAATTACTCGTTTATGGTGCTGTCCAACTCCAATTATTAATATATTGGAATGCAATCCATGAAATTGATAACTCAAGATTATGGTATAATTGTTACTTTGTAAGTATTCGCAATTAAGGAGAGAATTATCAATGACTCTGAAAATTAAAAGGATTTATGAAAAATTTCAAGAATCAGATGGATTTCGAATTCTCATAGATAGGCTTTGGCCGCGGGGCATCAAAAAAGAAAATGCCCATATCGATTTATGGCTAAAAGAAATCGCCCCTAGTGACGCTTTGCGCAAATGGTTCAATCATGACCCGCAAAAATGGCCTGAGTTTCAAAAACGCTATGCAAAAGAATTAAAAAGCAAAGGGGAGGTGATTGCTATTATTTACCAAGAAGAACAAAAACACACGGTTACTTTATTATATGGCTCTAAAGAAACTGAACATAACAACGCGATTGCATTAAAAAAATTTTTAGAAGGGTAGTGCGTAGAATGAAATTAAAGCTTTTGATATTTGGGACGCTGCTCTCAATTTTAAATACTGGTTTTGGGAATTGTAGTGCTATTGCAGAAGATATGCACTAAGCTCAACGATCAAGCGAGCGAATGACCTTGGCTGGCACACCCGCAACCAAAGTGTTTGCAGGAACATCTTTCGTAACAACAGCACCAGCTGCAACAACAGAATTTTCCCCCACCGTAACACCACCCAATATAGTGGCAGCAGTGGCAATCCAAACATTCCTTTTAATGATAATGGATTTGGCTTCAACATAAGCGCGGCGTTCAGCGGGATCTACCGGGTGACCTGCGGTGATAATGTTAACATTGGGACCAATCATGACTAAATCTTCAATATCAACTCCGCCCATATCATAAATGGTACAGCACTGATTAATGAATACTTTATGTCCAACCCTGATCTCAAGACCACCTGCTGTATAGAAAGGAGGAATAAGCCTAAAAGTCTCATCGACCGGTTGACCAATTAATTCGCTGAATATGGCTCTCACTTTTGCAGCATCATCAAATGACAGCTTATTCAACTCTGTAGTTAACCGCATAGCTCGCATGACCGCATTCGCAGTCACGTCCCATTCTGGACTCTGAGTGTTCACGCGTTTGGTTAAGATAGATTTCTTGACACTCATTTGAACTTGCTCCAACATGTAATGATAATTCATAACCTAAAAGAAATGCATTATGCCTTATGCTACCTACTAGTTATGGACTAACCCAACCTACAAATTTACCACATGGTAATGATTTTCTCAGAACTGGAAATCAGTAGGTTACATTGAAAAATTAGCTCCCCATTTTCATCTTATTTTAATCGATTATTTAGGTTATGGCCAAAGCGAATAAACTAGCAAAACAATATTTTCCTAAGTTTCCACGAGAAATTATTTTAACTACTGAGCAGCCTTTTATCCAAGCCATTCATGAAATGCTAATTTTCAGATGGATGCCCGAGACGAAGTAAATTTCGCGCCAGCGACTAATTAAGGATAATATTCCACTACACCATCACTGGTTGCTGCATAAAGCCTGTTGTTCATTAAAAGCAAGTCATTTGCGTAAACAAAGTTCCAACTACTGTAGCCTAAAGGTAACCAATTTTTTCCATCATATTGCAAGACACCGCCGATAGGGTAGTAATCACCATAGTCCTCACTGCGTGTATTATTTAGCCAGGCTGAATATAACGTCCCATTCACTTTTAATAATCTTGTGCTAACACCATCTTGAGTCTCTTTGCTCCAACTCTTAGCGCCTACCGGCATCCATTGTTGACCAGCATATTGCAACACACCGCCTACAGGTGGTTCTGCATAACGGCAATAACTCTTTTTATCAGGAAAATGTGCAATGATAGCAGAAGGCGAAGAACAGTTTGCCCAACCCGCATAGAGAACGTCATGGTCTTGCAGTAGGGAATTAGCTGAATTATGGTGAGTAACTTTATTCCAGCTATCTATTGCAACCGGCATGGGAATTGAATCTTCTGTAAATACCACCCTTTTTGAGTTTGTCGAAGGCCTGGTTGCATCTTTTGGAATTAACTGTAAACCATAGCGGTTTGAATAATATGTGGGCGGCGCAATAGGAGCATAGCTAGGACGCCAACCCCAAGAAGTATCATAATGGCCTTCAATGACTAAATCATGCTGCCACCAAGCATATAAACCACCATTTGTATCAGGCGCCAAGGCGGTTGCTTCTATTCCATTCCAATTCGTATTTGCAGGTAACCATTGATTAGCTTTTCGATCATAAATAAGAATAGCGCGATCGGTGCTGGCGTATAAGCGACCATTGTGCGCAAGTAAGACATATAAAACTACAGGATTTTCACTATAGGTATTACTGTTGTGCCCAAATGCATTAAAATAGGTGCAGGGTGAATCAAGTTTGCTCCAATGCTTTCCGTCATAACGAAATAAATTACAGTCATTGAGCCCATCATTGGTGCCGACATATAAATCATTCACATCAACAAGAAACTTAGATTGTATATAACCGGTAAGTCCGTTTTTTGCATCACCCAATAATTGCCAATGCTCATTTTTATATTGCAGTATACCCACATTTGCTGCGGCATATAAATTTCCTGCTGCATCTTGGTAAACACCAAAAGCACTTAAAAATCTTTGTTTGAACCATTCCTTTTTACCGATTATTTCCCATTGATTACCATCAAATTGTGCGACCCCCTTATCTGTTGCTGCATAAAGCCTAGAGTCATTCTTATCTTGGATAATAGCCAGTGCATTTCCTAAATGCTGCTCCTGCCAACTATCACCGCCTAAGGGCGTTGCATTTTCACCCTCCAACTTGATAACACCACCGATAGAAGTAGCGATATAGAGCACATTATCAGGTGTTACTAACATCTTGTTGATGCCGCCAAATTTATCTCTATCAAGCCAAGGAATATTTTTTAACGCTACCCAACTTATGCCATCATATTTCTGCATTCCTGAACAATCAGAATAAGCATAAAGATAATCCTTCCCTACAGCTAGCTTATCTACATTGCAATTAACTGGAAAATTATTACCAACCACGCTCCAATGCTGACCATCACTACTGCGCAGCACATGACCACTCGCTGCATATAACAAGCTAGCATTTCCATGCTGCTTTTGAGTAAAATCTCTTGTTCCCCTTATTTCTAAAGAGTTTTCTCCCCCAAATTTAACCCAGTTACCATGGGGAACACTTTCTAAAACAATCGTATAACTATCTTGCTGTTTTTGGTTATTTGGAGCTAATGCAGTGACAATCAATGTGACTAAGAAGTCTTTCACCTGATGAAGATTAGTAAAGCTAGGTTTATACTGCAAGATAAAATAACAAGTTTGATTGGGTAATAACGTGTCACCACAATTACCAGGAATGATAGTTGTGCCATTCACAGCATTCATGATATTCAGTTTCAGGTTTTTTAATATATCAACGCCTGAATTTTCTAAAAAAATTTTTCCTTCACTCAGTATTTTGGCGTCTTGAAAAACACGTAACTTTGCTGATGATTCGCTTGTTATGAGTATTTCTGCGTTAGCTTGTAAGACGAAGGTGAATAACATAATTATAAATAAACATCGCATATATGTTCTCTTAGGCTTTAATAAGTTAATCAATAAGTATACCCAAATAGTTCGGTAATGGCTTAAATACGCTATACTATATTCGTTTGTCGCCGAAATCACTGATTATTATTTGTTTATGCTAAGAGGATTCTGATATTTGCCAAAAAATTACATTATTTTAAATCTCAATGATTGTACTACCTAGGGTCTGTCGTCACACGCACCCCACTACGTCGTCCCGCGGCTTGTCCGCAGGAACTAGGGAGTCTGGCAGATTTTTTTTTGGCTTCTTAGCAAGTTTTATTCTCTTCTGGATCCCGCGGACAAGCCGCGGGACGACGTAGTGGGGTCGTGTGACGACAGGCCCCTAGTACGAGGGTAAGAAGGTTATCGACGGTTGAGCGAGTTTTTGATTTATAGAGCACCAGAAGCAAATCGCTATCACCCAGCATCTTAAACAATGGCAACGTTCAGCCTAACAAACAAGGTTGCTGGCATTGCATAATGTTGCGCATCTTGTTTCTAGCTTAAATCAATTAAATCCTAATTAACTAAATAAAAAAAGTTACTATGGAACTTCAACAAAATATGGATATAAAAACTGGACTGAATACCTTCCAAGCAGAAGCGCTTCTTAAGGAATTTGGTCCTAACATTATATTAGAAAAACACACCCCGCCACTCTTAAGATTTTTAAAATTCTTTTGGGGACCTATCCCTTGGATGATAGAAGTTGCCTTTATTCTTTCTGGAATCTTAAAGCGTTGGGAGGACTTCATCATTATTGGAGTCTTGTTATTACTCAACGCCAGCGTGGGTTTTTGGGAAGAATTTAAAGCGGACAATGCCATCAGTGCACTAAAGAAAAAATTGGCACTGACGGCTCGCGTATTGCGGGATGGAGCATGGACAGACATTGCCGCAGGCCAGCTGGTTCCTGGTGATATTGTTTTAATCAGACTGGGAAATATTATCCCCGCAGACATTAACCTATTAGAAGGAGATTATCTTAGCGTCGATCAATCCACTATTACCGGCGAATCATTGCCGGTGGATAAACAAGTCGGTGATACAATTTACTCAGGCTCCATAGCGCGTTTAGGTGAAATGTTAGGTATTGTCACCGCAACAGGCATGAACACTTATTTTGGGCGTACAGCAAAACTGGTTGAAACTGCAAGAACCATATCACATTTTCAAAAAGCCGTTTTAAAAATAGGTAAATTTTTAATTTTTCTGACGCTGTGCCTTGTGATAATTATCATGACGGTAGCCCATCTACGGCACGAAGCATTCTTACATTCATTGCTGTTTGCGCTAATTTTAACAATCGCCGCTATCCCAGTTGCTCTGCCTGCAGTTCTATCCGTCACTATGGCTGTGGGAGCTTTAAGGCTTGCTAAAATGAAAGCCATCGTTTCAAGATTGGTGTCAATAGAAGAAATGGCTG
Source organism: Gammaproteobacteria bacterium (assembly GCA_035546635.1). Lineage (NCBI taxonomy): Bacteria > Pseudomonadati > Pseudomonadota > Gammaproteobacteria > Gammaproteobacteria bacterium. The sequence goes on from DASZWJ010000019.1 coordinate 299,903, forward strand.
GCATGGACATATTATGCAGCGATAAAACAGGCACACTGACCCAAAATAAATTAACTATGGGAGAACCCATCCCCATTGATTGTCATGATAAAACTGAGTTAATAACTGCTGCTGCCTTGGCATCCAACCAAACATCGCCGGATATTATTGATGAAGCTATTTTGAACAACCTGCCTAGTAAAATAAGTTTGGCCAATTATCAAATAGCTAGATTTATGCCGTTTGATCCAAAACATAAGCGCACTGAAGCCGAAGTAAATCTAGCTGATAAAACTTTTACCGTATCCAAAGGTGCGCCGCAAGTCATTTCAGATATCGTAGATCAAATAGAAATTCGGAAAAAAGTAGATGAACAGGTTATTCAACTGGCTCAAAAAGGTTATCGGGCACTGGGTGTTGCCAAAAAAGACAATGAAAAGTGGCATTATCTTGGATTAATTCCTTTATTTGATCCTCCACGTGAAGACTCTGCTGAAACAATCAGCGTAGCAGAAAAAATGGGGCTTGAAATTAAAATGCTCACGGGAGATCACCTGGCCATTGCCAAAGAAATTTCTCACAACTTAGGATTAGGAGAAAATATTGTTTCAGCATCCCAATTATTTAAAGAAGAAGATTTAGATAGCAAAGAAAAAGAACAAATTGCTGAAAAAATTGAACAGGTGGATGGGTTTGCTGAGATTTTTCCAGTTCACAAATTCAATATCGTTCAGGCATTACAATCTCGCAATCATATTGTGGGTATGACTGGTGATGGCGTCAATGATGCACCGGCGCTTCGAGAAGCTGATGTTGGCATAGCCGTTGGTGGCGCTACCGATGCGGCGCGCGCCGCAGCAGATTTAGTGTTGACGGAAAAAGGGCTATCTGTCATTACAACCGCCATTGAAGAAGCGCGAAAAATATTTGAACGCATGACCAGTTATGCCACTTTTCGCATTGCGGAAACCATACGCGTGCTGTTATTTATCTCGTTATGTATTCTAGTATTTAATTTTTACCCAGTTACTGCTGTGATGATTGTGCTATTAGCCATTTTGAATGATTTTCCAATTATGATGATTGCTTATGACAATGCCAAAGTGGCTCCTCGTCCCGTGAGGTGGCGAATGTCGCGGATATTAATCACGAGTTCAGCTTTGGGCATAACCGGAGTGATAGAGTCATTTTTATTATATTTTATATTGCGGGAATTTACTGCGCTTTCCAGAGAAGTTATACAAACTATCATTTTTTTAAAGTTGCTGATAGCCGGACATTTAACCCTTTATATAACTCGCAATACAGGCGCCATCTGGCAAAAACCCTGGCCTAACTGGAAGTTAATTGTTGCAACTGAAACGACACAGGTGCTGGGAACATTGGCAGCTGTTTATGGTTTGTTTGTTGCTCCGGTTGGGTGGACTTATGCTTTGTTGGTATGGGGCTATGCCATTATCTGGTTTTTTATTGAGAGCGGGATAAAAATCCTCTTATACAAGGTATTAAGACTGGAACCCCCAACTTATTAGTGCTATTTTGGCATTAATATCGAACTATTTACTATAGCGGGGATGGCTGGAATGGTTGGCAGCACAACCAGTGCAATAATCACAGCTATATTATTGACAACAGAATTAACCTGGAATTTTTATTCGATCTTGCCGGCTATCGTTACAGCCATAACTGCATTTCTTTTGCGAAAGCAAATTTGTTCTGAAAGTATTTATACACTTAAATTAGTGAGACACGGTGTTAATTTAGCTAAATATAATGATTCAAGCAAATGAAAACCGCCATTGAAATCTACTATGGTTTTTTTTCCACAACGATAGTATATTAAGTCCCATTAAAAATGTTCTCCTTCTGCACTTTATCAATGGTTAGAACGTAACCTGGGACGACGTACCTGGGGTAAGCAATTACGTTAGAGCTTCATATTCACAGATAAACTCTGTGTTCAACACTTCCTATTCCTCATGATTTTTCGATTTAGCTAGCTTTAAAAGGAGACTCTATGAATATAAAAATAATTATCTTAAACTTAGCTTGGCCACTTACACTCCTGCTTGCTTGGCTCGCCGGTGAAATTGGTTACCGCTGGATGAAACTGCCTCGTATTAGTATTTATGCAGTTGTAGGTTTTATTTTAGCTCAATCGCAAGTAGGATTATTACCTCATGCTCCTTCTAATACGCTATTATTATTAGCAAATATTGCCTTTGGACTTATTCTGTTTGAAGCAGGATACTATATTAATCTGCACTGGTTAAGAACCAATCCATGGATAGGAATAACCAGCCTAGTTGAAACCACTTTAACCTTTGGTGCGGTATATGCATTAGCATACGGGTTTGGCTTGCCGGCTATTACTGCTTTTTTATTAGCAACCCTGGCGATGGCTACCTCTCCAGCTACTGTAGTACGCATTGTGCATGAACAACGTAGTGCTGGCCAAGTGACAGAGCGTGCGTTGCATCTTTCTGTGCTTAACTGTGTATTGGCAGTATTGGTATTTAAAATGGTTATCGGGTTATCAATATTTAAAGTTTCAGACTCACTGGGATCATCCGCTTACAACAACCTGCTTGTACTATTGATTTCTCTTGCATTAGGTGCATCATTTGGTGTCATTATCCCAATGTTGCTAAGAGCAATTCATCGAACTCACCAAGATTGTACGCTTGTTTTTGCGCTTTCTGTGATTTTTCTGGTAGCACTAACCCATAACCTTAAACTATCTCCTATCATAGCAACATTAACTTTTGGATTGGTGACGCGGCATCGACGTATCATTTTAAATCCTTCCCAGCGAGGTTTTGGCGTACTAGGGGATTTGTTAGCTATTCTACTATTCGTTTTTATCGCCACCACCTTGGAATGGCAGAAAGTGTATGCTGGAATCCTATTAGGGCTGTCCCTTATTGTGGTACGCTTCTTGGCCAAAACCATTGGGATTAGTCTTTTTGCACGTTTTAGCGGCATTACCTGTCGTAAAGGGTTGCTAGTCAGTTTAGCCATCACACCTATCTCAGCATTTGTAATCTTGGTTTTAGAGCAAACTCGTTATTTGGGAATTAATTTATTCGACCAGCTTGCTCCTTTAGCTGCCATAGCGCTCATCATGGAAATTTTTGGGCCAATTTTTGTTCAACGCGCACTATATTTAGCGAATGAAGTACCAAGTGTTAAGGAGCCTTCCTATGTTGATAGAGCCGTTTAAAACTTCTACTTCCCTCAGTATTGGTGTTGAATTGGAGTTACAGTTGGTGAGTCTCAGTAGTTTTGATTTGACTCCGGCCAGCCCCGATATATTGGAGTTGTTGCAACGAAAACAATTTCCTGGAGTAGTCGTACCTGAAATTACAGAAAGTATGCTCGAAATTTCAACTGGCATACATACTGAATACACTACTTTATTAACACAACTGGATGAGATGAAAAAAGCCTTAGTACGTACTGGAGAGCAACTCAATATCGGTATTTGCGGTGGCGGTACCCATCCTTTTCAAGTATGGTCAGAACAACGTATTTTTAGCAAACCTCGATTTCAAAAAGTCTCCGCACTATATGGATACTTAGCCCAACAGTTCACTATTTTTGGTCAACATATTCACATTGGCTGCACCAGCGGTGATGAGGCATTATTCCTATTGCACGCGTTGAACCGCTACGTACCTCACTTTATTGCACTATCAGCATCTTCTCCGTTTGTTCAAGGTAATGATACCTTATTTAATTCAGCGCGATTAAACTCCGTATTCGCTTTTCCATTAAGTGGCAGAGCGCCTTTTTTATTGCATTGGGAACAGTTTGAGCAAATTTATTTTGCTAAAATGATTCACACCGGTATTGTCAATAGCATGAAAGACTTTTATTGGGATATCCGGCCAAAACCAGAATATGGCACGATCGAATTGCGGGTTTGCGATACGCCTTTATCAGTAGAGCGTGCTGCCGCTTTAGCATGTTATCTGCAAGCACTTTGTCGCTATTTGTTGGAACGCAATGAACCTGATCCAGCTGAAGATGATTATCTGGTTTATAATTACAATCGTTTTCAAGCCTGTCGTTTTGGATTACAAGGCACTTTAGTACATCCTAAAACATACGAACAAATTTCGATACGTGAAGATGTATTGACGACGCTGCGCAAGCTACAATCCTACGGTGATATATTAGGTTGTACCATTGCTCTTGAGCATATTGAAAAAATTACTCACCAAGGTAGCGATGCCAGTTATTTAAGGCAGCAATACCAGGAATCAGGGAGTGTTGAAGGGGTGGTCGATGCTGCTTTGGAGCGGTTTAAACATGTTAAATCTAGTTATAACATAAGTTAAATTAAAACTAGCTGAGCAGAAATAATACTATAGGGCTTTGAGTTTACTTATTAATCAATTTTAGGATAATGCTTTTTATTTTGAGCCGTCAGATCGCATCGCTATGGCGCTAATCTACCATATAACAGATAAAAAGGAGCGAATATGCAAAAATAGAATGTCCGCCTTTCTATGGTTAGCTTAGTTGGTTTAACAGCGAGAACCAATAACAAGAATGAATTTAATCCTGAGACCTCAAAAATAGGACAATTAGCAGGCAGGTGCGTATTGGCGTGATCAAATAGCCAACCATATTATACATCGTGCCCAATAACACAATTATTGATATTTACATAGGAATTTAAAATTAAACAAATCACTTAAATTTTTAGCAATATTTTTAAAAAATCTACGCACTACTTTGGTTGATTACGCAGGAGAATCTTTATAAACTGGATTAAAATTTGCTTCCGTGCAACAAAACTATTTTGTGTTGATCTAGACGCGCTATAAATTGTGATTAACGTTGCAGAATCATTATCGTTAATTAATTATGTGTAGTACCAGGGTAGCTGGCGCCATTAACTTGGTAGTATTACTTTCAGCAATTACGGCGATATAAACAGTAGAATCAGAGCTATTAGGAATAGGGGAGATACCCTGTAAAATACCGTTAGAATTTAAAGCCAACCAAGGAGGGATTACCTCGTTAGGGTGTGAAAAATCAGCATAAAAAGTATAAGTATCCGTATTTCCATCAGAATCTATCACCATAGTATTTAAATTAACAGTACCATAGATGGTATTATACTGCCCATGAGGTAAAGTAGTTGTAATCCATACGGGCTTTCCAAGCACATTGTTAGAAGTATGAGCAGTTATCAGATTGGAATTTGTTTCTGCCATGGCTGCATTTGCTGATGTTATTAAACAAGTAAACAGAATAAACGCTATAGATAAGAATTTTAAAACAATTTTTTTCATCTTTGTTTGCTCCGATCAAAAAGGCATGAATGTTAGTCATTTAGCTTATGAGCCTGTATGAGAGCCAACTAATAGACTAACAAGTTGCATTTATTCTTTGAATCCGCCTGAACGCTTAACCTCATTCTTCTGATAATACATGTTAACAGTACCCCTTGACAATAGTATCCATAGTATCCTAAATCAAAACGTGCTAGGAAGCGTCAGCCTCCTAGCTACTTCCTAGTTAATAGCCTAGCTATAGACAAGAAGACAAGGGCATCGAAAAAGGGGTGTTTATAAGAGTTGGTTCAACTAATCGCCAAGCAGGTGCTATCTTAACTCATGAATTACAACGGGCAATCAACTATGATACTTTTGATGAGACCCCGCTTCCTACGGAAGCCATTGACTTCCGAGCTGCTTCCGAGCTATTTGCGCCCATACGTAAGCTGAAGCCCTCCGATTTACTCGAATGGTATTCGGGCTTTTTTCCGTGAATTTCAGATACGGATACTACTAATCAAAACGGTGCCGATAAGAGGGTTTAAAAGTACTACTATACTAAGCGTTCACAACGTTCTGATCTTCTACTTCTTGATAAATTAATCTGATTGTTTATATTTGTAATTAATGGCGTTCCAAATTTTACCACTAAAATGGAAATAATACCTGCTGTTATGCTACCAGCCACAACTTCGATTGCGCGCTTAACGGCTATTAATTCAGCAAACCAAATGGAATGTTATTGCAAAGCCGCAAGTAGTATAATCATACCCAGTAGCTGTTGCCAGTTTCCAATTATTACCGTAAGCGTTCAGCCAACCTTTCAATTACCCATAGGCATTGTGTGAACAAATAAGTGTGATAAAAATTATTCCCATAAAAGGTTCATTTCCTAGGAATAATATGTGCATAGCAGTTCACGAGTCCAAGTTAGACAAAACCTGAATGGGTTACAAGAATTTTAGGCCAAATTCTAAACTTCTTATGTTAAGCACTTTTTTGGCTATATTTTTAACAAAAAATGTCCATTTTTGAATATCGGCATTTATAGCTCCTTGTACGTTGCTGTAGCTCTCCGCTATAAATTCTCATCAAGGATTTATAACATATTTTTCACGAAGGTGAAGCTGTGGAGTATTTATGCTATCTTAGTTTGATAGGAGTTTTGAAAGAATGTTTTTATGTTTTTCTGTATGCAAAAAGAAAAAATTATACTTGTCGTTGTTGTTATCAATTTGAGTTAGATTTATCAATCTATCCTGTATAGCTGAGTAGCATTTATATCCCAAGCCAAATAACAAAGACATAACATCAGAGGTATTATAATCAAATTTTTTACACCATGGTTCATAAAGTTCAATATAAATAATGGGTTTTAATTTTTCTAAAGTAACTAACCCTCCTTGCAAAATAGAAAGCTCAGAGCCCTCAACATCGCATTTGATAATATCTAATTTGGTGATTTTTTGTTCTTGAACTACATCATCCATTCTTCTTAGCTTACAAGAAATACGATCTATGTTTTCGTGTTCAATAAGATTTTCTAATGAGGCTATAGCTGAACCTCCTCGGAAGTAATAAAACAATGCTTCTTGGTTGTTCTTGGCCAATCCAAAATTAAAAGGAATAACATTTTCTACGTCATTTAACCTTAAGTTATAAGTTAGATAGTTAAATGTCGCTGGAATTGGTTCAAAAGAATATACCTGGACTTTAGCCAATTATGCCGCTAAAGCCAGCTGATAAATCAAAGCATTAGCCTGATTGGCCGTAATTTTTAATAAATCACTCTCATTTTCAGACTTTGAAAAATACTTTTTGGTCAAAATTGATTTTCTGACCAGCGT